>JAICUI010000017.1 GCA_025935925.1 Chloroflexota bacterium
CGTGGCACGCGCGCCTGCCGCACTTCCGGCTGGACCACACGCCGAGCGCCGGCGAGGAGCTCCAGTCCGAGTACCTCGTCGACCGGCGGCATGCGATCGCCGCCTTCGATGCCCTGGACGCCCTCCGCGAGCGCGTCGCGCCGCTGGTGTTCGTGACCGAGGTGCGCACGATCGCCGCCGACGACCTGTGGCTCAGCCCGGCGTTCGCCCGCCCGTCGGTCGCCTTCCATTTCACGTGGCGGCCACGGGTGCGTGACGTGGAGGCGCTGCTGCCCGCGATCGAAACCGCCCTCGAGCCGTTCGAGCCGCGACCGCACTGGGGCAAGCTATTCGCGCTCGCGCCCCGGACCGTCGCGTCGCGCTACCCGAGGATCGCCGACGCACGGGCCCTCGCCGTACGCCTCGACCCGGACGGCACGTTCCGCAACGCGTTCCTCGACCGCTACCTGTTCGACGCCGGCGACCGCCGCGCGAGCCAGCGGCGCTAGCGGCGGCCGAAGAGGCCCCGGCGCTCGGGCTTCGCCGCCACCGGGAGACTGCCGACCAGCCCCGTCCCGAACACGGTCGTCGCGAGCGACCGGAACCGGTCCGCGGGCTGCGACCGTGGCGCGCCACGGACGACCGGCACGCCCTCGTTCACCGCCTTGAGGTAGACGATCGGGTCGTAGGGGAGCTCGGACGCGATCTTCGACCCGAGGGCCGTCTCGACGTCCGCCTGCTTGAGCAGGTCGCGCGAGAAGGTGTGGTTCAGGACGAACAGCGTCTGGGCGCCGATGCGGCCGGACTCCGCGAGCTGGTCGAGCAGCGTGTGGATCGCGTTCAGGGCCGGGATCTCCGGGACGACCGGCACGACGACCGATTCCGACTGGCTGAACAGGACGCCGAGCCGCTGGTCCACGGCGGTCCCCGCGTCGACGACGACGACCTCGTACGCCTCGAGCGCGCGGGTGACGGCGGCCTCGACCTGCTCGGAGCTGATCAACGCGCTGAACGTCGGCGACGGCGGCGACGCCAGGATGTGGAGCCCGCTCGCGTGGTGGATCACGTACGTGCGGAACAGCTCCGTGTCGCGCAGCGCCGTCTCGTCGCGGGACAGCTCGAGCAGCGTCTGCTTGGGCATGAGGTTGAGGTGCGACGCGACCTGCCCGAACGACAGGTCGAGGTCGATCAGCAGGACCTTGTTGGGCTGCGACTCGGCCGCCACGAGCGCGAGGTTGACGGCCACGGTCGTCGTGCCGACGCCGCCCTTCGGGCTGAACAGCGTCACCAGGCGATGGCGGTTCACGTCGCCGATCGCCGCGACGCCGGGCCCGATCTGCGCCCGCTGGGCCTGGAGCGTCAGCGCCTCGATGCGGGCCATCAGCTCCGGCTCGTCGAACGGCCGAGCGATGACGTCGTCCGCGCCCGCCTCGAGCAGCGCGATGCGGTCGTCCAGCGCCGCGGACGGGGCGACCGCGAGAACGGGCACCTCGACGGGCGGGCTCGCGGAGCGCAGCATCGTGACCACGTCCGCGACCGTGACGGGCGGCGCGACCGCGTCGATCATCACGAGGCTGTACTTCGCCGCCGCGGACACCGCGTCCTCGGGCTTGGTCGCGACCGTGACGCCGTGCCCCGCCTCCGTGAGCGCGGCCGCGAGCGCCTGGACCGAGGACCGGTCGGCGGCGAGGAGCAGGATCGAGAGCTGCACGGTTCCCCCAGGGCAGGCCGTCACCGGGCAGTGACGGCGAGAGGATACACGCGATCCGGGAGGACGCCGGGAGCCGTGCTATCCTCCCAGCCGTCCTTTCGGCTCCGCGCCGGCATGCCGTCAGCGGGGCAGATCCCATGGGAAGGAGAACAGCAGGCCGTGCGCCGCTATGAACTCATGCTCGTGCTCAAGCCGGACGCGCCGGATGAGCGAGCGTCCGCGGTCATCGACCGCACCACGCGCTATGTCGTCGCCGAGGGCGGCCAGATCGTCAAGGTCGCGCCCTGGGGCCGCCGCCGGCTCGCGTATCCGATCGACCGCTACCGCGAGGGCTCGTACCACATCGTGGTGTTCGAGAGCCCGGCCGAGGCCATCGCGGAGCTCGAGCGCAGCCTCCAGATCACCGAGGACGTGCTGCGCTACCTCGTGACCCGGGCGATCAAGCCCGTCAAGGTGCGCCGCGACGCGGCCGCGACCGACGGTGCCGACCCCGACGCGGACCTCCCGCCGGCCGAGGACGAGGACGACGAGCCGACCGGCGAGCAGATCGACGAGTCGGAGAGCGAGGCCGCGCCCGCGGCCATCGACTGACGAGAGGACGCGACGATGGCGTTCGCGAAGGTCATGATCATCGGCAATCTCGGCCGCGACCCCGAGATGCGCTACACGCCCAACGGCCGGCCCGTGACGGAGTTCAGCGTCGCGGTCAGCCACCGGAGTCGCGACGCACAGACCGGCGAGTGGTCGGACGACCAGACCGACTGGTACCGCGTCACGGTCTGGGGCGATCGCGCAGAGCGCACCGCCGAGCAGTTCCGCAAGGGCAACCGGGTGTTCGTCGAGGGCCGCTTCCGGACCCGCGAGTACGAGGCCCGCGACGGCCAGAAGCGCGTGTCGCTCGAGGTCACCGCGGACAACGTGATCGCGTTCGGCGAGCGCGCTCGCGACGACGAGGGCTCGTTCGGCGCACCGGCCGGCGGGTTCGGCGGCGGCGCCTCGGGCGGTGGAGGAGAGTCCGGCGGCGGTGGCGTTCGACCGACGCGTACCCCCCAGCCGACGCCCGACGACCTCGACGACCTCCCCTTCTGACGATCCTTCGCGCGGCCTGACCGGCCGCCACGGCGGCGCACGCCGCCACCACACCAGGAGACACGCATATGCCCCCGCGAGCCAAGAAGCGCGACGACTACTACCGCGATCGCCGGCGCCGCAAGGTCTGCTCCTTCTGCGCCGACAAGACGGTCGCCATCGACTACAAGGAGGTCAACCGCCTCCGCCGATACCTCTCGGAGCGGGCGAAGATCGAGCCGCGCCGCAAGACCGGCACGTGCGCCGCGCACCAGCGCGAGCTCGCCGTGGCGCTCAAGCGCGCCCGCCACGTGGCGCTCCTGCCGTACGCGCCGCAGCACCTGCGCCCCTGACGTCGTGACCGCGCCCCGCCGCACGCACGGGGAGCCAGCGTCCGGACGGGTCACCGCGCGGTGACCGCGGTCCTCGTGCTGCTCGCCGGCGGTGCCGCCGCGGGCGTCTTCGGGTCGCTGCTCGGGCTCGGCGGGGGCGTGCTCATCGTGCCGCTGCTGTCGCTCGCGATCGGCCTGCCGCTGCGCGAGGCGATCGCGATCTCGCTCGTCGCCGTGATCGTGACCTCGAGCGCCTCGGCGGCCGTGTACCTGCAGCGGCACGTCGCCAACCTGAAGCTCGGCATGACGCTCGAGCTGTTCTCGGCGTCGGGGGCGCTCGTCGGCGGGCTCGTCGCGTTCCTCATCGACGAGCGCGTGCTCGCGGCGCTGTTCGCCGTGCTGCTCGTCTGGGTCGCGCTGTCGATGGCCCGGCGGCGGGACGCGGCTCCCGGCGTGACCGCCGACACGCAACCCGCCGGCGCGATCCCGGCCGTCGCGCCGACCGAAGGCGACCACCGCGCCGGGCAGGCGCCGCGCCTCGTGCCCGCGCTCGCCGGCGCGCCGGTCCCCGCCACCTTCGCGGCCGCGATCTCCGGTCCGGGATACCTCGTGCGTCGCGTGCCGGCGGGCATGGCGGGCTCGGTCGTGGCGGGCCTCAACTCGGCGCTCCTCGGCGTCGGCGGCGGCATCGTCAAGGTGCCGGTGATGCACCTCGTCATGGGTGTCCCGCTGCGGACGTCGACCGCGACCAGCAACCTGATGATGGGGATCACCGCGGTCGCGTCCGCGGTCATCTACCTCGTCCGCGACCAGATCAACCCGTTCGTCGCCGGCCCGATCGCGCTCGGCGTGTTCGCCGGCGCGTCGCTCGGGTCGCGGCTGGCGCACCGGGTCGACGTCCGCGTGCTGCGCTGGCTGTTCGTCGCCGTGCTGCTGTATACCGCGGTCGAGATGACGCTCAAGGCGCTCGGGCGATGAACGTTCGCGCCGCCGCGCGGTCCGGCCCGGACACGGCGTGGGCGATGGAGGCGGCGATCGGCCGGCTGCTGGTCGCCGGCACGTGGATCGCGATGACGCTCATCGCGGTCGGGGTCGTGCTGACGCTCGCGTCGGGCGTCGACCCGCTGGCGCCCGGCGCGGTCGCGCCGTTCGACCCGGGGTCCATCCGCTCGGCGCTCGTCGCGCTGCGGTCGGAAGGGTTCCTGTGGGCCGGCATCGTCCTCGTCCTCGCGCTGCCCATCGGACGCGTGGTCGTCGCCGGCGTCGGGTTCCTCGCCGCCGGGGACTGGCGGCTGGCCTTCATCTCGGCCGCCGTCCTGCTCGTCGTCCTGGCGTCGGTCGGCGCCGCGATCCGGCTCGAGGGCTGACCGTGGACGTCCTCGTCCTCGTCGTCGCGTTCGTGGTCATCCTCGTGGGCGCCGAGCTGTTCACCAACGGCATCGAGTGGTTCGGGCGCAAGCTGCAGCTCGCCCAGGGCGCCGTCGGCTCGGTGCTCGCGGCGGTCGGCACGGCGCTGCCCGAGACGATGATCCCGATCATCGCGATCGGCTTCGGCGGGGCCGGCGCCGAGACCGATGCGGTCGGGGTCGGCGCGATCCTCGGGGCGCCGTTCATGCTCTCGACGCTGGCCATGTTCGTGACCGGCGTCGGCGTCATCTTCTGGCGCCGCCGGCGGGCGTCGGACACGGCGATGGTCGTCGACACGACCGTGCTCGTCCACGACATCCGGTACTTCGTCGTGGCCTACGCGATCGCCGTCGCGACGGCGTTCCTGCCGCCGGACCTCGGCTGGCTGCGGGTCGTCGTCGCGGTGCTCCTGCTCGGGATGTACGCCTGGTACGTCAAGGGCCACTTCGACGCCGACGCCGAGGAGGAGGTCGAGGAGCTCGCGCCGCTGCGGCTCCACGGCCTCGACCGGCGCGCCCGCCGCCGCGACCCGTCCGTCCCGCGGCTGCGCATCGTCAACGTGCAGGTGATCGTCGCGCTCGTGTGCATCGTCGGCGGCGCGTGGCTGTTCGTGGGGGCGGTGGAGCAGCTCGCGCACTCGCTCGGCGTGAGCCAGCTGCTGCTCGCGCTGGTGATCGCGCCGATCGCCACGGAGCTGCCGGAGAAGTTCAACTCGCTGATCTGGGTCCGCCAGGGGAAGGACACGCTCGCGATGGGGAACATCACGGGGGCGATGGTCTTCCAGTCGGCCATCCCGACGGTCGTCGCCCTGGTCTTCGCGGGCGCCTCGTGGCACGTCAACGAGGACTCGGCGATCGCGTTCCTGTCGGCCGGGATGGCGTTCATCGCCGTCGCCGCGATCTTCGGCCCGATGTGGCGGCGCCACGTCCTCGACGGCCGGTCGCTGCTCGTCGGCGGCCTGCTGTACGTCGTCTACCTCGCCATCGTCGGGCTCGCGATCGCCGGGGTCCTGCCCGTCGGGTGACCTCCGGCCCGGAGGGAGCCGCCAGGCCCCGGTGCTAGACTGGCGCGGCCACCAGCCCCGCGGCGGCGACGCCGCATCCGACCGTGGAGCCGACCCGATGCTCACCCAGCAGCCGTCGGGCAGCGCGGCCGCCGCCGCGCCCGCCCAGCCGAGCCAGTCCCGCCCGACCGAGGAGCTCATCGCCTATTTCGAAGGCGCGTACGTTCCCCTCGGCGAGGCGAAGGTCAGCATCATGACCCACGCCTTCATGTACGGGACGGCGACGTTCGAGGGCATCCGCGGGTACTGGAACGCCAACCAGCAGGAGCTCTACGTCCTGTTCCTGCGCGAGCACGTCGAGCGCATCCGGAACAGCGCGAAGATCCTCCTCATGGACGACCTCCCGTCCGCTGACGAGCTCGCCTCGATCGTGCTCGAGACCGTCCGGCGCAACGACTTCCGCGAGGACGTGTACATCCGGCCGTCGTTCTACAAGAGCACGAAGGCCATCGGCGTCCGGCTGCACCACCTCGACCACGAGCTGTACGTCATCGCGACGCCGTTCGGGAACTACATCGACATCGAGAAGGGCGTCCGGATCATGACCAGCTCCTGGCGCCGCAACGCCGATGAGGCGTTGCCGGCGCGGGGGAAGATCGTCGGCGGCTACGTGAACATGGCCTTCCAGAAGTCGGAGGCCGAGCTCAACGGCTTCGACGAGGCGCTTGTGCTGACGCCCGACGGCCACGCGTCCGAGGCGTCCGCCGCGAACCTGTTCGTCGTGCGCGACGGCGTCCTGATCACGCCGCCGGTGTCCGACGACATCCTCGAGGGCGTGACGCGACGCGCGATCCTGTCGCTCGCGCGCGACGCCGGCGTCGCGTCCGAGATCCGCTCGATCGACCGCTCGGAGCTGTACGTCTGCGACGAGGTCTTCCTGTGCGGGACGGGCGTCCAGATGAGCCCCGTCGTCGAGGTCGACCACCGGCCGGTGGGCGACGGGCGCATCGGGCCGGTCGCGCGCCTGCTCAGCGAGCGCTACTTCGCGGCGGTCCGGGGCACGCTGCCCGAGTACCGGAGCTGGCTCACCGCCGTCCCGCGCTGAGCGCCCGGGCCCCGCTCGCGGTCGCTTCCGATCTAGCCGACCGCGTCCACGGTCCGGTCGGGCGCGTTCTGCCCGAGCGTCACGATGATGTCGACCGTCACCGACGGGTCCGTGGCGGTCGTGACGGTCGTCCCATAGAGCTGCTCGAGGTACTTGATCGTCTCGGGCATCTCCTTCTCGGCGCCGTTGTAGACGACGATCCGGGTCGCGGGCGCCGTCGGCACCTTCTTGTTCGGCGCGGACGCCTCGAGCCCGTAGTACGTGAGGTAGTCGGCCGCGCGCGTGGCGAGGCCGTTCTTGCCCGACGCGTTGTACAGCCACACGTTCGCCGCCTCGGACCCCAGGCGGTCCCGGATGTCGAGCAGGTCGGGGCTGACGTTGAAGGCGTTGCGGACCGCGTTCCGGATCCGGGCGATGTTGGGCGTGATGATGTAGCCGCGAGGCGGGCAGTCCAGGCACTCGGTCGCGTAGAAGTTCGGCGCGAACACGTAGGACCGGATGTCGCGCGTGTCCACGCTCTCGGCGAGCGCCAGCAGCTTCGGCAGCTGCGAGGTCGGGACGTCGGTGCTGATCGAGCGCTTGAGCGCGTCGACGAGCGACGGCAGGTTGGCGATGATCGACTGGGCGTTCATCTGCTCGCGCAGCGAGAGCAGCACGCGCTGCTGGCGCCGTCCGCGGTCGAAGTCGCCGCCGGCCGCGCGATGGCGGGAGCGGGCGTAGATCAGCGCCTGCGCGCCGGTCATATGCTGCGGGCCAGCCGGGATGTAGACGCGCCGGAGCGCCGTGCCGCCGGCGGGGTACTGGCTCTCGTACACCGGCATCTGGACGTTGATCTGGACGCCGCCGAGCGTGTCGACGACCTTCCGGAAGCCCTGGAAATCGACCTTGATGTAGTACCGGATGTCGAGCCCGTAGAGCTGCCCGAGGATCGCCTTCAGCGCGTTGAACCCGCGCGCCGTCGAAGTCTTGCCGGGCCACAGGTCGCCGCGGTTCCGGTTCTGCGTCAGCCAGCTGTTGATCTTGCCGCCGTAGATGCTGCCCCACGTCCCCTGGGCGTTGGCTGGCACCGGCACGTCGACCATGTCGCGCGGGACCTGGAACATCGCGACCTGCTTGCTGACGGGGTCGACGGACACGACGATCAGCGTGTCGGTGTTGAAGGTCGCGTCGCCGGGGCGCGTGTCGGCGCCGACCAGCAGGACGTTGAGCCGCTCCTTGCCGTCCCAGGGTGGGAGAGTGGGCGCGAGCGTGCCCGACGCACCCGGCTCGGGGGTCGGGACGGCGTCGGTCGGGGACGGCGCGGCAGCATCCGACGGGTCGGGCGTGTCCCCGGCGTCCGCCGACCCCGACGCGCCGGGCGGCGGCGTGTCGGCGGGCTCGCTGCAGTCGGACGTGCCGTCCTCGTTGAACACGCAGTTGACGAGGTCGAGCGCGAGGACGTTGTAGCGCGCGATGGCGAGGTGCCCGGCGCCGATCACCAGGACCACCGCGATCAGCCCCGCCGCGGACACCGGGTTGAGCGGCAGGCGGCTGCGGCCCGCACGGCCGTCGCCGGAGGCGTCGTTCGCGTTGAGGAACCGCGCGACCTGCCACGCGTCGATCGCCGCCACGACGCGGTACACGAGGGCGAGGATGTTGCCGATGAAGATCGCCGTCAGGACGCCGGGGTCGATGATCGTCCCGAGGAGCTCCGCGCGGTCCGCGCGGAGCGCGATCCCGCCGAGCAGCGCGATCAGCAGCAGCGGCAGCGCCGCGAAGGCGAGCGCGCGCGTCCACGCGCCGGCGTAGGCGTGGCCGAGCCCGGGGAAGACGAGGGAGAGGAACGCCGCAGCGAACGCGGACCGGGAGCGCGGCGGGCGGGGGGCCCGCGGGGGTGTCGACATCGCGCGGAATGGTAGCCGGGGCCGCCGATCCCTGCTCCGGACGCAGCCGATAGACTGGGTTACCGCCGCGGCGGGTCCCCACCAGCGCGCGCCGGCGATCCACCGAGGCCCGATGTTCCGACCCGTCACCGCCAAGCCCGACTTCGTCGCGCAGGAGCACGACCTCCTCCGCGCGTGGGCCGAGCGCCGGACGTTCGCGCGCCTGCGCGCCCAGAACGCCGGCAACGAGCGGTGGTCCTTCCTCGACGGCCCGATCACCGCCAACAACCCGATGGGCGTGCACCACGCCTGGGGCCGGACGTACAAGGACCTGTTCCAGCGCTACCACGCCATGCTCGGACAGGACGAGCGCTTCCAGAACGGCTTCGACTGCCAGGGGCTGTGGGTCGAGGTCAACGTGGAGCGCGACCTCGGCTTCACGTCCAAGCGCGACATCGAGGCGTTCGGCATCGCGGAGTTCGTGAGCCTGTGCAAGCAGCGGGTGCTGACGTTCGCGGCCCGCCAGACGGAGCAGAGCATCCGGCTCGGCTACTGGATGGACTGGAACGACCCGGCAGAGCTGCTCCGGTTGCGCGACCTGCTCAAGGCGGACCCGGCGCAGCAGGTGACGATCGAGGGCCCGAACGGCCCGGTCACGGACACCGTCGAGATGGTCGTCGGCCGGCTCGGGATGCCGGATGTCGGCGGCAGCTACTTCACGTTCAGCAACGAGAACAACGACCTCATCTGGGCGTTCCTCGCGGAATGCCACCGCCGTGGCTGGATCTACCGCGGCCACGACACCATGCCCTGGTGCCCGCGGTGCGGCACCGGGCTGTCGCAGATGGAGCTCAACGAGGGCTACCAGGACCGCGAGGATCCGGGGCTCACCGTCCGCTTCCCGCTGCTGGACCGGCCTGGCGAGAGCCTGCTGGTGTGGACGACGACGCCGTGGACGCTCGCCGCGAACGTCGCGGCCGCGGTCGGCGAGGATCTGCAGTACGTCAAGGTCCGCCAGGGCGACGACCTGTACTGGCTCGCCAAGGGAACGCTTCGCCAGGCGCTTCGCGGCCCGTTCACCGTCGTCGAGGAGCGGCCGGGCGCCCAGCTTGCCGGGTGGCGCTACGCGGGACCGTTCGACGGGCTGCCGGCCGTGGAGAGGGCCTTCGGCGAGGGCGCCTACGAGCACCGCGTCGTGCTCTGGGACGAGGTGGGCGAGGACGAGGGCACCGGCATCGTCCACATCGCGCCCGGCTGCGGCGCCGAGGACTTCCAGCTCGGCACGGCGCTCGGGCTGCCGGTGATCGGGCCAATCGACGAGGACGGCCGCTACGTCGAGGGCTTCGGCTGGCTCTCCGGCCGCGAGGCGCCCGCGATCACCGAGGCGATCATCAGCGACCTCGAGCAGCGCGGGTTCTTCTACCACCTCGAGGCCTACGCCCACCGCTATCCGCACTGCTGGCGGTGCGGCACGCCGCTACTGTTCCGGCTCGTCGACGAGTGGTACATCAGCATGGGCGAGGTCTACGACAAGCCCCGCGACCAGGTGACGCCCGCCGAGGTCGACGCCAGCCTGCGCTACCAGATCATGGACGTGGTCGACGAAATCCGGTGGATCCCGGACTTCGGCTACGAGCGGGAGCTCGACTGGCTCCTCAACATGCGCGACTGGATGATCTCCAAGAAGCGCTACTACGGCCTGGCGCTGCCGATCTACGACTGCCGGGCGTGCGGACGGTTCGACGTCATCGGCGGACGCCAGGAGCTGCGGGCTCGGGCGATCGAGGGATGGGACGCGTTCGAGGGGCACACGCCGCACCGCCCGTTCGTGGACCAGGTCAGGATCGCGTGCTCGTCGTGCGGGGAGCCGGTGTCGCGCATCACGGACGTCGGCAACCCGTGGCTGGATGCCGGCATCGTGCCGTTCTCCACCCTCCACTACCGGGAGGATCCCGAGTACTGGTCGAAGTGGTTCCCGGCCGACTTCGTGACCGAGAGCTTCCCGGGCCAGTTCCGCAACTGGTTCTACGCGATGCTCGCGATGTCGACCGTGCTCCGCCGCGAGGCGCCGTACAAGGCGCTGTTCGGCTACGCGACGCTGTTCGGCGAGGACGGCCGCCCCATGCACAAGAGCTGGGGCAACGCGATCGAGTTCGACGAGGCCGCCGAGCGCATGGGCGTGGACGTCATGCGCTGGATGTACGCGTCGGCGCGACCGGACGACAACATCCTGTTCGGCTGGCACGCCGCCGACGAGGCCCGGCGCGAGCTCCTGGTGCTCTGGAACGTGTACGCGTTCTTCGTGACGTACGCCCGGCTCGGGGGCTGGGTGCCGGAGGGGCAAATCGACCGGGCCACCGTCGACGCCGGCGCGGCCGCCGCGCTCGACCGCTGGATCCTGTCGCGCGCGGCCGCGACCGCGGAGGGAGCGGGCGAGCGGCTCGCGGACTTCGACGCGCTCGGTGCGACCCGCCTCGTGAGCACGTTCATCGACGACCTGTCGACGTGGTACCTCCGCCTGTCCCGCCGGCGGATGCGGTCCGGCGCCGATCCCGCGGACCGGCGGGCGGCGTTCGGAACGCTCCACGCCGCGCTCATCGCGCTCAGCCGGACGATCGCGCCCATCCTGCCGTTCCTGTCGGAGACGCTCTACCAGAACCTCGTCGTGTCGGTCATCCCGACCCTGCCGGACAGCGTCCACCTCACGAGCTGGCCGACGGACGACACGGCGTCGTGGCGTGAGCCGGCGCTCGAGGCGTCGATGGCGGTCGCGCGGTCCGCGGTCGACCTCGCGCGGACGCTCCGTGGCCAGGCGGGGCTCAAGACGCGCCAGCCGCTCGCGCGGCTGTGGCTCGCGCTCCCGGACCGCGACCTCGCCGACGTCGACGCGCTGCTCGAGGTCATCCGCGCCGAGGCCAACGTCAAGGCCGTCGAGCGCATCGGCGACGAGTCGGAGCTCGTCGACCGCGGCGTGAAGGTCCTGCTGCCGAAGGTCGGCAAGCGGCTCGGCTCGCGGATCCCGGCCGTGATGGCCGCCGCGCGCGACGGCCGCTTCGAGCTCCACCCGGACGGCTCCGTCACGATCGAGGGCGAGACGCTCGCGGCCGACGAGGTCGAGGTCCAGGCGACGCCGCGGCCGGGGACCGCCGTGGCCCACCACGATGGCATCGTCGTCGTCATCGACACGTCGCTCACCCCGGAGCTGCGGGCGGAGGGCGATGCCCGCGAGCTGCAGCGCGCGATCCAGGACCTGCGCAAGGACGCGGGCCTCGAGCTCGACGACCGGATCACGCTATGGGTCCACGGCGGCGCCGACGGCTCGCTCGATGCGTACCTGTCGTCCGTCGCCGCCGAGACGCTCGCCGATGACGTGCGGCGCGACGCGGCGCCGGAGGACGCGATCGCGGCCACCGTGCGGCTCGACGCGGGCGACGTCCGCATTGCCCTGCGACCGACGGGGGGCGCCTGAGGTGGCGCTGGACGACGCGGTCGCCGAACGGCTCGGCGCGTCCGGCGATGGCGCTGACGACGCGCTCCTCGATGACGACCCGGGCGGCGAGCATCCCGTGGTGGACGGCCGCCCGAAGCCCGGGACCTGGCGCGGGCCGTCGGCGGGGCGGTGGCTGCTGTTCGCCGGTATCGCGATCGCCGTCGTGATCGTCGACCAGCTCGCCAAGGGATGGATCATCGGGAACCTCGACCCGGGCGAGGGGATGACCGTGCTCGGCGACTGGCTGCGGTTCGTCCACGGGCAGAACTCGGGGATCCTGTTCGGCCTGCTGCCCCAGTCGGCGCCGATCTTCGCCATCGTGTCGATCGGCGTCACGGGCCTGATCGTCTACTACCACCGGCGTGCGGGCCACGGGATCCTCGTGACCGTGGCACTCGGCCTGCTGCTGGGTGGCGCGATCGGGAACCTGCTCGACCGGCTCAACCACGGCTACGTCGTCGACTTCGTCGACATGGGCATCGGGACGTGGCGGTTCTACACGTACAACCTCGCGGACGCGTGCATCACGACCGCGATCCTCCTGCTCCTGCTCCTGGCGGTGGTCCCGGCCCTCGCCGAGTGGGGCGCGGATGCGTGACGGGCCGGTCCCGGGCGCGTCCGGCACCGCGTTGCCCGCGACGGGTGACGAGGACGCCCCCGACGCCGAGCCCGGGGAGCTCGACGAGGAGGAGCTCGACGGCCCGCTCCCGTTCGAGCCGGGCCCGCCGTCCGTCGAGCCCGGCCCTCGCCGGCTCCGCGTCCCGGAGGGCGAGATCGTCCGGCGCGTGGACCGGTTCGTCGCCGACCGCACGGGGCTCTCGCGCTCGTACGTCCAGAAGCTGATCGCCGAGGGCCGGCTGGTCGACGACGACGGCCGCCGGCTGCGCGCCAACAGCGAGGTGCGCGGCGGCGGCGTGACGCTCGAGGTCCCGCCGCCGGAGATCCCGTACCACCTGGAGCCCGACCCCAGCATCGACGTCCCCGTCGCGTACCAGGACGACGACCTGTTGATCGTCGACAAGCCGGCGGGCCTCGTCGTACACCCGGCGCCCGGCCACTGGCGCGGCACGCTCGTCAACGCGCTGCTGGCCCGCGGCGACCACTACGGCGGCATCGCGGGCGTCGCGCGGCCGGGCATCGTCCACCGCCTCGACCGCGACACGTCGGGCCTGCTGATCGTCGCGCGCAACGACGCGGCGCAGGCCGCGGTGATGGCGCAGCTCAAGGCCCGGCGTGTCCGGAAGACGTACCTCGCGCTCGTCCAGGGTTCGGTCGCTGCATCGGTCGGCCGCATCGAGGCGCCGATCGGCCGCGATCCGAAGGACCGCAAGCGCATGGCCGTCGTGCCCGACGGCCGGCAGGCGACCACCGGCTACCGGGTCCGCGAGCGGTTTCCCGCGTGGACCCTGCTCGAGCTCGACCTGATCACCGGCCGGACCCACCAGATCCGCGTCCATCTCGCGGCGCTCGGGCACCCCGTCGCCGGCGATCCCGTGTACGGGACCGGCACCGCTCGCAAGGGCCCCGACGGCCTCGGGCGCCTGTTCCTGCACGCGTGGCGGCTCGAGCTCGTCTCGCCCTCGTCGGCGAGGCTGATCCGGGTCGAGGCGCCGCTCCCCGCCGAGCTCGAGACGGTGCTCGAGGGGCTGCGCGAGGTCGAGGCGTCCGCCGGCGGGCGACAGGGAGGCGCGGCGTGACACAGCAGCCGGCGGTCGGGGAGGGGGCGCCGGGTGCGCAGCTCGTGATCATCAGCGGCCCGTCGGGCGTTGGGAAGGACACGATCATCGACGCGCTCCGGCGGCGCGGCCGGCACCCCGACTACCACTACGTCGTCACGTGCACGACGCGCGGCCCGCGGCCCGGCGAGGTCCCGGGCGTGTCCTACCAGTTCCTCACACCGGCCTCGTTCCGCGAGCTCCAGGACGCCGGACAGCTGCTCGAGGCCGCCGAGGTCCACGGGAACTGGTACGGGACGCCGCGGCTCGAGGTCATCGAGGCCCTGGCCGCCGGCCACGACGTCATCCTCAAGATCGACGTCCAGGGCGCGCGGGTCGTGAAGGAGCGCGTGCCCGAGGCGCTGCTGGTGTTCATCGTCCCGCCGTCGCTCGAGGCGCTGTTCCAGCGGCTCCGCTCCCGCGCGACCGAGACCGCCGACGAGCTCGAGCTCCGCCAGCGCAACGCCGCCATCGAGCTCGCCCGGCAGGGTGACTACGACCGCGTCGTGGTCAACGAGACTGGGGAGATCGATCGCACGGCGGCGGAGATCGAGGCCATCGTCGAGCAGGAGAAGCGGCGCAGCGCCGACCGCCGGATCCGCATCGGCTGAGGCGGCGGTGTCGTCGACGCTCGGGCTCGAGGCAGGCGCCGCCGACGTCCCGCGCGAGCCGACGCGGCAGGTGGAGGTCGCGGTCGATGCCCCCGCGGGGCAGGGGCTCCGGACCTGGACCTACGTCGTGCCGGCGGCGCTCGCGGGCGTGACGGTCGGCGAGGCCGTCCTCGTTCCGTTCGGCAAGGGCGGCCGTCAGGCGATCGGCGTGGTCGTGGGGCCGGCGACGGGGCCGGTGGATGAGGCCGCGCTCCGGCCGATCGTCGCGCGGGTGCACAGCGACGGGCCCCTCCTCCCGGCGATGTCCCTCGCGTTCGCGCGCGCGCTCGCGGGCCGTTACGTCGCGCCGCTCGCCGTCGTCATCCGGGCGATGCTCCCGCCCGGCATGCTCGAGCGGCTCGAGCTGATCGCCGAGGTGACCCCCACGGGTGAGGCGGCGATGACGGCGGGAGGCGCGACGGCTGGCGAAGCGATGGCCGCCGCCCTCGCGCCGCACGAGGTCGACCTGCTGGACGAGCTGGCGGGACGTGCGCGGGCCGTGCGCGACCTTGCGGCCGGCGACGGCCGCGCCACGCTGCTGCGACGCCTTCGGGCGCTCGCGGACCGCGGCTTCGTCGAGCTGACCTGGACCCTGCTCGGTGCGGCCGTCGGCCCGCGCTACGAGCGGCGCCTGTGGCCGACGGATGCGGGCCGGGACGCCGCGCGGCGGCTCGCCGCCGGCGATCGGCTCGCCGGCCGTCCGCTCGGGCCGCGCCAGGCGGACGCCCTCGCCGAGCTCGCCTCGAACACCGACGTCGACGGTGTTGCGGCGGCAGCCATCGCGGAACGCCACGGATCCTCGGCGCTCGCGGGGCTCGTGCGACGCGGCCTCGTGCGCGCCGAGGTCCGCGAGCGTCCGCGCGTCCCGCTCGCCGCGCGCCCGGCGGCGGTCCGCGGCGCCCGGCCGGCGGGCTCGTCGCCCACCGCCGCGCAGGCTGCCGCGCTCCGGCTGATCCTCGGCGCCATCGAGGGTCACGATCCGACCCCGCTGCTGCTCGACGGCGTGACGGGCGGTGGCAAGACCGCGATCTACGTGGACGCGATCGAGGCGTCGCTCGGGGGAGGGCGCCCCGCGATCCTGCTCGTCCCCGAGATCGCGCTCGCGACGCCGATCGTCGACCGGCTGCGCGCGGACCTTCCGGTGCGGATCGCGCTGGTGCACTCCGGGCTGGGCGACGGCGAGCGCGCCGACGAGTGGCGCCGGATCCGCGCGGGTGACGTCGATCTCGTGGTCGGAACGCGGACGGCGGTCCTCGCGCCGCTCGCGGACGTCGGGCTCGTCATCGTCGACGAGGAGCACGACGCCGCCTACAAGAGCGACCGGACGCCGCGGTTCCAGGCGCGAGACGCGGCGATCGAGCTCGCTCGGCTCGCCGGGGCGGCGGTCGTCCTGGGCTCGGCGACGCCGTCGGTCGAGTCGATGGGCCACGCGCGCGCCGGCCGGTACCGGCGCGCCGTCCTGCCGCGGCGCCCGGCCGGAACGGATCCCGCCGTGACGGCCGTCGACCTGCGCGCCGAGCTCGCCGCCGGCAACCGTGGCCTGATCTCGGACGCGCTGGCGGCCGGGCTCGCGGCGCTCGACAGCGACGCAGGCGACCGCGCGATCCTCGTCATGAACCGCCGCGGGACGGCGTCGGTCGTCCTGTGCCGCGACTGCGGCACGGTCCAGGCGTGCCCGGACTGCGAGCGGCCCCTCGTCTATCACCAGGCGGGCACGACGCTCCGCTGCCATCACTGCGGCCGGGCGTGGCCGATCGCGACGCGCTGCCCGTCGTGCGGCTCGCCGCGGATCCGCTACCTGGGCGGCGGGACCGAGCGGGTGGAGCGCGAGGTCCGCGACCGGTTCCCGGGCCTCCGGGTGGCCCGGCTCGACCGGGACGTCGCGGAGCGCAAGGGCGCGGCCGAGCGCGTCCTCGACGCCTTCGCCGCGGGCCGGGCCGACGTGCTCGTCGGCACCAGCCTCGTCGCCAAGGGTCTCGACATCCCGGAGGTCACGCTCGTCGGCGTCGTCTCCGCCGACATCGCCCTCAACCTGCCCGACGAGCGCGCGTCCGAGCGGACGTACCAGCTGCTCGCCCAGGCGGTGGGCCGGGCGGGCCGCGGCGACCGGCCCGGGACGGCCGTGATCCAGACGTATCGACCCGACCACCGCGCGATCCGAGCGGTCGTCGACGGCGACGCGGCCTCGTTCTACGACGAGGAGCTCGCCCTGCGCGAGCGGTTCGGATCGCCGCCGTTCGGGCGCCTCGTGAAGCTCACCGTCGCCCTGCCGGACCGCGAGGCGGCCGAGGCCGAGGGGACGGCGCTCGCCGAACGGCTGCGGACGCGATCGTCGGAGCTCGGGCTGGGCATCCAGGTCGCGGGACCGGCGCCGGCCTATGTCGCCCGACGCGGGGACCGGTGGCGCTTCAACGTCATCCTGCGCGGCACGGATCCCGTGGCCGTGCTGGATCCGGCGCCCGGTCCGCCGTGGAGCGTCGACGTCGATCCCGAGTCGCTCCTGTAACGGCGGCGCCCCAAACCGCAGGCCGTTCGGCACGCTGCCCGATTTCGGATGCATGGGACAATGCCCGGGACCAATACCGCGATCCGTCAGACCGCGCCCATCCCGCGCGAGGAGGCTTCTCATGACCGACCAGTTCCCCAGCGACACCCAGCCGACCGAGGACCCGTTCGCCGACGCGACGAGCGGGACGACGAGCGACCCCACGAGCGGCGAGACGAGCGGCTCGGGCAGCGGCGATTCGCGGTCCGGCGAAACCGGTGACACCGGCTCGGAGGCCACCGCGGAGTCGCGCGAGTGGATGTCCCAGCTCGAGTCCATGATCCGCGGGATCGCCACGCAGGCCGCCCCGGTCGCCAAGGAGATCGGCGCCAAGGCCGCCGAGCTCGCGGCCGTCGCGGCCGTCAAGGCGGGCCCCGCGGCACAGCGGGCCGCCGAGCTCACGAACGAGTACGGCGCGAAGTTCGCCGAGCGCGCGCAGGCCGTCGCGGCGGACCTCCGTTCGCAGGCGGGCACGGACGCTTCCACGAACGGCTCGTCGGGCAACGGGCACACGGCCGGCGACACCGCCGAGCCGTCCCCGGAGGAGACGTCGGGCACCGGCGTCTGACCTCGAGCACGATCGGGGGCGGCGCTCGCCTCGGCTATACTCGCGCCGCATGAGCGTCCGCCCCATCGTCCTCCTCGGTGACCCGCGCCTGCGCCTGCGCGGCGAGACCGTCGACAGCTTCGGGAAGTACCTCCACGAGCTGCTGGACGACCTGACCGACTCGATGCGTCACGCCCCGGGCGTCGGCCTCGCGGCCCCGCAGCTCGGGGAAGCGCTCCGCGCGTGCGTCGTCGAGGTCGAGGGCAACCTGTACGAGCTCGTCAACCCGCAGATCGTCCGCGCGCACGGCGACGACCGCGACCTCGAGGGTTGCCTGTCGATCCCCGGCTACGTCGCCTACGTCACGCGGCGCGAGAAGGTGTGGGTGGTCGCCCAGGACCGCTTCGGCAAGAAGGTGAAGGTGGCCGGCTCGGGCCTGCTCGGACGGGCGCTCCAGCACGAGCTCGATCACCTCGACGGCAAGCTCTACATCGACTACCTCGACTCCATGGACGAGCTGCTCGCGGTCGGCCAGGGCGACGAGGACGACGGCGCCGAGGTCCGGGGAGCGGCGAGCGCCCTGGCGTGAGCGGGCGCCCGGAGCCGCCCGACGACGGGCGTGTCCGGGCCGTGTTCCTGGGTTCCGGCGCCTTTGCCGTCCCGGCCCTGGGACGCCTCGCGGAGCATCCGCTCGTCCGGCTCGTCGCGGTCGTCACCGCGCCCCCGCGCCAGGCCGGCCGCGGCGGGCAGTGGCGGCTCACCCCGGTCGACGAGGCCGCGCGCGCGTTGCACGTGGCGCCGATCCTGACCCCGCCCCGGCTGCGCCATCCCGATGCGATCGAGGCGATCCTCGCGCTCCGCCCCGACCTCGCCATCCTCGCCGACTACGGCCAGATCGTCCCGCCGCCACTGCTCGACCTCCGCCTCGGCGCGCTCAACCTCCACCCGTCGGCACTGCCGCGGTTCCGCGGCGCGTCGCCGATCCCCGCGACGATCCTCGCCGGCGACGCCACGGCGGCGGTCACGCTGATGCGCATGGACGCCGGCCTCGACACGGGGCCGGTCGTCGCCCGCGCGGACGTCGCGCTCGCGGGCGACGAGACGGCACCGGAGCTCGAGGCGAGGCTCGCCGAGCTCGGCGCGTCGCTCCTCGACGCGTCGCTGCCGGCATGGATCGACGGCACGCTGCCGGCGACGCCGCAGGCCGAGGCGGGCGTGATCCTGACGCGACCGCTCCGTCGCGAGGACGGGCGGCTGGATCCGGCGCGCACCGCGACGGAGCTCGAGCGACACGTTCGCGCCTACGTCCCGTGGCCCGGGAGCCACCTCGAGCTGCCCGAGGGCCGGCTGGTCGTGTCCAGGGCGCGGGTCGCGCCCGCCGCGCCGGCCGACGTGCCGGGAGCGATCGTCGTCGAGGGCCGCGAGCCGGCGCTCGCGACGGCCGCCGGTCGCCTCGTCCTGGAGCGCGTCACGCCCGAGGGCCGGAAGCCGATGCGCGGCGAGGACTGGCTCCGCGGCCGTCGCTGAACCGACAGCCGGCCGCTCGCGCGACGACGCGCGCCGCGCCCGTGTCAGAATCGCCGCGATGACCACGTCCCACGCCGTCGCCGGCCCCGCCGCCTTCGGGCTCCGCGGCGCCCCGTCCGCCGCGCGCGCCCGCGACCCCCGCCCGGGGATCGCGGGGCTGCCGCCGGATGCCCTCGGCGCTTGGTTCGCGGAGCGCGGCCTGCCCGCATACCGGGCGCGACAGGTCCTCGACGCGACGTGGCGCGGCAGCGAGACGACGTTCGACGCGATCACCACACTGTCCGCCGACGTCAAGGCGGCGTTGGCCGGCGCGTTCCGCTTCGACACCATCGCGGACACCGAGGTGCGTCCGGCCGACGGCGGGCTGACCGAGAAGGCGCTGCACACCGTGTCCGACGGCCTGCTGATCGAGTCGGTGCTCATGCACTACCCGGCCCGCGCTGCCTCGCGGGAGCGGCACACGCTGTGCATCAGCTCGCAGGCGGGGTGCGCCGTCGGCTGCCCGTTCTGCGCGACCGGCGAGCTCGGCATGGAGCGCGACCTCGAGACGGCCGAGATCGTGGACCAGGTGCGCCACGCCGCCAGGCATCTCGCGCACGACGGCCGCCGGCTGACGAACGTGGTCTTCATGGGCATGGGCGAGCCGCTGCTCAACCTCGACCGGGTCCTCGAGGCGATCGAGGCCCTGAACGACAAGGCGCGGTTCGGGCTCGGCGCGCGGCACATCACGCTCAGCACGTCGGGCGTCGTGCCCGGGATCCGGCGGCTGACGGCGCTCGGGCCGCAGTTCACCCTGGCCGTCAGCCTGCACGCGGCGAGGAACGCGCTGCGGGACGTTCTCGTGCCCCTCAACCGGCGCTGGCCGGTCGAGGAGGTCGTCGCCGCGGCGCGCGACCATGCCGCGGCGACGGGCCGCCGGGTGACCTACGAGCTGACGATGATCGCCGGCATCAACGACACCGACACCGACGCCGACGCGCTCGCGGCGCTCCTCCGGGGCGACCATGCGCACGTCAACCTGATCCCGATGAACCCGGTCGCGCACACGCCGTGGACGGGTTCCTCGCCCGAGCGGATCGACGCGTTCGCCGCGCGCATCCGAGCCGCCGGCATCGCGACCACCATCCGGCGCAACCGCGGGACGGAGATCGGCGCGGCCTGCGGCCAGCTCGCCGCGGAGCACGCCGGCGAGGCGCCGCCGATCGTCGTCAGGCGGCGCCGCGAGCGACTCGTCGCGCAGAGCGCGGCGGCCCTGCGCGGCGAACGCAGCGCCGAGCCCGTTCCGGCGGGGGTGGGGGAATGACGACCGACGCCGGCCGCCGGCCCGCCGACGTCCGGATCGCGGCGAGCATCCTCGATTCGAACCTCGGTGCCCTGGGCGACGAGATCCGGCGCGCCGAGGCCGCGGGCGCCGACCGCATCCACCTCGACGTGATGGACGGCCACTTCGTGCCCAACCTGACCTTCGGCTGGAAGACGATCGAGGCCGTGCGGGCCGTCACCGCACTCCCGTTCGATGCCCACCTGATGATCTCCGAGCCCGGCCGCTGGACCGACCAGTTCCTGGACGCGGGTTGCGACTCGATCACGTTCCACGTCGAGGTCGACGCGCCCCAGATCCGTCCCGCGCTCGAGCGCATCCGCGACGCCGGCCGCGCGGCGGGCCTGTCCGTCAAGCCGAAGACGGGACTCGCCGCCCTCGAGCCGTATCGCGACCTCCTCGACATCGTCCTGGTGATGACCGTCGAGCCCGGGTTCGGGGGCCAGGCGTTCATGGCGGACGTCGCGGACGCCAAGCTTGCCGCGGCGCGTGACTGGCTCGCACCGGACGGCGCGTGCGAGATCCAGGTGGACGGCGGCGGCAAGCGCGAGACCGCGGAGGTCATCGGGCGCGGCGGCACGGACGTGATCGTCGTCGGCTCGGCGCTGTTCCGCGCCCCGGACATGGCGGCGGAGCTCAGCAGGATCCGGTCGATCGCGGATGCGGCCCGCCGCGCGACGGTCGCGGGCTAGCGGGGCGTGCGCGCGCTCCTGCAGCGGGTGACGCGCGCGGAGGTGCGCGTCCGTGAGCGGGTGACCGGATCCATCGGGCCGGGGTTGCTCGTGCTGCTCGGCGTCGGCCACGAGGACGACGAACCGACCGCCGACGCCCTCGCGCGACGGATCTGCGAGCTGCGCGTGTTCCGCGACGAGGACGGGCGCACGAACCGCTCGCTGCTCGAGGCGGGCGGCGAGGCACTCGTGGTCAGCCAGTTCACGCTGTACGCCGACACCCGCCGCGGGCGCCGCCCCGGTTTCACGGACGCCGCGGACCCGGACCTCGCCCGGACGCTGTGGCGGCGGGTCGCGGCCGGCATCGAGGCGCAGGGCGTCCGCGTCGGCGTCGGCGAGTTCGGCGCGGAGATGGCGGTGGAGCTGGTGAACGACGGGCCGTTCACGATCTGGCTCGACACCGCGGGAGGCCAGACACAGCAAAGCCGGCGGTGACGACCGCCGGCTCGGGCGAGGGTGCTCCGCGGGGCCAGGCGCCCCGCCGACGACGAGGCTAGCGGGCGCTCTTGGTGAGCGTCCGGCGGCACCGGGTGCAGGCGAGCACCTTGTCGGGCGCGCCGTTCTTACCGGTGAGCGTCGTGAGCTGGAGGTTCGGCTGGTAGCGGCGGTGGGCCCGGACGCGGTTCATCCCCGACGACTGGGGGTTGAACCCGCCCATGGAGGCCTTGCCACAGATGGCGCAGGCACGTGCCATGACGGTTGTGATCCTTCGAAACGAGCAGGAGACGGGCGCACACCGGCCGGACCGGCGCGAGCAGGCTGGTATCGTAGCACGGCCCTCCGGCCGTCCCGGAGCGGGCTGCCACGACTCGCGGTGCCGGCCACCGCCCCGGGAGGAGCCCTCGACCGCGTGACCCACGAACCCCTGGCCGGCCGGTCGCTCGTCACCAGGCGGGCGATCCGCGACCTCGTCCGGACGGCGGCGCTCGGCGCGTACGGCGTGACCGGGTTCGCCGGCGGCGGCCCGCTCGGCCGGCTGCTGGAGCGTCTCGGCCTCGCGACGCCCGGGCTGCGCGTCGGCCTCGACGGCGAGCTCGTCGTCGACCTCCGCCTGTCGGTCGGGTACGGTCTCCCGATCGCGGAGGTCGCACGCCAGGTGGAGTCGTCGGTGCGCTACACGCTGCGCCACGCGGTCGGTCGGGAGCCGTCGATCGTCCGGATCCGGATCGGCCGCCTGGAACACGAGCACGCGAGCTCGCCGAGCCCGGCGCCCGGCCCGGCGCGGCCCGGCACGGCGGACCTCGCGGCGAGCGGGTCGGACGTCGCCTGATGGCGGTGCGCGCCTGTGACGGTGCGGGGTTCCTCGCGGCGTTCCGGAGCGCGGTCGCGAACCTCGAGGCGCACGTCGACGAGGTCAACGCGCTCAACGTGTTCCCGGTGCCCGACGGCGACACCGGGACCAACATGCTCGCCACCGTCCGCGCGGCGCTGGACGAGGCGGACCGCGCCGGGCCGGATGCCGACGCCGCGGCCGTGGCCCACGCTGCGAGCTTCGGCGCGCTGATGGGCGCCCGCGGCAACTCCGGGGTGATCTCCAGCCAGATCCTCGCCGGCATCGCGGAAGCCCTCGCCGGCAAGCGGCGGTTCAACGGCCTCGACCTCGCGCACGCCATCGACACCGGCTCGAAGCAGGCGTACAAGGCGGTCGCGCGCCCGGTCGAGGGCACGATCCTCACGGTGATCCGCGAGGCCGCGACCGGAGCGGTCGAGGCGGCCGAGCGTGACAACGACCTCGTGTCCGTGCTCGCGGCGACCGTCGAGGCCGCCGAGCGGTCCGTCGCCCGGACGCCGTCGCTGCTCGCCGTCCTGCGCGAGGCGCACGTGGTGGACTCGGGTGGCCAGGGGCTGTTCCGGCTGCTCGAGGGCGCGCTCGAAGCGGCCCGCGGACGAGCCGCGACCGCGCCGACCGCCGTTGGAGCCGAGCCATCCGCCGACCCCGTCGGCGCGCCCGCACGCCAGGACGTCGCGGCCGCCGACCGCCCCACGACGGCGAGCGACGAGACCGCCTACGGCTACGAGACGGTGTACCTGCTGCGGCCCCGCCGCGGCCGGGCACTCGACGTCGCGGCGATCCAGGCGCACCTCGAGACCATCGGCGACTCCGTCCTCGTCGCGGGCGACGAGCACATGGTCAAGGTCCACGTGCACAACCTCCGGCCCGACGCCGTCATCGCGTACGGGCTCGGGCTCGGGCTGCTGTCGCGGATCACGGTCGAGAACCTCGACGGGCAGGCGCAGGAGGTCCGCGAGGCGCGAGTCGCGGCGTTCATCGGGGTCGGCCACGCGATCCCGGCGATGGTGGGCGGCGCGCCGGCGATCCGGTCGGCCGGCGGGCATGAGCACGCGCTCGACGAGCGGGACCCCGGGGCGCTGCCCGCGATGCGGCTGCCGTTCGGGGTGATCGCCGTCGCGCCCTCGGAGGGCCTGGCGACGCTGCTCACGGACGTCGCGGCGCACGTCCGCGAGTACGGCGTGTTCCGGATCGTCCACGGGGGTCCCTCGGCCAACCCGTCGACGGGGGAGCTGCTGGCGGCGATCGAGGCGACGCCGGCCGACGAGCTGCTGCTGCTGCCCAACAACCCGAACGTCGTCCTCGCCGCGCGGCAGGTGGCGTCGATGGTCGACTGCCCGGTCCACGTCGTCGCCACCCGCAACTGCGCCGAAGGCGTCGCCGCGCTGATGGAGCTCGACCCGGCGGCGTCGCCGTCCGAGAACGCCGCGGCGATGAGCAAGGCCGGGCGCGCCCTCCAGACGATGCAGGTCACCGAGGCGATCCGGGACGCGACCGTCAGCGGGACGCGGGTGCGCAAGGGGCAGACGATCGTGCTCGACCCGGACGACGGGCTGCTGGCCGTGGACAACGACCCGGAGAAGGCGGTGCTCGCCGGGTTCGGCCGGCTGTCGCCCGGGTTCGGCCTCGTGACGATCTACTACGGCGAGGACGCGACCCTCGAGGCGGCCGAGTCGCTCGCCAGGCGGATCCAGGCGGCGGCGCCGGGGCTCGAGGGGGTCGAGCTCGCGCACGGCGGGCAGCCGCACTACCGGTACCTGATCTCCGCGGAGTGAACGCCAGGAACCGCGCCGCGGCGCCGCGCGGGAGCCGGTCGCTGCGGCCCGGGGCCGCGACCGCACCGCCGGCCGATCCCGCAGCGGTGCTGGCGGCGCCGGTCGGCCTCTCGGGTATCCCGCAGGTCGCCGGGCTCCGCCGATCCGCTCGACGTCTCGGTCTCGACAGCGTCCGCGACCTGCTGTTCCACCTGCCCCGCCGCTACGACGACCTGCGCGAGCTCCGGCGGCTCGCGGAGCTGCGCGACCTCGACGACGGGACCGTCGCGTCGGCGCGGGTCACGGTGCTCGACATCGGGGTGCAGCAGACGTGGCGGCGCCGCGTCCAGGTCGTCACCGCCCATCTCGCGGACGGGTCCGGCTTCGCGACCGCGACCTGGTTCGGGCGCCGGTTCATCGAGCGCCGCGTCAAGGCGGGCGACGAGCTGCTCGTCTCGGGACGGATCAAGCACCGCCAGGGCGGCATCGTCTTCGAGGGCCCGGAGTTCCAGGCGGCCGATGCGTCGAACCTGCTCCACGTCGGCCGCATCGTTCCCGTCTACCGCCTGACCTCGGGGCTGACGGCCAACCGGCTGCGGGGCGCGATGCGGGCCGCCCTCGACGCGGCCGGCGACGCGTATCCCGAGTACCTGCCCGCCGAGATCGCGAGCGACGAAGGGCTGCCGGCGATCGGCGAGGCGCTCGAGGCGGCGCACTACCCGCAGACGTTCGAGGCGCGCGACGCCGCGCTGCGCCGGCTCGCCTTCGACGAGCTCCTGGCGCTCCAGCTCGGCATGGTGGGCCGCCGGCGGGCGCGCGGCCGGTCGATCACCACGCCCGTCGACGTGGCGGATGCCGACGACGGCCGCGTCCGTGCCTCGATCGAGGCCGCGATCGGCCACCGGCTGGGCCACGACGCGGCCCTCACCACCGACCAGGCCCAGGCGATCGACGAGATCCGCGCGGACCTCGCCCGCGCCGTTCCGATGCTGCGTCTCGTGCAGGGCGACGTCGGGTCGGGCAAGACGGCCGTCGCGGCTTGGGCGCTCGCGGCCGCGGCGCTGGCCGGCCGCCAGGGGGCGCTGCTCGCGCCGACCGACCTGCTCGCGCGCCAGCACCTGGAGACCGTCGCCGGGCTCCTCGAGGAGGTCGGCGTGCCGGTCGTGCTGCTGACGGGCTCGCTGCCTGCCGATGCGCGGCGCCGGGCGATCGAGGCGATCCGGACGGGCCAGGCCCAGGTCGTCGTCGGGACGCACGCGCTGCTCCAGGACGCGGTGGCCTTCGAGGACCTCGCCCTCGCCGTCGTCGACGAGCAACACCGGTTCGGCGTCGAGCAGCGGGGCGCGCTCGAGGCCAAGGCCCGGCGCGGCGCGCCGCACGTGCTGCTCATGACCGCGACGCCGATCCCGCGAACGCTCGGCCAGGTCCTGTACGCCGACCTCGACGTCTCGACGCTCCGCGCCGCCCCGACGGGGCGGATCCCGGTGCGGACCGGCATCCGGCGGCCCGACGACCTCGACGGCACGTGGGACCGCGTGCGTGAGGAGGCCGCGGCGGGCCGGCGGTCGTTCGTCGTGGTGCCTAGGATCGGCACCCAGGAGGCCGCCGGCGGCGAGGACGCGGGCGATGCCGGCTGGGCCGGCGACGACGACCTGCCCGACGAGGACGTCGAGACGGCGTGGGCCGCTGCGGCCGAGGCCGAGCATGCCCGGCTCGGCGACCTGCTCGCGCCGCTGCGCGTCGGGCTCGTCCACGGGCGGCTCAAGCCGGCCGATCGGGACGCCGAGATGGCGCGCTTCCGCGATGGCGACGTCGACGTCCTGGTCGGGACGACGGTCGTCGAGGTGGGGGTCGACGTCCCGCAGGCGACGATGATGGTCATCGAGGGGGCGGAGCGGTTCGGGCTCGCGCAGCTCCACCAGCTCCGCGGCCGCGTCGGTCGCGGCACCGACCCGTCGTTCTGCGTGCTCGTGACGACGGCGGCCGAGGGGTCGACGGAGTGGGAGCGATTGAAGGCGGTCGCGTCGACGACCGACGGCTTCGAGCTCGCGGAGCGCGACTTCGAGCTCCGGCGCGAGGGCGACGTCCTCGGCCTGGCACAGAGCGGGCTGCCCCGCCTGCGGGTCGCGACGATGAGCAGCCTCGAGCACCGCGAGCTCGCGACGCACGCCCGCGCATGGGCGGAACGGCGGCTCGACGACACAGGGCGGCTCGCGGCGCGCGACGAGGCGCTCGCGGGCGAGCTCGCGAACGGGTGGCTCGCGCGCGTGTACGCGGGCGACCCGGCGAGCGCGGCCTGACATGGCCGACGCCGGCCGGGTGATCGCGGGGTCCGCGCGCGGCGTCCGGCTCGCGGCGCCGGGACCCGGGACCCGGCCGTTGACCGACCGCGTCAAGCAGACGCTGTTCGGCACCCTCGAGCCGTGGCTCGACGGCGCGCGCGTGCTCGACCTGTTCGCGGGCAGCGGCGCCGGCGCGATCGAGGCGCTGTCCCGCGGCGCCGCCGACGCGGTCCTCGTCGAGCGCGACGCCGGCGCCGTCCGGACGATCGCCGAGAACCTGCGTCGCGCGAACGTGGACGATCGGGCGCGGGTCGTCCGCCGCGAGGCCATCGCGTGGCTGGTCGACGCGGCGCGCGATCCGGCGTCGCCGGCGTTCGATGTCGTCCTCGTCGACCCGCCGTACGAGGACACCGCGGCGCTGGTCCGCGCCCTCGAGCTCGCCGGGCCGCTCGTGGCCGCCGAGGGCGTCGTCGTCGCGAAGCACTTCTGGCGCGACGCCCCGCCGGCGCGCGTCGGTATGCTGGCGTCCGAGCGCGAGCGCCGGTTCGGCGAGACGGCGTTGACGTTCTACCGGCGCGCGGCAGCGGGCGAGGAGGCGGGCGAGGGGTGAGGATCGCGGTCTATCCCGGCTCGTTCGATCCGATCACCGATGGCCACCTGGACGTCGTCCGCCGCGCGTCGCGCGTGTTCGATCGGGTCGTCGTCGCGGTCCTGGGCAACCCGCGCAAGGCGCCGCTGCTCGACGCGGACACCCGGATCGCCGTGATCCGCGCCGCGCTCGCCTCGGAGCCCGACCTCGACGGTCGCATCGACGTCGATGCCTTCGACGGGCTGACGGTGGACTTCTGCCATCGGACCGGCGCCGCATTCCTCGTCCGCGGCCTGCGGGCGATCGGCGACTTCGAGGCGGAGCTCCAGCTCGCCCACAACAACGCGGTCCTCGCCCCCGACGTCGACACCGTGTTCTTCATGACCTCGCTGGAGCACTCGTACATCAGCTCGAGCCTGGTCAAGGAGATCGCGCAGTTCGGGGGCGACGTGCGGGGCATGGTCCCGGCCGCGGCCGCGGCCGCCCTCGACGAGCGATTCCCCCGCCCGGGCGACACCGCGGCGAGGTCCTGATCCGGAAGCGCGTGCCATAATCGGCCAACGCCCCGCCGGGGCGCCGAGCCCCAGGGAGGCGGTCCGCTGGACATCATCTTCCTCGTCGAGCGGCTCGAGTCGCTGATCGCGAACGGCAAGCCGCTCCCGCTGACGCGCAACGCCATCATCGACCGTGACGCGGCCCTCAACCTGATCGACGAGCTGCGTGTCGCCGTGCCCGAGGAGGTGCGCGCCGCGAAGCGCATCAACCAGGAGGGCGAGCGGATCATCGACAAGGCCCAGGAGGAGGCCGAGCGCATCGTCGGCCGCGCCCAGGAGCAGGCGGCGTACCTCATCGACGAGCGCGGCCTCACCGAGGCCGCCGAGGACCAGAGCCGGCGGATCATCGCGGCCGCCGAAGACGACGCCGCGCAGGTCCGCCAGGGCGCCGACGACTACGCCGCGGGCGTGCTGTCGGCCCTCGAGGCGGAGGTCGGCCGGACGCTCGGCGGGATCCAGCGTGGGATCTCGATGCTCGAGGAGCGCCGGGCCGCCTCGCGGCCCGAGCCGGAGCCGGACACCGCCGCCATCGACGACGGCTACGCGCCGGACGGGTATGACGACGACGTCGAAGCGGGGGCGCCGACCGCCGTCCACCGATGAGCGAGCCCGGCGCGCACCGCCGCCCCGTGGACACCCACGGCGACCCGCTCACCTTCGCCGTGTCCGGGCTCATGGCCGAGCCGCCGGGAACCCTCCGCGACTTCGACGTCGAGGGCGTCGACGTGGATCCCGGTGAGGACCTCCGGCTGACCGAGCCCGTGAACGGCACCGTCCGTCTCTCGCGGACGAACCGCGGCCTGCTCGTCGACGCCCGGCTGCACACGGCGCTCGCGGGCGAGTGCGCCCGCTGCCTGCGGCCGGTCGTGACGCCGATCGACCTGCGGATCAAGGAGGAGATCCTGCCGTCGATCGACCTCGTCACCGGCCAGCCGGTGCGACTCGAGGAGGGCGAGGACCTCGACACGCCACGCCTCACCGACCACCACGAGCTCGAGCTTCGGCCGCTGGTCGCCGAGGCGATCAGCCTCAAGGAGCCGATCGCGCCGCTGTGCGAGCCCGACTGCCCTGGCCTGTGCCCCGAGTGCGGCCAGCGGCTCGAGCCGGGGCACGGCCATGACGACGGCCCGATCGATCCGCGGCTCGAGGCGCTCAAGGCTTTCCGGTTCGACGGGGACGACGAGAGCGGGTAGACTCCCGCTCCGGCCTTCGCCCGTGGGACCGCGCGTCAGCGCGCCCCGGGAGCGCTTGGGCCCAACGTCACCGGATCGTCTCGCGGGTCGCCCGCGGCCCCAGCCAACGAAGGAGCCTCAACCCACATGGGTGTGCCGAAGCGAAAGGTCGCTCACGCCCGGCAGATGGAGCGGCGGAGCCACCTCGCCATCAGCCTGCCGACGCTCGTCGAGTGCCCGCATTGCCACGAGCCGAAGCTGCCGCACCGCGTGTGCCCGGCGTGCGGCTGGTACAACGGCCGGCAGGCCATCGACCTGAAGCCTGCCGGCGGGTCGTCCGCGGGCGAGGAGTCCGCGTAATCGGGTGACCGCGCCTGACGGTCCCGCCAGCTCGGCGCCGGTACGCGGCGGGGTCCGCGTCGCCGTCGATGCCGTCGGCGGCGACCACGGCGCCCCGGAGGTCGTCCCGGGTGCGCTCGCATACGCGAGGGCGCATCCCGAGGACACGATCATCCTGGTCGGCCCGGACGCCGTCCTCGCGCCGTACGTGCGCGACCGGCCCGGAAACGTCCGCACCGTGCACGCGACCGAGGTCGTGGGCATGCACGAGCAGCCAGCGCTCGCGCTTCGCGAGAAGAAGGACGCCTCGATCCTCGTGGCGATGGACCTCGTCCGCAAGGGCGAGGCGGACGCCGTGATCACCGCCGGCCACACGGGGGCCGGGATGGCGGCGGCGGTGCTGCGGCTGGGGCGGCTGCGCGGCGTCGACCGGCCCGCCCTCGCGGTCCAGATGGTCGGCGGCGATCGGCCGTTCGTGCTGCTCGACATCGGCGCGAATCCGGATTCCACCGCCGAGAACCTCGCGCAGTACGCGCGCATGGGGGCGATCTTCAGCGAGCGCGTGCTGGGCGTGGATCGGCCGCGCGTCGCGCTGCTCTCGATCGGCGAGGAGAAGGGGAAGGGCGATGCCCGCATCCAGGGCGCCACGGAGCTGATCGACGGGACCGACCTGAACTTCATCGGCAACGTCGAGGGCAAGGACCTGACGGCGCAGATGGCGGACGTCGTCGTGTGCGACGCCGTCCTCGGCAACGTGGTGATCAAGTTCTTCGAGGGCCTGTCGGGGTTCATCTTCGACCTGCTGCGGGCCGAGTTCCAGGGCGGCCTGCGCGGCCGGCTCGCGTACCTCCTGCTGCGGCCGTCGATCTCGCGGATCCGGCGGATCTTCGACTACGAGGTGGTGGGCGGCTCGCCCCTCCTGGGCGTCCGCGGGGCGGTGATCATCACGCACGGCCGGGCCCGGCGGCGGATGATCGAGCACGGCGTTCGCGTCGCCGCGACCACCGCACGCGAGCGGGTGCCGGAGCGGATCGCCGAGGCGCTGAGGTCCCAGGGCACGGCACCCGCGGACGCCGCCGATGCTCCGCACGCCGACGAGCCCCCGGCCGCCACGCCCGCGTCCACCGCGGGTCCCGGCGCCGGCGATCTCGCGGACGTCGTCACCTCCGACTCGACCTTCTGATGTCGTCGCTGAGCGTCGCGCCCACCGTCATCCGGGAGACCGTGCGGCTCGCCGCGCTCGAGGTCCCGGGCGTGCTCCGGCTGGGCCGCGGTGGTCCCCGCTGGCGCGACATCCTCGGCGGGTCCCCGGTCCGCATCCGGGTGCACGACGGCCGTGTTCACGTGACGGTGTGGCTCGTCGCGCGGCCGCGTCAGCGCCTCGCGCCACTGACGACCCAGGTCCGGGACGCCGTCGCCGGGGCCGTCGAGCGGCTGCTCGGCATGGAGCTCGACGGCGTGACCGTGCTGGTCGATGGCGTCGGGGCCTGAGCCCGGCCGACCCCGCAACGCCGGCGAGGACCGGGCCCGCAGCCGGCGCGCCGGCCGGCGGCTCGCGCTCGCGGCGGTGTTCGAGGCGGAGTTCGGACAGCGGACGGCGGACGCGATCCTCGAGCGTCACCTGGCGACCGAGGGCGACGCCGAGACGGTCGCGCTGGCGCGCGAGCTCGTCGGCAACGTCGTCGATCATCGCGACGAGCTGGACGCGCGGATCACGTCCGTCGCACCCCAGTATCCCGTCGTCTCGCTCGCCCGGATGGACCGCGCGCTGCTCCGTTGCGGCCTATGCGAGGTGCTACACTCGCCCGCGACGCCGGCCCGGGTGGCCATAGCCGAATGGGTCGAGCTCGCTCGAACGTACTCCGGCGATCCGATGCGACGGCTCATGAACGGCGTCCTGGGGCGTGTCGCCCGGGACTTGGATGCATCCCGACGGGACAACACCCCGGTTTGAGGAGGGAGTCAGTGGCCACCACCTACGATCGGCTGAAGAAGATCGTCATCGAGCAGCTGGGTGTCGACGAGGCGGAAGTGACCCCGGAGGCCTCGTTCGTCGACGATCTGAACGCCGACTCCCTGGACCTCGTCGAGCTCATCATGAGCCTCGAGGAGGAGTTCGGGACGGAGATCTCGGACGAGGACGCCGAGAAGATCCGCACCGTGCAGGACGCCGTCGACTACATCGACGAGCGGTCGTCCTAGGCGGCCCCTCCCGGGGCGACATGCACCTGGCCGACGCGCTGATCGAGCGCCTCGGGCTCCCCATCCGCGATCGCGACCTGCTCGCGCAGGCGCTCGTCCACAGCAGCTGGCTCCACGAGCATCCTGACGCGGCGCGTGGCCACAACGAGCGGCTCGAGTTCCTGGGTGACGCGGTGGTGAGCCTCGCCATCTCCGAGTTCCTGTACCGGCGCCATCCCGCCGACGACGAGGGCGTCCTGTCCGCGCGCCGCGCGTCGATCGTCTCGACGCCGGGCCTCGCGCACCTCGCCGCCCGGCTCGATCTCGGCTCGTTCCTGCTCCTCGGCGAGGGCGAGGCGCAGCGCGGTGGGCGCGTCCGCCCGTCCCTGCTCGCCTCGGCGTTCGAGGCCCTGATGGGCGCGATCTACCTGGACCTCGGCTGGGACGCCGCGCGCGACTGGATCCACGCGTGGGCGGCGGACGAGCTGACGGCCGACGCCGCGATCACGACGCTCAAGAGTCCCAAGAGCCGGCTCCAGGAGCACACGCAACGGATCTCGGGCGACCGCCCGGTCTACCACCTCGTCGAGGCCGTCGGGCCGGACCACGAGAAGCAGTTCCGGATCGAGGTCGCCGTCGACGGGCGGGTGCTCGGCGTCGGCGAGGGGCCGTCGCGCCGGGTCGCCGAGACCTCCGCCGCCGCGCAGGCGCTCGACGCCCTCCGCGAGGAGCGGCTCGCGGCGCGGGCCGCGCGGCTCGCGGCTGCCGCCGACGCACGGGACGCCGCGACCGACATGGCGGAGGCGGCCGCGGCCCAGCGCGATGCGGCCGACGCCGAGCTCGAGGCCGGGCGCGCGATCGACACCCTCGTCTCCGCCGAGCGAGAGCGCGACGCCGCCGGCCGCGGCTCGTGACCGGTCCCGCGCGGCTCCTCGGCCTCCGCGTCCAGGGGTTCAAGTCGTTCGCGGAGCGGACGCTCGTCGAGTTCGGGCCCGGGATCAGCGCCGTCGTGGGACCGAACGGGTCCGGCAAGTCGAACCTCGCGGACGCGCTGCGGTGGGCGCTCGGCGAGCAGGGCCGCTCGCTCCGCATCCGGCGCAGCGAGGACGTGATCTGGGCGGGCTCCGAGAAGCGCTCGGCGCAGGGCATGGCCGATGTCGTGCTGGTGCTCGACAACGCCGATGCGCTGCTCCCGGTCGAGTACTCGGTCGTCGAGGTCGAGCGGCGGTTGTATCGGTCCGGCGAGAACGACTACCTGCTGAACCGGCAGCGGGTCCGGCTGCGCGACCTCGCGGACCTGCTCGACAGCGCGAACCTCGCCGAGAACGCGTTCCTGTTCATCGGCCAGGGGATGGTCGACCAGGCCCTCGCGTTGCGGCCCGAGGAGCGACGGCCGCTGTTCGAGGAGGTCGCGGGCGTGCGGCGCCACGAGCGGCGCCGGCGCAAGGCCGAGGAGCAGCTGGCCGAGGCCGAGGGCAACCTCGCGCGGGTCGAGGACATCCTGGCGGAGCTCCGGCCGCAGGCGCGCCGGCTCGGTCAGCTCGCGGAGCAGCAGGCGACGCGGAGCACCGCCGGCGAGGAGCTGGCGGCGGCGCTGATCGCCGCGGCGCACGCCCGGTGGCACGAGGCCGCGGTCCGCGCGGCGGCGGCCGACCGGCGGCGCGACGGCCTGCGCCTCGAGACGGAGCGCTCGCTGGAGGCGCTCGAGGCGGCCGAGGCCAGCGTCGGCTCGGTCGCGGCCTCGATGGCGGCGCGCGCCGAGGCCGAGCGCGAGGCGCGGATCATCCACGAGGCGGCTCGCGCCGCGCTCACCGACCTGGGACTGCGCGAGGCGAGGGCCGCGGGCGAGCTCGGATCGGCGGCGCGTGACCGCCAGCGGCTCGCCGAGGAGCGGGCGGCGGCGGAGGCCGATCTCGCTTCGCACCGCCGCACGCTCGCGGAGCCCGTCCCGGAGCCGGACCTCGAGCTCGAGGCGGCGCTCGCCGAGGCCGACCGCGCCCTCGGCGAGGCGCTGGCCGAGCTCGGCGCGCTGCGGGCGGCGTCACGGGCGCGCGGCGACGAGCTCGCGGCGCTGCGCCGCGCCGAGGCCGCCCGGACGGCCGAGGCCGAGACGGCGCGGCGGCGGCATGCCGACGCCCAGCGGAGAGCAGCCGAGGAGCGAGCACGCGCGAGCGAGGCGGCGTCGCGGCGGCAGACGCTCGAGGGGCGGCACGCCGAAGCCCTCGCGACCCTGGGGGCCACGACCGAGGCCGAGGCGGTCGCTGCCGCGGCCCGCGAGGCCGCGCGCGCCGCGGCCGATGCGGCAGATGGGACGCGGACCGCCGTCGCGGAGCGCGCCGCGCGGGCCGGGTCGCTCCTCGCCGGTGCGCGGGGCCGGTTGGAGCAGGTGAGCGCGCAGATCGATGAAGAGGAGCGGCGCGGGATCGCCCGCACGGCACGCCGGCTCGGCGGTCGACGGGTCGACGAGGACCTGGGCGTCGAACCATCGCTGCGTCCCGCCGTCGAGGCGGCGCTCGGCGACCTGGCGCGCGCGTATCTGCTCGACCGTCGCCACGCGGACGAGCTCGCCGGCGAGCGCGGCCACGTCATCGTCCGGGAACGCCTCGCCGGAACGGGACCGGGCGCCTCGAACGCCGAGACGCGGCGCGTGGAGGATGCGGTCGCCGCCGTGGGCGGTGGCCGCCTCGCGGACGCCGTCCGGCGCGATCCCCATGAGGTCGTGCGGCCGCTGCTCGCGAGAGCCGCCTGGGTGCCCGACCTCGCGGCCGCGCTCCGGCTCCAGGAGGCGCTCCCCGCGGGCTGGATCGCCGTGACGCGGGACGGATCCGCGGTGGTCGACGCCGTCGCGCTCCGGCTCGGGCGCGGCGACGCGCCGCTGGAGCGGCGCGCGGAGGCCGACCGGCTGGCGCGCGAGCTTGCCGCGCTCGAGGACGAGTCCGCGTCGGCGAACCGCGAAGCGTCGGCGGCGGCGGCGGCCGCGACGGCCGCGCGCGCCGCGCTCGAGCGCGCACGGGCCGAGGAGTCGGCCGCGGTCGCGGCGCGCCGTCGCGCGGAAGACGCCGAACGATCGCTGGGCCGCGACACCGAGGCGGCCGCTCGCGAGGCTGCGTGGCACGCGGCGCAGGCGGAACGGCTCGCCGCCGATGCCGAGCGCGCCACGGCGTCCCTCGAGGCGCTCGAGGCGTCGTCGGCCGCCGACGAGGCCGGAGCGGGTGCCGGCGCCGGCGAGACGGCCGATCGCGAAGCGATTGGCGCCTGGGAGGCACGCGCGACGGAGCTGCGCGCCCGCCGGGATCGCCTCGGGGCCGATGCTGCCGCCGGTGACCAGGCGCGACGGACCGCCGATTCCCGGCGCGCGCGCGCCGAGGCCGCCGTCGCGATGGCGACCGAGCGAGCGGCCGCGACCGACCGCGAGCTCGCCGCGCTCGCGGATCGCGAGCGCCAGGCGACCGCGGAGCGGGACGCCGTCGCCACGGAGCTTGCGGCGGCAGTGAGCCGCGAGGCCGCTGGACGCGACGCGCTCGAGGCGCTCCTCGCCGACGACCGGGCCGAGCGCGCGCGCCTGGCGGAAGCGGAGCGCGAGGCGACCGCCTCGCGGGAGCGGTTGCGCGCGGCGGACGACCGCGCACGTGCCGCGGACGTCGAGGCGCTCCAGGCACGAATCTCGCTCGATGCGCTCCGCGAGCAGCTCCTCGTGGAGCTCGCCGGGCTGGGCGAGGTCGGTGTCCGACACCTTGTCGACGCAGCACACGAGGGCGCACCCGACGCCGACGCCGTGACGACCGCCGTGTCCGTGCCGCGACCCGCCGACCTCGCCCCGAGCGGCGATCCGACGGACGCTGCCGAGGCGCCAAACGACGCCGACGCCGACAGCGCGCCCCTCGAGGCCGCACTGGACCGCCTCGCCCAGCGCTGGGCGTCCGACGCGCCCGCGCTGGAGGCGCCGTCGCCGGGCCGCCTCGCGACGCTCCGCCGGCGGTTCCACGAGCTCGGCGCCGCGAACCCGTTCGCGGTCGACGAGTACCGCGCCGTCAAGGATCGGCTCGAGACCCTCGACGCCCAGGATCGCGACCTGCGCGACGCGATCGCGCGCACGCGCTCGCTCATCGCCGATCTCGACGCCCTCATCGCAACCCAGTTCCGGACGACGTTCGCGGCGCTCGAGGTGGCCTTCGACGCCCGGTTCCGGCAGCTGTTCGGCGGCGGGTTCGCGAAGCTCGTGCTGACCGATCCCGAGGACCTCGGGGCGACGGGCATCGAGATCACCGCCCGGCCTCCCGGGAAGAAGCCGCAGGCGCTCGCGATGCTGTCGGGCGGCGAGCGCGCGCTCACGGCGGTCGCGCTGCTGTTCGCGATGCTCGAGGTCCGGCCGGCGCCGTTCTGCGTGCTCGACGAGGTGGACGCCGCCCTCGACGAGGCCAACGTCGGCCGGTTCACGGACGCGCTGCGGGCGCTGGCCCGCCAGACCCAGTTCATCGTGATCACCCACAACCGCGGCACGATCGAGGCGGCCGATGCCCTGTACGGGGTGACGGTCGGGGACGACTCGGTCAGCCGCGTCATCAGCCTGCGGCTCGACGAGGCCCAGGCGATCGCCAGCCACCGCCGGACCGACGCCTCGCCGGTCCTCGGCGGCGTGGGCTGACGGGAGGTCGCCGTGCGCTTCTTCCGCCGTGGACAGCCGCAGCCCGACGACCGCCCGGCCGACGAGCCCAAGGCGCCGCCCGAGGACGCCGAGACCACGACGGTGACGACGACCGACCCGACGGAGCCCGCGGAACCCGGCGAGCCCGGCGAGCGCGCCGAGCCTGCTGCAACGACGACCGGGGCCCCCGATGACGACGCCGACGACCTGATCGGCGACGAGTGGGCGGTGCCGGCCGAGGCGGGACCCGAGCCGCCGCCGCTCCGCCTGCCGCCGGACCCGGTGCCCGGGATCGTCTCCGGACAGCAGCCTGAGCCCGTCGTCCAGTGGGCCTGGGGCGCGGACTACAGCGCCGAGAGGGCCGACGAGGCGCGCCGCGAGCGCGAGCGCGAGCAGCTCGAGCAGGGCCTGGAGAAATCGCGCACCGGGTTCGGGGCACGGCTCCTCGGCGCGCTGGGACGCGGCGGGACCGTCGACTGGGAGGAGGTCGAGGAGACGCTGATCACCGGCGACGTCGGCGCGGCGCTCTCGATGGACCTCGTCGAGCGGGCGCGCCGCCGGCGTGACCTCGACGCCCCCGAGGCGATCCGTGCGGAGCTCGCCGCGCTCCTCGCCAGCCGCGATGCGGAGCACTGGGAGCCCGTACCGGCGGCCGAGGGCGCGCCGGCGATCGTGCTCGTGGTCGGCGTGAACGGGACCGGCAAGACGACGACGATCGGCAAGCTCGCGGCGCGCGAGCGGGCCAACGACCGGCGCGTGGTGCTCGCCGCCGCCGACACGTTCCGCGCGGCGGCGATCGACCAGCTCCGCATCTGGGCGCAGCGCACGAACTCCGAGATCGTCGCCCACGCCCCCAACGCCGACCCGGCGGCCGTCGTGTTCGACGCGCTCGACGCCGCCGTCGCCCGCCGTGCCGACATCGTGATCGCCGACACGGCCGGCCGGCTGCACACCAAGTCGAACCTCATGGACGAGCTGGCCAAGGTCCGCCGCGTCATCGACAAGCGGATCCCGGGCGCGCGCGTGGAGACGTTCTTCGTGCTCGACGCCACGACGGGCCAGAACGGGCTCGCGCAGGCAAAGGCGTTCCACGGCGCGGTCGGGCTCACGGGCGTGGTGCTGACGAAGCTCGATTCGACGGCGAAGGGCGGCATCGTGTTCGCGATCGAGCACGACCTCGGCGTCCCGGTGCGGTTCGTCGGGGTGGGGGAGCAGGCGGACGACCTCCTCCCGTTCGACCCGCAGTCGTTCGTCGAGGCGCTCTTCGAATAGGCGCTATCGCTCGCGCCGGCCCATGTGCCGGACCGGCGAGGACCACAGCCCGATCGCGCCGACGACGGCGAAGGCGGGTGCGAGGAAGGCGGCGACGCGCAGGCCGACGGCCTCGCCGACGAGGCCGCCGAGGATGGTCCCGCCGAGCTGCGCGATGACCATGACGACGCGGACGGTCGCGTTGACCCGGCCCAGGTGCCGGTCGCCGACACGCGACTGGCGCATCGACAGCTCCGTCACGTCGAACACGGTGACGGCGGTGTCGCCGATGAGCTGCTGGCCGACGAGGAACGCCACGGCAACGAGCGGCGCGCCGGCGGGCGCGAGCGGGATGAGCAGGTTGCCGACGCCTGCCATCAGCAGCGACCCGACGACCAGCGGGCCGAGCCCGAACCGGGCTGCCGCCCGCGCGGCGAGCAGCGCACCGATCAGCGACCCGAACCCGCCGAGCGCCGCGACGACGCCGATGACGGCCGCATCGAGCCGCAGCTCGCCGTTCGCGAACAGCAGCCACGTCGAGCCGAACACGCCCCACATTGCCGACAGCCCGATCGTGCCCCACAGCAGCCCGCGCAGGATGGGGTCGTGGGCGACGACGCGCATCCCGGCCGCGATCTCCGTCACGATCGGCTCGCGCTCCTCGGGCGGCGGCGGCGCCGGCTCCGGCCGTCGGATCGCCCCGAGCAGCCCGGCCGACGCGACGAACGACGCGGCATCGATGAGGATCGCGATCGGGGCCGTCAGCGCCTGGACGAGGAACCCGGCGGCGCCGAACGCGACGAACTCGACGGCGCTCGAGGTCGCGGCGAGCGCACCGTTCGCGCGCACGAGATCGCGCCTCGGGACCACCGTCGGCAGGTACGCCTTGTCGGCCACGTCGAAGAACGTCGTGCACACCGCGGCGACGCTCGCGACGAGGAACACCTGCGCCAGCGAGAGCCAGCCGCCGACGGCCGCGACCGGGATCGAGCCGAGCAGCACCGCCCGCCCGACGTCGGCCCAGATCATCAGCGGCCGGCGTCGCAGCCGGTCGACCCACGCGCCCGCGACGAACCCGACGAGCAACGCGGCGACGAGCTCCAGCGCGCGCAGGATCGCGACCTCGATCGGGCCCGCGTGCAGCGTCTCGATGGCCACGAACGGCAGCGCGATCCGGGTGACGAACGACCCGAAGACCGAGATCGTCGCTGCCGTCCACACGAGCACGAACGCGCGGTTGCGGCGCAGCGGCGGCGTCGTCCCGCCGTCGACAGGCGGCGGCGGCGTGGGCGCCTCGGGCTCGGCCAACGGCTGTGCGGTCATCGCGGGAGGGTACACACGCGGTCGCTCGCCGAGGGCGCTCACCCGGGGCATGCCGTACACTCCGCACGCCTCGGTGTCGCCAGAACCCGCGCACCACCCGCCGGCGTCCGCCGCGCGGCATCCACCACGTCAAGGGTCGCCGTCACCGCATGTTCGACAGCCTCAGCGATCGCCTCCGCAAGACCCTCGCCGGGTTGACCGGTCGTGGCCGCGTGACCGAGGCGGACGTCGACGCCGCGATGCGCGAGGTGCGGCTGGCCCTGCTCGAGGCCGACGTCAACTTCAAGGTCGTCAAGGAGTTCGTGGCCCGCGTCCGCGAACGAGCCCTCGGCGCCGAGATCCTCGAGAGCCTGACGGCCGGCCAGCAGGTCGTGAAGATCGTCAACGAGGAGCTGACGGCGCTGCTGTCCGCCGGCGACCGGACGTTCCACCTCGTCGGCAACCCGGCGGTGGTGGCGCTCGTCGGCCTCCAGGGCTCGGGCAAGACCACGACCGCGGCCAAGCTCGCGAAGCACGTCGTGAAGCTCGGCCGCCAGCCGCTGCTCGTCGCCGCGGATCCGTACCGACCCGCCGCGGCCGACCAGCTCGAGACGCTCGGCAAGGGCCTGAACATCGCCGTCTACCGCGCGCCCGCCGGGACGCCCACGGTCGAGATCGCCCGCCAGGGCGTCGAGCACGCCAAGCGCATCGGGCGCGACACCGTGATCCTCGACACCGCCGGCCGGCTGACCATCGACGACGCGCTGATGGACGAGATCCGTGCCGTCGCAACCGCCACCCGGCCCGTCGAGACGCTGCTCGTCGTCGACGCGATGACGGGGCAGGAGGCTGTCACCGTCGCCCAGGGGTTCGCCGCGGCCGTGAACGTGACCGGCCTGATCATGACCAAGATCGACGGCGACGCCCGCGGCGGCGCCGCGCTGTCGATCGGCGCCGTCACCGGGATCCCGATCAAGTTCCTGGGCACGGGCGAGAAGACCGACGCGCTCGAGGTGTTCTACCCGGACCGCCTCGCGGGCCGGATCCTGGGCATGGGCGATGTGATGACGCTCGTGGAGCGCGCGCAGGATGCCTTCGACGAGAAGCAGGCGAAGAAGCTCGAGGAGCAGGTCCGCAAGGGGAGCTTCACGCTCGAGGACATGCTGTCGTCGATGCAGCAGATGCAGAAGATGGGCCCGATGGGCCAGCTGATGTCGATGATCCCCGGCATGGGTGGCATGGCGAAGGAAGCCCAGGACGCCGTGGATCGGGGCGACCTCAAGCGGGTCGAGGCGATCATCCAGTCGATGACCCTCCGCGAGCGGCGCGAGCCGGGGATCCTGAACGCGTCCCGCCGCCGGCGGATCGCGAACGGCTCGGGCACCTCGCTGCCCGAGGTCAACCGCCTGATCAAGCAGTTCGGCGAGATGCAGAAGCTGATGAAGCAGCTCTCGGGGGCGGGCGGACGGCGCGCCGCCATGGGCCAGTTGCTCGGACGCCGCTAGGGAAACGCGACGATGACCGACCAGGATCCGACACAGCGCTACGAGGCGGCTCCGACCGCGCCCGCAGCTCCGCCGCAGGCGCCCGATGCCGTGCCGGCCGCGACGCCGACGACGCCCGTCACCCCGACCCGGCGCCCGGGCCGCAGCGGCATCCGCTGGCTGCTCGCCGCGATCCTGACGGTCGCGGTCGCCGGCACGGCGGCCGCCGCGACGCTGCTCCTGACCGGCAGCTCCGGCGACCCGGCCGTGCTCGCGTGGACGCCGAGGGACAGCGTCGCCTACACCGAGCTCCGGCTGGACCTCCCGGGCGACCAGGCGGCCGAGCTCGCGAAGGTCATGCAGGCGTTCCCGGGCTTCGACGACCAGGCCGCGTTCCCGACCAAGCTCAACGAGGCCCTCGACCAGCTCGTCTCGCAGGCCAGCGACGGCAAGCAGACGTACACGACGGACATCGCGCCGTGGTTCGGCGGGCAGCTCGCGCTGAGCATCGGCACCCTGCCCAAGGACCGCGACGCCGCCGACGCGCGCGGCCTCCTGCTGGTCGGGACCCGCGACGCCGCGAAAGCCCAGGCGTGGGCGGACGGGCTCGTTCGCGAGGACGGCGCCACGGTCACGACCGAGACCTACAACGGCGTCGCGATCACGGTCGCCACGCCGGCCGCGAGCTCCGGCACGTCCGCGGGCGCGATGCACGACGTCAAGGCGGCGTACGCGATCCTCGGTCCGGTGCTCGCGCTCGGCGACGAGTCGTCGGTGAAGGCGTCGATCGACACGGGCGGCAAGACCGGCCTCCCGACCGACGAGCAGTTCAAGGCCGCGGAGTCCTCGCTCAGCGACGACCGGCTCGCCTTCGGCTACGTCGACAACGCCGCGATCGTCGACGGGGTCAAGGCGCTCGCCGGCAGCGCCGCGAGCGAGATGCCGCAGCTGCCGACCGTGTTCGACACGTGGGCGGCGCCATGGACGGCCGCATCGGTCCGCGCGAAGGACAACGCGTTCGTCCTCGAGTCGCGATCGCCGCACGTCGCCGCGGCGGGGCCCGCGACGAACGCCGAGTCCAGGCTGCCCTCGTTCGTCCCGGCGACGACCGTCGCCTTTGGCGAGGGCCACGACGTCGGCGAACGGGTGCAGCGCATCCGTGAGGCCCTCGCGGCGGATCCCAAGCTCGCCGACGCGGTGAAGCAGGTGGACCAGACGCTCGCGATCGTCGGCGGCATCGACGCCATCACCGGCTGGATGGACGAGGCGGGCGTCGCCGTCACGGCCGACGGCCAGGCGCTCAACGCCGGCGTCGTGATCACCCCGACGGACCCGGCGGCCCCACAGCGGCTGTTCGACCAGCTGAAGGCGCTCATCGCCATCGGCGGCGGCCAGGCCGGCCTCAAGACGTCCGAGCAGGACCACAACGGCACGCCGATCACGATCCTCGACCTCGGTGGCCTCGGCAGCGTGCTCGGCGCGCAGACCGGGCTCCCCGCGGGCGAGACCGCGAACGTCCAGCTCGCGTACGCGACCACCGACCAGGTCGTCGCGCTGGGCACGACCGACTTCGTGAAGCAGGTCCTGGACACCAAGGCCGGCGGGCCGTCGCTGGCGAGCTCGGCGCGCTTCGCGTCGGCGGTCGATCGAGCCGGCCGGAGTCACGCGGCCCTCGGCTGGGTCGACGTGAAGGGCGTCATGGCGTTCGCCGAGAGCCGGTTCAAGGACCGCATGGGCGCGAGCTACGACACCGACGTCAAACCGTTCCTGCAAGGGCTGGACAGTGTCGTCGCGACGATCGTCCCGGGCGACAGCATCGACAACGGAACCGTCATCATCAGCGTCAGCGGAGACTGACGAACCCGAGCCCAATCGCGACGCGCCGGCCCATCGGCCCGTCGTCCCACGGAGGAGCAACACACCCCATGGCCGTTCGCATCCGCCTGACCCGTGTCGGCGCGACCAAGCAGCCGAGCTACCGGCTCGTCGTCGCCGACAGCCGCAGCGCCCGCGACGGGCGCGCGATCGAAACGATCGGGCACTACAACCCGCGCACCGAACCCATCGAGCTCGTCGTCGACGAGGAGAAGGCCAAGGCCTGGCTCGCCAAGGGCGCGCAGCCGTCCGACACCGTGCGCCGCCTGTTCAAGCAGGCCGGCGTCACGCCGTCGGGCCGGTAGCCGCGATGGCAGCCGCCGATCTCGTCGAGTACGTCGCGAAGTCCCTGGTCGACGATCCCGAGGCCGTCTCGGTCGAGGTGATCAACGGCGACGAGGGCACGATCATCGAGCTGCACGTGGCCGAGTCCGACATGGGCAAGGTCATCGGGCGCAACGGCAGCGTCGCCAAGGCGCTCCGCACGCTGCTCAAGGTGACGTCCGCCCGGTCGGGCGAGCCGGTCAGCCTCGAGATCGTCTAGGCCCGTCGTGCCGGGCAGCGCGCCGGCGCGGCTCACCGTCGGCCTCGTCCGCGGCCTCCGCGGGCTGCACGGCCATGTCCGCGTCGAGCTGCTCACCGATCGCCCCGAGGACCGGTTCGTCGTCGGGGCGCCGGTCTACGTCGAGGGGGACGAGCGACCGCTGACCCTCGCCGAGGCCTCGCCCGTCGCCGACGGCCCCGGCTGGTGGCTCCGCTTCCGCGAGGTGCGGGACCGGACGGCCGCGGACGCGCTCCGCGACCGGTACCTCGAGATCGAGGCGCCAGCGGAGCCGCGCGAACCGGGCCGCTGGTTCTTCCATGAGCTCGAAGGGCTCGCGGTCCGGTCGACGGGGGGAGAGGACCTCGGCACCGTCGTCGAGATCTACCGCGCCGGCGGCGCGGAGGTGTTCGTCGTGCGCGGACCGCGTGGCGAGCTCGACGTGCCCGGCGTCGCGGGCATCGTCGCCGAGCTCGCACCCGAACGCGGCGAGCTCGTCGTGGACCTCGAGGCGCTCGACCTCGACGCGCGCCCGGTCGACGACGAGGACTACGTCCGGCCGCGTGACCGCCGGCCGAGGAAGCAGCCGCGCGGCCCGAAGGGACCCGCCCAGCCGCCGAAGGGGACCGGACCGATCCGCAAGCCGCGGGTCCCGCCCGCCACGCCCTGATGCCGCTCGAGGTCGACGTCCTCACGCTGTTCCCGGCCATGGTCGAGGGTCCGCTCGGCGAAAGCATCCCCGCACGGATCCAGGAGCGCGGGCTCGCGACCGTGCGCGTCCACGACCTGCGTCGCTGGGGCCTCGGCCGCCACCGGACCGTCGATGACTACACGTACGGCGGGGGAGCGGGGATGGTCCTCCGCGCCGACGTCGTCGCGGCCGCCCTGGCGGACGTCCGGCGGCCCGATACCACGGTCATCCTGCTCGACCCCGCGGGCTCGGTCTTCCGACAGGCGACCGCGCACGAGCTCGCGGGCCGGTCGCACCTCGTCTTCCTGTGCCCGCGCTACGAGGGCGTCGACGACAGGGTGCGGTCGATGGTCGACCTCGAGCTCTCGATCGGCGACTACGTGCTGACCGGCGGCGAGCTCGCTGCGCTGGTCGTCCTCGACGCGGTGTTGCGGCTGCTCCCGGGCGCCATCGACGAGGCCTCCGTCGCCGAGGAATCGTTCGCGGCGGGACTCCTCGAGTACCCGCAGTACACGCGGCCGGCGGACCTCGACGGTGCCGCTGTCCCGCCGGTCCTCGTCTCCGGGCATCACGAGCAGGTGCGCAAGTGGCGGCTCCGCGAGTCGCTGCGCCGGACCGTCGATCGCCGGCCGGACCTCATCGAGGACCGCGCGCTGACGAAGGAGGAGGCCCGGATGCTGGACGAGCTCCGCGGCGACGGCGGCGGGACCGACGAGGCGAGCGGCTAGGCGGCCGGCTGGCCGGCGTGCGCGCGTCGGCCTCGAGCCGTGGCGCGCTCGGTGACGGTGCGGTCGCGCCCCGCCTCCTTCGCCCGGGACAGGGCCGCATCGGCGCGAGCGACGGGGGTCGCCGCGGTGTCGTCCGGGCGCAGCGAGGCGACACCCGCCGAGAGGGTCTGCCCCGCGGCACCACCGAGCGCGTTCGAGCGGGCCGCTCGCCCGGGTCGCGCGCCCGGGTCGCCCGCCGCGGGTCGCTCGTGCTATCCTCCGCGGCTGGCCGTGCCGCGTGTCGCCACGCCGTCCCGAGACCCGAGACCCCATCGCAGCCGCGGCTGCCGACGACCCGACAAGGATCCTCACCCGTGAACGTGCTCAACGAGATCGTCCAGGACCAGCTCCGCACCGACCTGCCGGAGATCACGCCGGGCGACACCGTCAAGGTCTCCGCGAAGGTGGTCGAGGGCAACCGCGAGCGCATCCAGGTCTTCGAGGGCCTCGTCATGCGGATGCGCAACAGCGGGATCGCGTCGATGATCACCGTCCGCCGCATCGCCTCGGGCGTCGGCGTCGAGCGCACCTTCAAGCTGCACAGCCCGCGGATCGAGAAGATCGAGGTCATCCGCCACGGTCAGGTGCGCCGCGCGAAGCTGTACTTCCTGCGCAACCGCGTCGGCAAGGCCGCGACCACGCTCCGCGAGCGCCGCTGACCCCGGCGCCGCGCAATCGCGGCAGCGCCCAAGGCCGCGGCTCGCGAGGCGGTGTGACGACGGAGCGCGCAGCTCCGCCGGCGAGCTAGAGGTCGACGGTCCCTCGCACGAGGGTGACGCTCCGGCCCCCGGTCCAGACCGTGCCGTCGGCGTCCTGCGTGATCTGCGCGAGCCCGGCCCGGCCGATCGCGGTGCCCTGCGATGCGGTGTACGGCGCCGACACGCGGCCCGTGCGGATCAGCCACTGGGCCACGGAGGCGTTGAGGCTTCCGGTGACCGGGTCCTCGACGGTCGCGCCGTGCTGCGGCCACACCGCGCGGAGCTCCAGCGCCACCGCCGATCCCGCCGGGTACGGCCCCACGATCCCGATGTCGAACGGCACGAGGCCGGGCCGGATCGCGAGGACCGCCTCTGCGCTCTCGAGCAGGACCGCCGCCCAGCCGGGACCGTTGTCTGCCCACTCGGCGTCGACGATCGCTGCACGCTCGATGCCCAGGCCGGCGGCGATGCGTTGCAGGTCCCCCTCATCGACCGGCCCGGACCGCAGGAGCCGCGGGGCCGCGAACGACAACGTGTCGCCCTTCCGCCGCACGTCGACCAGCCCGGTCCCGCACTCCTGGACGATCAGCGAGGGGTCGCGCGGCACGCCGCCCGCCTCGAGCCAGGCATGGCAGGTTCCGAGCGTCGGGTGGCCGGCAAACGGCAGCTCCGCCTCGGGATGGAAGATCCGGACGCAGTAGTCGGCCCCGGTCGTCGTCGGCGGCACGACGAACGTCGTCTCTGAGAGATTGGTCCAGCGCGCGAAGCGCTGCATCGCCTCGGTCGAGAGGCCCTTGCCGTCCAGGACGACCGCGAGCGGGTTGCCGAGCCCCGGCTCGGAGGTGAAGACGTCGACCTGGGCGAACGGACGGTCCATGTCCCCGAGTCTGCCACGACGCGCTAGGCTAGGGACCGATGACCGTCACCGTCCCGACGCTCCGCTGGGAACGCCCGCTGTGGCGCGATGGCGCGACCCGGATCGTCGGCGTCGACGAGGTCGGCGTGGCCCCCACGAGCGGCGCCGTCGTGGCGGCGGCCGTGATCATGCCCCCGAACTGCCACCGGATCCCGGGCGTCCGCGACTCCAAGACGCTCTCCGCGGCGCAGCGCGAGAAGCTCGTCCCGATCATCCGCCGCCGCGCGGTCGCCATCGGGGTGGGGGCGGCATCGGTGGCCGACATCGACCGGCTCAACATCTACCACGCGACCCACCTCGCGATGCGGCGAGCGATCGCCCGCCTCGGCGGCCACGACCACGTCCTCGTCGACGGACTGCGCATCGCCGACTTCGAGCAGCAGGTCGGCCCGTACACGGCGATCGTCGACGGCGACGCCCGCGTCTACTCCATCGCCTGTGCGTCCGTGATCGCGAAGACGGTTCGCGACCGGATGATGACGCAGCTCGCCGCGCGCTACCCGCAGTACGGCTGGGAGCGCAACAGCGGCTATGCCACACGGGAGCATCGGGCCGCGATCCGCGAGTTCGGCCTGACGCCCCACCATCGCGCCGGCTGGCAGGCGATCCAGGTGCTGCTGGCGGGCGACCAGCTCGGGATGTTCGACGAGCCCTCCGATGCGCTCGTCGAGCCGGAGCTGCCGGAGACCCTCGACGTCGAAGCCTTCGACGGTGTCGGCCTGGAGGTCGTCGCCGCCCCCGCGTGAGATCGCCCGCGCCGGGTGGTTCCCCCGCCCGTCCCCGCGGCGCACAATGGCAGCCCGCGCCACCAAGGTGTGGGGCTCTGTTTGGGAGGACCCTTGCCGATGGCTGAGCCGAAGCGCACCCGCCTGTATTTCTTCGGCTTCGCCGAGGAGATGGTCGCGCACACCGTCCTCGAGGTGATCAAGGACGGGATCTCGAAGAAGGAGATCGTCGTCGAGGACTGGGCCCTGGTGCACAAGGCGCCGGGCGGCAAGCTGACGATCACCAACGACAAGAAGAAGGACCCGGGCGCAGCACGCGGCGGCCTGTTCGGCGGCGCGGCGGGCCTCGTGCTCGCGACGCTGTCGGGGCCGGTGGGCCTCGGCGCCGTTGCCGGCGGGGCCGCGATCGGCGCCGCGACGGCCGCGATCAAGGACAGCGGCTTCAAGAACGACGACATCCAGACGGTCTCGACATTCATGGCCGACGGCCGCACGGGGATCATGCTGGGAACGCCGCTCGCGGACGCACCGCAGTTCGACGCGTTCGTCGCCGAGCACCCGGAGTTCGATGCGTCCGACCGCAAGCATCAGGTCGACATCGTCCCCGGCCGCGACTTCGATCGTGCGGTCGAGGAGTACGCCCGCAAGGAGTCGGGCGAGTAGCCGCGAGGCATGGTCGCGGCTTTCCCGCGTCTCTCGCCAGCCAGTCAAAGCAGGAGTCGTAGTCAGCGCCTGACGCACGGGTAGTCCCACCACGACTGCCTGTCACCAGCAAAGCGCGGATCACTGCACGACGCCCGGATCGTCGAGTCGTACGTTGACTGGATGACGATTTCCAGCCCGTCGTACATACCTGCGTAGCGTGCTGATGACATCACGCTCGGGGACCCGGGCGTTGCTGCACTTGGTGATCACACTTCTCTCCCAGCGAGTCAACGGTTGCACGGCGCCATGAACCTCGCGCCCAGCGACGCATCTGTGCGCTGGATCGCCCAGTCCACGCGAGATTCGGTCCGCCCAGCGAGAGAATCGTGCTGCCAATGCACCGTTGGCTCGCTGGGCGAGAAAGGCGGCGCTCCCCGGCACCGAACGACCTGTCGCCCGCGTCCGTGCAGCACCAGGCTCGACTCGAGCTGACATGTCGAACCTGGCGATAAGCCCCGGATAAGCATCGGACGCCACAGTCACGCCGATGACGCGGCAGACCTCGACACCTGCGCAGCTCGCCGGGGACGAGGCGGAGTCGCTGATCGCGGCACGCCTCGCTGCAGCGGGCTGGACGATCCTGGGCCGGAACGTGCGGCTGGGCCGGGATGAGCTGGACATCGTTGCCATCGACCCCGGCCCGCCACGGTGGCTGGTGGTGATCGAGGTGCGCCGCCGCGGTCGGCGGGACTTCGGCCTGGCCGAGGAGACGCTCGACTACCGCAAGCGCAAGGCGCTGCGTCGTGCCGTGGCGGCGCTTCGCGACGGAGGGCAGCTCCCGGACGGGACCCCGCTGCCGCCGCTGCCCCTGCGCGTGGACCTCGTTGCCGTCGACCTCGACGCTGCGGGCGGCCTCAGCGTCCGCCACCATCGCGCGATCCGCCCGTGATCACCACCGGAGGTCCCGATCGGGGCCTGTGCTACACTCCCGGCCGCCGCGGACCACCCGCGGCGGCTGTACGAATCGCCCGCGCCGGGAGACCGGCGACGGAGCCCACACGCGGATCACCAGTCCGATCGGGACGGTGCCCATGGCCGGCCGTTCAGCGCCGGACCCACGGCCCCCGACGGGGATCCGCGGAGGACACAACCGCAGGAGGACCTCGCGTGCCCACCGTCTCCATGCGCCAGCTCCTCGAGGCCGGCGTCCATTTCGGACACCAGACCCGCCGCTGGAACCCGAAGATGAAGCCGTACATCTTCGCCGAGCGCAACGGCATCCACATCATCGACCTCGCCCAGACGGTCAAGCGCCTGGACACGGCGCTCGAGTTCGTGACCGAGACCGTCGCCCGCGGCGACTCCGTGCTGTTCGTCGGCACGAAGAAGCAGGCGCAGGAGCCGGTGATGCAGGAAGCCATCCGCGCCGGCCAGCCGTACGTCACCAAGCGCTGGCTGGGCGGCATGCTGACCAACTTCGTCACGATCAAAGCTCGCCTGCGCTACCTGCACGACCTGGAGACCCGCCGCGACCGCGGCGAGTTTGACCTGCTGCCAAAGGCCGAGGCGATCAAGCTCAATGAGCAGA
>JAICUI010000112.1 GCA_025935925.1 Chloroflexota bacterium
GCGCGGCGCGGCACGGCGGCACGGCGGGGCGCGGCGCGACGCGACGCGACGCGGCCGGGACCCATCGCCGCGCACCACCCAGGTGTGGTGCAAGGAGCGCCCGTCCCGCTGCCACACCCCCTACCACCACTCGCGAGTGCTGCAACGGCCGATATCGCGGCGAGCCGGTGCTCAACACCACCGGGGGGTGGTACGCGACGACGGGGTGGGTGTGAGCCGGGCGCCGCGGACTCCTGCGCGCATCGTCCTCCGGGCGGTCAACCCGCCTGAAGCTACCCGGCGGAGGCGCGCGCCGCGACCTCGGCCCGGCGGCCCTCCAGGAACGCCCGCTCGGGCTCGTTCGCGGTCAGCGTGAGCGCCGCGGTGTAGGCGTCGGCCGCCTCGCCCCAGCGGGCCAGCCTCCGAAGGAAGTCGGCACGCGTCGCGTGGAAGAAGCGGTACTCGGCCATCGCCGGGTCACCGGCCAACGTATCGACGACCGCGAGCCCAGCCTCGGGGCCCGCGACCTGCGCGAGCGCGACGGCCCGGTTCAGGTCGACGACGGGCGACGGGGACAGCCGCCGCAGCACCTCGTACAGCCCGAGGATCTGCGGCCAGTCGGTGTCGCCGGCGGTCGCCGCCTCGTCGTGGACGGCCGCGATCGCCGCTTGGAGCTGGTACGGCCCGACGCGGCCCATCCGGAGCGCCCGGTCGACGATCGCCCGGCCCTCCGTGATCTCCGGCGCCGACCACAGCCCCCGATCCTGGTCCTCGAGCCGGACGAGCGACCCGTCGGCCCGCTCGCGCGCCGGCCGCCGCGCGTCCGTCAGGAGCATCAGCGCGAGCAGGCCAAGCGCCTCGGGCTCCGACGGCAGGAGCTCGGCGAGGATCCGCGCCAGCCGGATCGCCTCGGCGCACAGCTCCCGGCGGATCAGCGCCTCCCCCGCCGAGGCGTCGTACCCCTCGTTGAACACGAGGTACAGCACGCGCAGCACCGCTTCGAGGCGGTCCGCCAGCCGGTCACCGCCGGGGACCTCGTACGCGATCCCCGCGTCGCGGATCTTCCGCTTGGCGCGCACCAGCCGCTGCGCCAGCGTCGGCTCCGGGACGAGGAACGCCCGGGCGATCTCGGGCGTCGTCAGCCCGCCGAGGGTCCGCAGCGTCAGGGCGACCGCAGCCTCGGGCGCGAGCGCCGGGTGGCAGCAGGTGAAGATCAGGCGCAGCTGGTCGTCGGGGATCGGCGTCATGTCGTCCTCGGCCGCCGCGAGGAGCGCCTCCGCGCCCGACGCGGCGTCGAAGGCCGCGTCGCGGTACAGCACCGGCGCCTTCTCGGCGAAGCGACGAGCTCGGCGGAGCCGGTCGATCGCCCGGTTCCGAGCGGTCGTCGTGATCCAGGCGCCGGGGTTCGCGGGGATCCCGTCCTCGCGCCAGCGTTCGAGCGCCGTGACGTACGCATCCGCGACGGCCTCCTCGGCCAGGTCGAAGTCGCCGAGCACGCGGATCAGCGTCGCGATCGCCCGTCCGTGCTCCTCGCGGAAGACCCGGGCGACCGCGTCGTGCGGCTCGACGAGCGGCGTCCCCGTGCTCAGCCGGTCTCCCAGATCGGCCGGATCTCGATCTTGCCCGTGCGTGCGCCCGGGATGCGTGCCGCGGCCTCGATCGCGTCGTCGAGGCTCGGCACGTCGATGACGTAGAACCCGCCCAGATGCTCCTTGGTTTCCGCGAACGGGCCGTCGACGACGACGCGTGTCCCGTCGTGGACGCTCACCGTGGTCGCGGTGTCGACGTCCTGGAGTGCCGCGGCCGACTTGAGCCAGCCCTTCTCCTGGAGCCAGTCGGTGAACGATCCGTAGTCCGCCAGCATCGCGCCCATCGCGTCGTCATCGGCGCGCGGCGTCGCGGCGGGCTCCTCGTAGATCAGCAGCAGGTAGCGCACGGGCTCCTCCTCGTCGTCGTCCGCGGGGCCGGGCGTCGGCCCTCGCATCCTAGCGACGACAGGACGGCCGCGGAATCGACAGCGGCGCGCGGACACGGTCGCAGTGCCGACACATGGCTGCAAGTCCCGCGGCGGCTTCGGCGGCACGCCGTTCGGCCGCTCGGTCGCAGGCTCGACGCCCCAGCGAGGAGGTGTCGCCATGACCGACCAGCCCGATCCCACCAAGCGCACGCGTGAGCCGTTCGACGACCCCGTGACCGGTGACCAGAGCGTTCCGTCCGGGAACAACCCCGACCGCGAGGCGGGTGGCGACGTCGCGGCGACCCAGGCTGCGAACGCCGGCATGACGTCCGGGCTGCCGGGCGAGATCTTCTCCAAGCCCGACGCCGACCAGCCCGTCGAGGGGCGGCGCGACCAGCCCGAGACGGACAAGGCGCTGGAGTCGGAGCGCGGGCGCGAGGCGGACGCGGACGAGGCGACGCTCGGACACTGACCCGCTGGGCTCCGCGTCCCCCGCCGCCGCGCTCCCCGTGCTTGCCGCGCGCGGGTAGCATCGAGGCGTGGCGACCCGGAAGGAGACCCTGGAGATCGGCGGCCGCGAGGTCACGGTCAGCAACCCCGACAAGGTCTACTTCCCGCGCGCCGGGTACACGAAGCTCGATCTCGTCGACTACTTCCTGTCGGTGGCCGACGGCGCGCTGACCGGTTGTCGCGGCCGCCCGATGGCGCTCAAGCGGTTCGTGGACGGCGCGGAGGGCGAGCCGTTCTTCCAGAAGCGCGCGCCCGACAACCGGCCGGACTGGATCCGGGTCGCGACGTTGACGTTCCCGTCCGGGCGCACGGCCGACGAGGTGGTCCTCGACGAGGCGGCCGGCCTCGCGTGGATCGCGAACCTCGGCTGTCTCGACATCAACCCGCACCCCGTCCGCGCCGAGGACCTCGACCATCCCGATGAGCTCCGCGTCGACCTCGACCCCGTGCCGGGCGTGCCGTGGTCGCAGGTGCGAGACGTCGCGCTCGTGGCACGCGAGGCGCTCGAGGCGGTGGGCCTCGTCGGCTGGCCCAAGACGTCCGGATCGCGCGGGATCCACATCAACGTCCGCATCGAGCCGCGTTGGACGTACGCGCAGGTCCGGCGCGCGGCGCTCGCGCTCGCGCGGGATGTCGAGCGGCGGGCGCCGTCGATCGCCACGTCGAAGTGGTGGAAGGAGGAGCGCCACGGGGTGTTCCTCGACTACAACCAGAACGCCAAGGACCGCACGGTCGCGTCGGCGTATTCGGTCCGACCCACGCCCGATGCGCGCGTCTCGTTCCCGTTGCGCTGGGACGAGGTCCCGCACGCGGTCATGGAGGACTACACGCTGGCGACGGTGCCCGCGATCTACTGGGAGCGCGGCGACGCCGGGGCGGGAATCGACGAGGCGATGGGGTCCCTCGAGGCCCTGCTCGAGCTCTCGGCAAGGCACGAGGCGCAGGGCGAGGGCGACGCCCCCTGGCCGCCGAACTACGCCAAGCAGGAGGGCGA
>JAICUI010000064.1 GCA_025935925.1 Chloroflexota bacterium
GAGGCGCGGTTCTCGCTGGACGGGCGGCCGACGGCGTTCGTGTGCCGCGACTTCGCGTGCCGGCAGCCCGTCACGGCGCCGGAGGCGCTGGCCACGCAGCTGACCCGCGGTTGACGGGCCGGACCTAGGCGGGCGGCTGCTGCCCGGCGTCGTCCTTCGCGGCGTCATCGGCGGCCATGTCGTCCTTCATGCCGTCGATCTCCTTGCGGGCCTCCTTCACGCCCTGCCCGAACGCCTTGCCGAGCTGGGGGAGCGTCTTGGGCCCGCGCCAGATCACCACCACGATCAGCAGCACGATCAGGATCAGCAGGATGTCCACGGGCCGGATGCTAGCACCGCGGCCGGTATCGTCGGGCCATGACCGACCCCGCCGGCCCGCTCCTCGTGTTCGGCGAGCGGTCCACGTCGTACGACTTCGGCTCCGGCCATCCGCTGACGCCGCTCCGGTTCGGTCCGGGCATCGACCTCCTGCGGCACGTCGGCGCCCTGCCGGGGCTCGCGCCGGAGCCCGCCACGGACGACGAGCTGCTCCGGGTCCACGTCGCCGAGTACCTCGCGACGGTCAAGCGCCTCTCGGCCGACCCAGGCGGGCGCGGCGCGATGGGCATCGGCCTCTCGGACAACCCGGCGTTCGCGGGGATGCACGAGGCGTCGGCGGCCGTCGCGGGCGGGTCGCTGCGCGCGATGGAGGCGGTTCTCTCGGGTGCCGTCGAGCACGCATTCCACCCGGGCGGGGGGCTGCACCACGCGATGCCTGGCCGCGCTTGGGGCTTCTGCGTGTACGACGACCCCGCGCTGGCGATCGCGCGTGCGCGCGCGGACGGGTTGCGGGTCCTGTACGTCGACCTCGACACGCACCATGGCGACGGCGTCCAGACGATCTTCTTCGACGACCCGGGTGTGCTCACGCTGTCGTTCCACGAGAGCGGCCGCTACCTGTTCCCAGGCACGGGCTTCATCGACGAGCTCGGCGTGGGGGCGGCGGCCGGGTCCTCGGTCAACGTGCCTCTCGAGCCGGCGACCGGTGAAACTGCCTGGCTCACGTGCGTTCGCGCGATGCTGCCGACGCTCGCCGCCGTCTTCGGTCCCGACGTCGTCGTGTCCCAGCACGGCGCCGACACCCACGCCTGGGACCCGCTCGCGCACCTCCGGGTCACGACGACGGCGATGGGTGAGGCCGCGCGCCTCGTCGATGCCGTCGCGCATCGGTCGGCCTACGGCCGGTGGCTCGCGACGGGCGGTGGCGGCTATGACGCGTACCGGGTGGTGCCGCGGGCGTGGGCGCTGACGTGGCTCGCCGGTGCGCACCGTGAGGCGCCGACCGAGACGCCCGCCGCGTGGCGTTCGCGCTGGGAGGCGGACGCGGCTCGCTACGGGACGCCCGGGATTCCGTCGACGATGGGCGATGCCCCCAACGCGGGCATGGCGAACGGCGGGGCGCAGCAGGCCGCCGAGGCGCGGTCGCTGGAGGTCCTCGCGCGGGTCCGGGCGGCGGTGCTGCCGCGGCTCGTGCGCGAGGCCGAGGACCGCGGCTGGTGGACGCCGAACCTGGAGGCGGCGACCGCTGCGGATCGCGAGCCGCCGGTGCCCCCGACGTCCCAGTCGCGGGCGCCGTCGCCGTCGACCACGCCGACGGTCCGTCAGCTCGACCGCGCGACGCTTTCCGGCGTGCACGTCGCCGATCGGGTCGTGGCCCTCGGTCCCGTGGCGGGACTCGCGGGGCTGCTCGATGCCGCGCTGGCCGACGGCGCTCGCGTCGTCGCGGCGCTCGACGGTGACGTCGCCGTCGGCCTTGCCATCGCCGCGCGTCGTGATGCCCGGACGGAGTCGCTCCTCGCCGTCGGCGTCGCGCCCCCCTTCCGGCGCCGGGGTCTCGGCTCGGCGGTGCTCCGCGAGCTGGTCGCGGGCACGCCGCCCGGCGTTGCCCTCGGCGCGACGATCGGCGTCGCGGAGCGTGACTGGGTCGAGCCGCTGGACCTCGACACCCGGATCGAGATCGCCCGCCGGCTCCTCGCCGGCGCGGGGTTCAGGCTCGGCCGGGTGTCGCCCGATGTCGCGCGCGACGACCCGTGGGCGATCAGCGCCAGCCGAGCTCCGGGGCCACGTACCTGAGGATGCTCTCGATCGCGTGGGCGTTGTACTGGACGCCCAGCTGGTTCGGGACGGTGAGGAGGAGCGTGTCGGCCGCCTCGATGGCCGTGTCCTCCTTCAGCTGCTTCACCAGCTGCTCGGGCTCCGCGGCGTACGTGCGCCCGAAGATCGCCCGGGTGTTCTCGTCGAGGTAGCCGATCGAGTCCTGCTCCTCGCCGCCGTGGCCGAAGAAGGCGCGGTCCTGGTCGCTCGTGATCGCGAAGATGCTGCGGCTGACCGAGACTCGTGGCTCGCGCTCGTGCCCGGCCGCTTTCCAGGCGTCGCGGTAGACCTGGATCTGCTCGGCCTGCTGGACGTGGAGCGGCTGGCCGCTCTCGTCGAACTTGAGCGTCGAGCTCATCAGGTTCATGCCCAGCTCGGCGGTCCACTTCGAGGTCGCGTTCGACGCCGATCCCCACCAGATGCGCTCGCGCAGGCCCTCGCTGTACGGCTCGAGGCGGAGGAGGCCGGGCGGGTTCTGGAACATCGGCCGGGGGTTGGGCTGGGCGAAGCCGTTCCCTTCCAGGAGCTGGAGGAACACCTCCGTGTGCCGCCTGGCCATCGCGGCGTCGTCCTCGCCCTCGCCCGGCTGGTAGCCGAAGTAGCGGTAGCCGTCGATGACCTGCTCCGGCGAGCCGCGGCTGATGCCGAGCTGGAGCCGCCCCGTGGTGATGAGGTCGGCGGCGCCGGCGTCCTCGGCCATGTAGAACGGGTTCTCGTAGCGCATGTCGATGACCGCGGTGCCGATCTCGATGGTCTTCGTCCGCGCGCCGACGGCGGCGAGCAGCGGGAACGGGCTGGCGAGCTGCCGCGCGAAGTGGTGGACCCGGTAGTACGCGCCGTCGGCGCCGAGCTCCTCCGCCGCCTCCGCGAGCTCGATGGACTGGATCAGCGCGTCCGATGCGCTCCGCACCTGCGAGTACGGCGTGGCCGACCAATGCCCGAACGACAGGAACCCGATCTTCTTCACGCACCCATCGTATGGCGCGCGGCGAATGCGCCCCACTTGATCGCTCGCCGGCATCGTTTCCGTCGCTCGCGCGGCCGGCATGGCGCTCGTGATCGCTCAGCGGCATCGTCCGGATGCTCAACGCCGCGATGCCCGTCCGCTCGACTCGAATCTGATCGCCCGACGGCATCGAATACCCCGCTATGGCGTGCTCCGGCGGGGAGATTTCCCGTTCGAGCCCGGGACGATGCCGCCAGGCGATCACGCCGTCAGCGCCGGACCGCGACGCCGCGCGGCGATCCCTCCATGAGCTCGGCAGCGCCGCCCTCGAGCCGCATCCAGACGATGGCGGATCCCGGCCAGGGTTCGTCCGCGGTCAAGGCGCGAACGGCAGCCGCGGTCGAGGCTGGGTAGGCCGTGGCGAGCACCGAGCTCGCGGCGCGCGCGACTTCGCGCATCGCGGAGGTGTTCCGGACCACGAGCAGCCGGCAGACCCGTCGCCCCTGCTGCTCGGGCAGGGAGGCCAGCGCATCGGCCTTCTGATTCGCCCAGCGGACCTGCTGCTCGACGCGCCGCAGCTGGGATTGGAACTCGGTTGCGATCGTGTCCGCGCGAGACCGGTGCTCGAGGACGAGGTCGATCGCGCCTCGCACCGGACGGACAACCGGTACCTCGAGGGTGCGCCGCCAGGCCGGCGACAGCACGCGCAGGAAGCCGTCCGTCATCGGCACCGAGATCCGATCGTGGATCGCGGGGCCGGCGTTCGGAAACAGCCGCACCGACAGGTCCGCGCCCAGCACGCGGGCGAGCCGGAGCATGACCTCGAGGCCCGGTTCGGCGTCGCCGGCCTCGATCCGGGACAGGTGCGACTGCGCGACGCCCGCGGATGCCGCGACGGCGCGCTGCGACAGGCCGGCATCGAAGCGGAGCCGGCGGACCTCGTCGCCCACTGCCCGGAGGAGGTCCCGATGTCGAGACTGGACGAGCCGCGCTTCGAGCCGCATGCGGCAAGTGAAACGGTCGCGACTTACCTGCCACTTGGTGGCGACTTCGCGAGGCAACATGGAGGCTCGTCGCCGTCGAACGGATGGTCGAAAGCCTGCGTGAGGTGTAGATTCCCGGTCCCGTGGGTGCCCGCAGCAAGGCCGATCCGCTCGCGCCGTTCGGACCCGCCGTCCGGGCCTGGTTCGAGGCGACGTTCGAGGCGCCGACGCGGGCGCAGGCCGAGGGCTGGGCCGCGATCAGCGAAGGGCGCCACACGCTGATCCACGCCCCGACGGGGAGCGGCAAGACCCTGGCCGCGTTCCTGTGGTGCCTCGACCGCCTGGTCGCCGACCCCAGCCCGACGCTCCAGCGCGGCCAGCAGGGGACCGTCCGCACGCTCTACGTCAGCCCGCTGAAGGCGCTGACGTACGACGTCGAGCGCAACCTGCGCGCCCCGCTCGCGGGCATCGCGCTTGCCGCCCAGCGGCTGGGCGAGGAACCGCCGCGGATCAGCATCGCGAGCCGGACCGGCGACACGCCCCAGGACGAGCGCCGCGACCTCGTCCGCCACCCGCCGGACATCCTCGTCACGACGCCGGAGAGCCTGTACCTCCTCCTCACCAGCCAGGCGCGCGAGATCCTCACGGGCGTCGAGCAGGTCATCGTGGACGAGGTCCACGCGATCGCCGGCACCAAGCGCGGTGCCCACCTCGCCCTGAGTCTCGAGCGGCTCGAGCGGCTTCGCACCCAGAAGGACGACGCGAGGCCGCCGCTCCAGCGCATCGGCCTGAGCGCCACGCAGCGACCCCTCGAGACGATCGCCCGGTACCTCGGCGGCAACGGCGAGGGCCGCGACGTCCACATCGTCGACGCGGGCGCCCGCAAGCCGCTCGAGCTGCGGGTCGTCGTGCCGGTCGAGGACATGGCGAGGCTGGGCGAGGTCCTGCCGCTCGACGAGCAGCCGGGCGGGCCCGTGCTCGGCGGCGAGATCCGGACGAGCATCTGGCCCGCCATCCACCCGCGGATCCTGGAGCTGATCCGCGAGCACCGCAGCACGATCGTGTTCGTCAACAGCCGGCGCCTCGCGGAGCGGCTCGCCCAGCGGCTCAACGAGCTCGCGGGCGAGGAGCTCGTCCGCGCCCACCACGGCAGCATCGCCCGCGAGCAGCGCCTGGAGATCGAGGAGGAGCTCAAGGCCGGCCGTCTCCCCGCGCTGGTGGCGACGTCGAGCCTGGAGCTCGGCATCGACATGGGCGCCGTCGACCTCGTGATCCAGGTCGAGAGCCCGACGAGCGTCGCCCGCGGGCTCCAGCGCATCGGCCGCGCCGGGCACCAGGTGGGGGAGCCGAGCAAGGGCGTGATCTTCCCCAAGTACCGCGGCGACCTCCTCGAGACGGCGGTCGTCGTCCGCGGGATGCGCGACGGCCGGATCGAGGCGACGCAGCTCCCCGGAACCCGCTCGACGTGCTCGCGCAGCAGATCGTCGCGATGGCGATCGGCGAGCGGTTCACCGTCGACGAGCTGCTGGCGATCGTGCGAAGAGCCGCCCCGTTCGAGACGCTCACGCGCGAGGCGCTCGAGGGCGTCCTCGGCATGCTCGCCGGCGCGTACCCGAGCGACGAGTTCGCCGAGCTCAAGCCGCGGATCATCTGGGACCGGATGACCGACGTGATCGAGGGACGCCGCGACGCACGGACGGTCGCCGTGACGTCCGGCGGCACGATCCCGGACCGCGGGCTGTTTCCCGTGTTCCTCGAGGGCGAGGCGGGGACCCCGGGGCGACGCGTCGGCGAGCTCGACGAGGAGATGGTCTACGAGCTCCGCGCGGGCATGCACGGCGACGTCGTCGTCCTCGGCGCGAGCAGCTGGCGCGTGCAGGACATCAGCCCCAACCGCGTCACGGTCACGCCCGCGCCCGGGGTCCCGGGCAAGCTGCCGTTCTGGAAGGGCGATTCCATCGGGCGCCCGGTCGAGCTCGGCCGCGCCATCGGCGAGTTCACGCGGGAGCTCGAGGAGGATCTCGGGAAGGGCGTGAAGGGCCGGGCGAAGGCGGGCGCTCGGCTGCGGGAGGACCACGACCTCGACGACCTCGCCTCGGAAAACCTCCTCCGGTATCTCGAGGACGAGCGCGCGTCGACGGGCGCCCTGCCGACCGACCGCCGGATCGTCGTGGAACGCTTCCGCGACGAGCTCGGCGACTGGCGGCTCGTCGTCCTGACGCCGTTCGGCGGGCGGGTGCACGCGCCGTGGACGCTCGCGCTGGAGTCGCGCCTCGAGGAGCGGCTCGGGATCCAGGCGCAGACGATCTGGTCGGACGACGGCATCGCCATCCGGCTGCCGGAGGGCGACGCCAGCCTCGACGGCGTCGAGGCGCTCCTGTTCCCGGATCCCGACGAGATCGAGGACCTCGTCGTGGGGCGCGTCGGCGGCTCGAGCCTGTTCGCGAGCCGGTTCCGCGAGAATGCCGCGCGGGCGCTGCTGCTGCCGAGGCGGCGGCCCGGGACGCGGACCCCGCTGTGGCAGCAGCGGCAGCGGGCCGCGGACCTGCTCTCGGTCGCGAGCCGCTACGGGTCGTTCCCGATCCTCGTCGAGACCTACCGCGAGTGCCTCGCGGACGTGTTCGACCTGCCCGCGCTGCGCGACCTGCTGGGCGGCGTCCAGCGGCGTGAGGTGACCGTCCACAGCGTCGAGACGCCGAAGGCGTCGGCGTTCGCAGGGAGCCTGCTGTTCGACTACATCGCCGCGTACATGTACGAGGGCGATGCGCCGCTCGCGGAGCGTCGTGCGCAGGCGCTCACCCTCGACCGGGACCTGCTCCGCGAGCTGCTCGGCCAGGAGGAGCTGCGCGAGCTGCTGGATCCGGATGCACTCGCCGACCTCGAGCTGAGCCTCCAGGCGCTCGCCGACGACCGCCAGGCAAAGACCGCGGACCAGGTGCACGACCTGCTCCGGCGGCTCGGTGACCTGTCGACCGACGAGGTCGGGGCGCGGACTCTCGGCGGGCGGGTCGAGGCCTCGCTGTTCCTGTCGGAGCTCGCGGCCGGCCGGCGCGCGGTCCGCGCGCGGATCGCGGGCGAGGAGCGCTGGATCGCGATGGAGGACGTCGCGCGGTATCGCGACGGGGTCGGGGTCGCGGCGCCGCCCGGCGTGCCGCAGGCGTTCCTGGCGCCGGTCGTCGGCGCGCTCGACGGCCTGCTCGCGAGGTTCGCGCGGACGCATGGCCCGTTCCTCGCGGTCGATCCGGCGGCACGCTGGGGACTGCCGGTCGGCGTCGTCGACGATGCGCTCCATCGGCTCGTCGCCGCGGGGTCACTGCTGGCCGGCGAGTTCCGGCCGGGTGGGGCGGAGCGCGAGCTGTGCGATCCGGAGGTGCTCCGGCTGCTGCGCCGCCGGTCGCTGGCGAGACTGCGGCGCGAGGTCGAGCCGGTCGATCCCGTCACGCTGGCCCGGTTCCTGCCGGCGTGGCATGGCGTCGCCCCCTCGCCATCCGCGACGGGGAGCGGCGGGTCCCCGTTCCGTGGCCCGGCGGCGCTCGAACGCCTGGCGGAGGTCGTCGACCAGCTCGCCGGCCTCCCGATCCCCGCGTCGGTCCTCGAACGCGACGTGCTTCCGGCGCGGGTTCCCGGGTACCAGCCCCGGATGCTCGACGAGCTCGGGGCGATGGGCGAGGTGGCGTGGGTGGGGCGCGGCAGCCTCGGACGCGACGACGGCCGCGTCGTCCTGCTCCGGCCCGGTCGCGAGGTGCTGCGGCCCGCGGGTCCGCCCGACGGCACCGAGCCGCCGTCGTCCGGGATCCACGACAAGCTGCGCGAGCATCTCCGCCGGCGCGGCGCCTGCTTCTATCGTGAGCTCTTCACGGCGTCGGGCGCCCGGTCCGACCGCGAGACGCTGGACGCGCTGTGGGACCTCGTGTGGGCCGGCGAGGTCACGAACGACACGTTCGCCCCGCTGCGCGCCCTCCGCTGGAAGCGACCCGCTCGCGACGCGCGGCCGCGGCCGGGCCGGCTGACCGCCCTGGGGCCGCCCGAGGCCGCCGGGCGCTGGTCGCTGGTCGACGATGGCCAGCCGGACACGAGCGCGACACGGACGGAGCGGATCCATGCCCAGGCGATGGCCCTGCTCGAGCGTCACGGCGTGCTGACGCGCGAGGCGGTCGCGAACGAGGCCGTCGACGGCGGCTTCAGCGCGGTCTACCCGGTCCTGCGCGCGCTCGAGGAGTCGGGCCGGATCCGGCGGGGGTACTTCGTCGACGGGCTCGGCGCCGCGCAGTTCGCGCTGCCCGGCGCGGTGGACCGCCTGCGCGCGCTGCGCGACCAGCCGGGCGCAGCGCGCGGCGAGAGCGGCGACACGCCGGTCGTCCACCTGCTGGCCGCCGCGGATCCCGCGAACCCGTACGGGGCGGCGCTGGCGTGGCCCCGCCGCGACGCCGGCGACCGGCGCCCGTACCAGCGGGCCGCGGGCGCGTACGTCGCCCTCGTCGATGGGGAGGCCGTCCTGTATCTCGACCGGGGCGGCTCCTCGCTCCAGGGCCTGCCCGCGGCGGAGTCGCCGGAGCTGCTGTCGCTCGCCCTGCGCTCTCTCGGGGACCTCGTCCGGGACGGCAGGGTACGGGAGCTCGTGATCGCGAAGGTCGATGGCGAGCCCGTCGGGCAGTCGCGGTTCCGCGACGCGCTGCTCGATGCCGGCTTCGTGTCCGGATACCGCGGGTTCGCGCTCCGCTCGACGCCGCCGGCCGAGCGACCGATGCAGCGTCGGGCCTCGGTCCGGCCCATCCGGTGAGCCGGGCCTGATGCCGGAAGGCGACACGCTCGCGCGGACCGCCGCGGGTCTCCGGCCCTACCTCGTCGGCCGCACGATCACCGCGGCGACGGCGCCCGCACCCGGGCCACGGGCGGATCGTCTCGTCGGGTCGACGGTCACGGCGGTCGAGTCGCAGGGCAAGAACCTCCTCATCCGCTTCGACAACGGGCTCGAGGTCCGTACCCACCTGCGCATGACCGGCTCGTGGCACCGCTACCGGCCCGGCGAGGCCTGGCGCCGCCCGCGGTCCCGGGCGAGGCTCGTGCTCGAGGTCCCGGGCGCCGTCGCCGTCTGCTTCGACGCGCCGACGGTCGAGCTGTTCGAGCAGCGAACCGAGGCGCTGCACCCGTGCCTGTCGCAGCTCGGCCCGGACCTGCTCGCGGACCCGTTCGACGCCGACGAGGCGATCCGGCGCCTGCGCCTGCCCGAGCGCGCGTCGATGCCGATCGCGGTCGCGCTGCTCGACCAGCGAGCGCTCGCGGGCATCGGCAACGAGGTCAAGAACGAGACGCTGTGGGTCGCGCGGGTGTCGCCGTGGACGCCGCTGTCCGAGGTGGACGACGAGACGCTGCGCCGGCTGATCGACATCGCGCGCGAGCAGCTGCGGATCGGCGCGGCGACGGGCCGGCGACCGCGCCACATCTACGACACGGCGGGTCGCCCGTGCCCGCGATGCGGGACGACGATCCGCGTCGTCGAGCAGCGGAGCGACCTCCCGCGCCTCACCTACTGGTGCCCGGCTTGCCAGGGGCCGGCCTGGCGTCCGTCGGGCGCGTCGTGACGCACGAGCCGGACGCGACCGCTCGCCTCGCGGGGTGACCGGGTCAGGCCGGGCCGGCGCTCCGCTTCGAGCCCGGTCGCGGGTCAAGGCCAAGCAACCGGCGGACCGACCGCACGAGCATCGTGCTGGCGTCCCGGGTCGCCGCGCCCGGCTCGAGCCGGAAGGCCCGGCCCCAGCGGCCCGCGACGCCGAGCAGCCTTCGCACCTGGTCGAGCCACCACCGCGGCCGCAGGAACGCGAACGGGTCGTGGAGCCGCCACCACCACGGCACCGCGGACCAGATGAACACGAGGTAGTCGGCGCGCAACGGCCGGGCGCCGAACCCGAACAGCACCTGGAGCTGGACGATCGTCAGCGGCAGCATCGCCAGCGACAGCGACGCCGACAGCGCGAGGAACAGCAGGCCCCACAGCCGGGAGCGCGCCGGCAGCGTCGGCCACAGGATCGCGGGGACCCACTTCATCCATGTCGCGAGGCCCCAGATCAGCCCGCCGACCCGCGGTCCCGTGAACTGCGCGCCGAACAGGGCGAGCGCGAGCAGCAGGTTGATGTTCCCGGTGTCGAGGTTCGCGGCCATCGGGAACGCGAGCAGCCCGACGAGGATCGCGGTCGCGAGCGGTCGCCGGGTGTACGCCCAGCGGATGGACCACAGCAGCAGGAGGATGGTCGCGCCGCGCCAGACGAACCACGCGACGTCCCAGGGCAGGAGCGCCCAGGGGATGAACAGCGGGAGCATCCACGGCGCATAGACATAGGGCAGGAACGGGCCGGTCGGGTGGTACGGGTCGCCGCCCTCGATCCAGATGCGGACCGCGGCCCAGTACGCCTGCGCGTCGGCGCCGGCCGTCTCGCCCCGGGCCGTCATGCCGGCGATGGCGAGCGCGAACGCGACGATCAGGATCGCCATCGCGACCATTCGCTTCGGCTCGCGGATCCGCGCCCATTCGCGGCGCAGCGCGCGCCGGATCACGCCGGCCCGGCGCTGGGGTCGCCGAAGGAACGGGGGCGTGGCGTCCATCAGGGCGTCCATTCTCGCGCCCGGCGCGATGGAGGCAAGCGCCGACGCGCGGGGCGGCGTGGCGAGGGCGACCGCACGTGCCGGCTGCCGGGCGGCGGGAAGCGCGCCTGCCCCGACGCCGCAAGGACGTCTGCCGTGCGGGACATGGGACCGCGACGGCCCGCTGCTAGACTCCGGCCACCATGACGAGCGGCACCGTCATCGTGATCGGCGGCGCCGAGGACAAGGTCCGGGACCGGGTCATCCTCGGCCGCTTCGTGACGCTCGCGGGCGGGCGCGACGCGCGGATCGCGGTCATCGCCACGGCGTCGCAGCTCGGGATGGAGGCCGCGGAGCGGTACAAGGCCATCTTCACCGAGCTCGGCGCGAGCGAGATCGTCGGCTTGAACGCGCTGACCCGGATGCAGGCGAACGACGAGCACACCGCGCGGCTCGTGCGCGACGCGTCCGGCATCTTCCTGACGGGTGGCAACCAGCTCCGGCTGTCGTCGCTGATCGCCGGGACGCGGATGGCCGACGCGATCATGAACCGGTTCCTCGCGGGCGCCGTGGTCGCCGGGACGTCGGCGGGGGCGTCGGCGGTCTCGTCGCACATGATCGCGTTCGGGGCGTCGGGCGCCACTCCGAAGCACCGGATGGCGCAGATCGCGGCGGGCCTCGGGCTGCTGCCGGGGGTCATCGTCGACCAGCACTTCCAGCAGCGGAACCGGCTCGGACGGCTGCTCTCGCTCATCGCGCAGAACCCGTCCCTCCTCGGCCTGGGCGTCGACGAGGACACGGCCGGCGTCGTCGGTCCCGACCAGGTCATGGAGGTCATCGGGAGGGGCTCGATCACGGTCGTCGACGGCTCCGCCTCCGAGACCGACGCGTGGGAGATCCGTGGGCACCGCCCGCTGATGATCAGCGGCGTCGTGCTGCACAGCCTGCCGTCCGGGTACCGGTTCGACCTCCGGCGCCGGACGCGCGTCAACGCGCCGCACCTGACGACGATCCAGGGCGAGATCGCGTCGAGCTGAGGCGCTCGCGCACGGCCGGGGATCCCGTTCCCGTTGGTGATGACACTCGCGGCATCGTCGGACGACGGTGCACGTCCCGCCGGGATCGTGCTCGGCGCGGGAACATCACGTCGGGACACGATGACACTCGCGTCATCAGTCGGCTGAGGCCTGCCGCCGCGTAAGCCGGCGATAAGCGGCGCCGCGTCTACTGGCGGCGTGACGTACGAACGAACCGACGCGGACCGGTATGGGCGCGGCGTCATCGGCGGTTGGCTGCTCGCGTGGCGGACGATGACGGGCGTTTCACAGCGACGGCTTGCGGCGATCGCCGGCATCGACCAGGGCGGCCTCTCGCGGATCGAACGCGGGCTCGCATCGCCGTCGGGCTGGCGCCTCGCGCGGATCATCATCGTGCTCGACTGGTTGTCGGGAGGCGGCGATCGGGCCGGCCCATGGGTGCCGGCGAGCGGCCGCTCGCCCTGGCGCTTCGACCGGTTCGCAGGGCCCCGGCCGCCCGCCGTCGTTGGCCGGATCGTCATGCCACCGCCGCTCGACGGCGTGCCGCGTGACAGGGTGCCGCCGCCCGACGAGCTGCCGCCGGTCGACCGCGGTCGCGCCGCCCGACCAGGCGTTGGCGCGTGAGGCGGTGCCACCGGTCGACCGCGGTCGCGCCGCCCGACCGGGCGTTGGCGCGTGCCCTGGTGCCGTCGCCCGATGGCGTGTTGGCGCACGATGAGGTGCCGCTATCGGCCGTCCAGGCCTGGCCGACACGTGCCACGGAGCGGAGACTCACGTCCGAGCGATGACGCGAGTGTCATCACGAACGGAAGCTGGTCTCCGAGGCCGTGCGGAAAGGACGGTACGTCCCGGACGAATGGCGCTACCGGACGGTCAGTCCATCGGTCGTCGACGCGGCCGCGTCGCTCCGGCATCCCCGCGACGGGAACGCTCGTCCCCGTGCGCGGGCCTCAGTCATGCCAAGTCGCGACGCACGCTTCGGGAGCGTCCGGCCCGCGGTCAACCGCCACCCCAGCGCGTACACTCGGGACCCACGCACGCGAGGAGGGACCAGTGGCGCAGGCGGACCCCGCTCCCGTTCGTCGAAACCGGGCCCGAAACGCGGCCAGCGGCGCCCCGGGCAACGGCGAGCTGGCGACCGGCGTCCAGGGCAACGGCGCGACGCGCGGCGGCGAGGACGACATCGAGCTTCCGACGCGGCGCCGCCGCGCATCGGACGGCGCCGCGAAGGGAGCGCGGCCCGAGCCCACCCTGCGGATCCTCGAGCAGCGCGTCCTCCGCGGGCCGAACTACTGGTCGCCCCGGCCGGTGATCCGGCAGGTCGTCGACCTCGGGGTGCTCGAGGAGTTCCCGAGCAACGCCATACCGGGCTTCGTCGATGCCCTCGTCGGCATGCTGCCGACGCTCGAGGACCACGCCTGCAGCCTCGGCCGCCGGGGCGGGTTCATCACCCGCCTCCAGGAGGGGACCTGGCTCGGGCACGTCGCGGAGCACATCGCGCTCGAGTTCCAGAACCTTGCGGGCACCGATGTCCGCCACGGCAAGACCCGCGGCACCGGGAAGTACGGCCAGTACAACGTGATCTTCGAGTACCGGGAGGAGCAGGTCGGCCTCGCGGCGGGCCGCAAGGCGGTCGGGCTCGTCAACCACCTCGTCGCCCCGAACGACCCGAAGGCCGAGTTCGACCTCGGGCTCGAGCTCGAGGACCTGATCCGCCTCGCGGAGCGGCTGGCGTTCGGGCCGAGCACCCAGGCGCTCCTCGATGAGGCCGCCGGGCGGGACATCCCGTTCATCCGACTCGACCGGTTCTCGCTCGTGCAGCTCGGTCAGGGCGTCCACCAGCAGCGCATCCGCGCGACGATGACCAGCCGGACGTCGGGGATCGCCGTCGACATCGCGTCCGACAAGAAGCTCACCAACCGCCTCCTCGACAGTGCCGGGCTCCCCGTTCCGAGGAGCGAGGTGGTCGAGACCGAGGACGATGCGGTCGCGGCGGCGAAGCGCCTCGGTTTCCCGTGCGTGATCAAGCCGCTCGACGGCAACCACGGCCGGGGCGTCGCGCTCGACCTCAAGGACGAGCAGGCCGTCCGCGCCGCATGGCCCGAGACCAGGCGACAGAGCCGCGGCGGCGACGTCGTCGTGGAGAGCTACATCCACGGCCGCGACTACCGGGTCCTCGTGATCGGCGGAGACCTTGCGGCGGTCGCCGAGCGCGTACCCGCGAGCGTCACCGGCGACGGCCGCAGCACGGTCCGCCAGCTGGTCGACGTCGCGAACGCGGACCCACGACGAGGCATCGGCCACGAGAAGGTGCTCACGCGGATCCGGCTCGACGCGAACGCGGAGGCGGTCCTGGGCGGCCAGGGCCTGAGGCCCGACGACGTCCCCGAGGAGGGCCGCTTCGTGAAGCTCGCCCTCACCGGCAACATGTCGACCGGCGGCACCTCGATCGACCGGACGATGGAGGCGCATCCCGACAACGTCGAGATCGCCGAGACGGCGGCCCGCGTCATCGGCCTCGACATCGCCGGGATCGACTTCATCTGCCCCGACATCGAGACGCCGGTCCGCGAGACGGGCGGCGGCATCGTCGAGGTCAACGCGGCGCCCGGGTTCCGGATGCACACCCACCCGACGGAGGGCGAGCCGCAGTACGTGGCGAAGCCCGTCATCGACCTGCTGGTCCCGCCCGGCACGCCGGCCCGCATCCCGATCGTCGGCGTGACCGGCACGAACGGCAAGACGACGACTGTCCGGATGATCGCGCACATCCTCAAGCTCATGGGCAAGCGGGTCGGGATGACGTCGACCGACGGCATCGTCATCGACGGCCGGCTCATGAAGCGCGGCGACATGTCGGGCCCGAAGTCGGCGCAGATGGTGCTCCAGAACCCGACGGTCGACACGGCCGTGTTCGAGGTGGCCCGCGGCGGGATCCTGCGCGAGGGCCTCGGCTACGACCGCAACGACGTCGCCGTCGTCACCAACGTCGCAGGCGACCACCTGGGCCTCGGCGGGATCGACACGCTCGGCCAGCTCGCCGGCGTGAAGGGCGTCGTCGTGGACGCCGTCCCGCGCTCGGGCAGCGCCGTGCTCAACGCGGACGACGCGCTGGTGTACCGCATGGGCCGCCACTGCCAGGGCCGCGTCGTCCTGTTCTCGATGGCCAAGACGAAGGCCGAGGAGGGCTTCGACCGCGTCGACGGGCATGCGTCGCGCGGCAACGCGGCGTTCTGCCTCGAGGACACGCCGCAGGGCGAGCTGATCGTGCTGCGCCACGGGCCGCGGAAGATGCCGGTCCTGTACACGCACCTCGTGCCCGCGACGTTCGGCGGGCGCGCGCGGATGAACGTGGCGAACGCGCTCGCGGCCGCGGCCGCCGCCTGGTCGCTCGGCGCGCACCTCCACGACATCCGCCAGGGCCTGCGGACGTTCACCACGTCGTTCTTCCAGGCGCCGGGGCGGCTGAACCTCGTCGAGGTCGCGGGCACGCGGGTCGTCATCGACTACTGCCACAACGTCGACGGGATGCGCCACCTGGCCGATTTCGTGAACAAGATGATGGTCGAGCCGCAGTCCAAGGCAGGCTCGCTGGGCGGTGCGGCGGCACGGACCGGCCGGGCGATCGGCGTCATCGGGATCCCCGGCGACCGGCGCGACGAGGACCAGCACGAATACGGCGCCCTCGCGTCGACCGCGTTCGACGAGATCCTCATCCGCGAGGACCGGAACCTGCGCGGCCGGCTCCCGGGCGAGACGGCGACCAACGTGGCCGCGGGCGTCCGTGCGGCACGCGGCGAGGGGCGTGGCCGGACGACGCGCGTGGACAAGGTGCTCGACGAGCCGTCGGCGGTCCGGACAGCGCTCCGGCGCTCCGCGCCGGGCGATCTCGTGGTGGTCTGCGCGGATGACGCCGTCGACGTGTACCGCCAGGCGATGCAGCTCGCCGGCCGCGAGCAGGGCGGAACGGCGTTCGCCGACCCGGGCGAGCTCGAGGCGCCGCTCGGTTGAGCTCCGCCGCAGGACCGCTCGGCGAGAAGATCGCCGCGACCCTCGCGGGCGTCGACTTCAGCGGCGTCGCGACGGCCCTCGGCCCCGACGGGCTCCTCGCCGAGGTTGCGCTGGGCGAGGCCGATCGCGCGAGCCACGTCCCGAACCACCCCGCGACCCGGTTCGCGATCGCGTCGGTCGGCAAGCTGTTCACCGCCGTCGCGCTGGTCCGGCAGCTCGAGGCCGGCCGCGCGACCCTGTCGACCCGCGTCGCCGACGTGCTGCCGCCGGATCGCCGCCCGCGGACGCTCGACGAGCGCGTGACCATCGAGCACCTGCTGACGCACACCTCGGGCATGGCGGACTACGTCGACGAGGTCGCGGGCGAGGACTTCGCCGACGTCTGGCTCACGTGGAACCCGGGGGTGATGCGCCACCCGGTCGACCTGCTGCCGATCTACGCCGACCGGCCGCCGCGCGCCGCGCCCGGCGACGAGGTCCGCTACAACAACGCCGCGTTCGCGCTCCTGGGGCTCGTCCTCGAGGCGATCGCCGGCCGCGACTACTACGACGTGATCCAACGCGACGTCCTCGATCCGGCCGGCATGACCGCGAGCGGCTTCCCGGCGATCGACGATGTCGCGCCCGGCGTCGCGATCGGCTACCTGCCGCCGGATGGCGCGGATGGCGCGGATGGCGGGGACGAAGCGGCTGGCGCGGACGAAGCGGACGGCGCGGACGGCGCGGATTGCGGGTGGCGCACCAACGTCTACGCGGTCACCGCGCGCGGCCAGCCGGACGGCGGCGCCGTGGCGACCACCGGCGATCTGCTCCGGTTCCTCGATGCGTTCTCCGCGGGCGAGCTCGTGTCGCCCAGATGGCGCGACGAGATGGTCCGGCCGCGGGTCCACGACGCGGTGGACGACGACTGGTGGGGCCTCGCCTTCCTCCGGCTGGGCGAGGGTGACCGCGCGCGCTACGGCCACGGCGGCAGCGACCCCGGCGCGTCTGCCCGGCTCGCGTGCTACCCGCGGGTCGGGATCCGGGTCGCGGTGCTCAGCAACGTGACCGACGGCGCCGGGCCCGCGTTCCGCGCGATCGAGGCGGCGCTGATCCCCGAACGGTAGGTCGCGGCCGGCCGGTCAGGCGGGGGTCGCCACCCGGGAGAGGTCGACCGGCGTCGCGCCCAGCCGCTCGAGCAGCGCGAACACGCCGTCGCGCTCCTCGTGGCAGAACAGGACGATCACGCGCGGCCGGTCGTCCGCCGCGCCCGCCAGCTCGCCCTCGAGCGCCGCGGTCTCGGATGGGTACACGACGACGTCCGAGGCGTCCCGGCCGCCCGCCACGACGCCCTCGCGCAGGACGCGCACCACGTCCTCTCGCGCGCGACCGCGGAGGTAGCCGAGCGTCTCCTTGATCGCCACGCGGCCGGCCTTCGCCGCGGCGATCCGCCCGATGCCCACGAGCGTGTCGTCCGGCCGGTCGCCCGCGGTGCCCACGATGGCGGTCACGGCGTCGGGCCCGGCGCCGGCGCGCTCCGCGAGCCCGCGTGCGACCTCGAGGATCGCCGTCGTGCCGGCCTCGTTGTGGGCGAAGTCGATGATGACCGTCGATCCGCCGAGCCGGAACAGGTTCAGGCGCCCGGGCGACAGGTCTGCCGACGGCCGGAATTCCCGCAGCCCGGCCGCCACGTCGTCGAGCGAGGCGCCCATCGCGCGCGCGCCGCCGGTCGCCGCCAGGGCGTTCGCGACGTTGTGCGACGCCAGGCCGCCGAGGGCGATCGCCACCTCGTCGACCGGCAGGATCGGACGCACCTCCCCGCCCTCGCACTCGTGCAGCCGGCCGTCCTCGAGGACCCAGGCGAGGCCGCCCGCCCGCCGATGGCGCCCGATGACCGCGCAGCGCGGGTCGAGCGAGAAGTAGCCCACGCGCCCGCGGACCCGCCGCCCGACCGCGGCCACCAGGGGATCGTCCGCGTTGAGCACGACGAGGCCGTCCGACCGCGTCACCCTGCACACGGTCGACTTGACCTCGGCGAGCTCCGGGAGCGTGTGGATCCCCTGGAGGTCGAGATGGTCCGAGGACACGTTGGTGAGCACGCTGGCCTCGTTCGACTCGTAGCCCATGCCGCGCAGCATCAGGCCGCCGCGGGCGGTCTCGAGCACTGCCACGTCGACGTCGTCGCGGCGCAGGATCGCCTGCGCGCCGCCCGGACCCGTCCAGTCGCCCGTCTCGAGCATCCGCTCGTCGACCAGGATCCCGTCGCTGGTCGTCGTCCCGACCCGGTTCCCGGCGACCCGCAGGATGTGGGTGATCAGCCGGGTCACCGTCGACTTGCCGTTCGTGCCCGTGACGGAGATCGCCGGCATCCGGCGGTCCTCGTCGCGGATCCACGCTGGCGGCGTGGTCGAGGCGGCGCCGATGCGCGCCGCCCAGGTCGCGACCAGCCGCTGCTGCGTGCCGGTCAGCCGGACGCGCCGGCCCGGGGCCACGGACCGCGAAGCGAGGTCGACCGCCGCCTCGGCGATCGCGCGCGACCGCTCGGCGCCGGCCCACGGCCAGGTCACGTTCCAGCGTCCGACATCGGCCGCACGGTGGACGAGCAGCGGTCCCGGGTGCTCGCGGTGGTCGGCGCGGAGGCGCCGCGCCCAGGCCGCGATGTCGGCCACGGCGTCGGGCCAGTCCCGCGACGGGACGGGCCGGCCGAGGCGCACGAGCGCGCTGTCGGGCGGCATCCGCGAGCCCTGCCACGCCCGGGTCCGCCCCACGGCGACCTCGACCTTGACCACCGGCTCGAGCCGGTAGACGTTGGGACCGTCGTACAGGCGGATCTCCACGAGTCGCACGATCCGGCGAGGATACGCGAGCGCCGGAGCACGGATCGATATCCTCCGCACATGACGACCGCCACCGACCTCGTGACCCCCGCCGAGCTCACCGCCCTCCGCGACGCCGTCGACGCGGAGCGATCCGCGTTCCTCGCCGACCTCGAGCGGCTGGTCGACATCGACTGCGGCTCGTACACCAAGGCGGGCGTCGACGAGGTCGGGCGTTGGACGGCGGCGTTCCTGCGCTCGCTCGGGTTCGCCGTCGTCACGCATGGC
>JAICUI010000100.1 GCA_025935925.1 Chloroflexota bacterium
CTGCCCGGGCGGGAAGTGCAGCCGGTACGCGTGCTCGCCACGCAGCCTGCCGCCCGCGTCGTCGACGCTCGTCGTCCAGTACGCGGCCTCCTCGAACACGTTGACCAGCGGCAGGGCCTTCTGGAGGGCCGCGCGCACCAGGAGCCCGTTGCCGGGCTGGCCGGCCCGGCGGATCGATCGCCAGCCGTTGATGGTCGTCGTCTCGCCCCTCGCCACGAGATCGAGGATCACGATCGCCGTCAGGAACGCGAGCGCGGCGCCGATGATCACGCCCTGGACGACGCCGGAGCTCGCGACCCAGGAAAGCATGGCACTCACGCGGACCCAGCAGCCACGGTCGTCATCGTAGGACCGGGTTCGCGACCGCGCCCGCGCGGCTTGATCGTGGCGCCGTCGGTCCCGCGAAACGCAGCCGCTGCCGATGCAGGCGTATCGCGCGACGGCCAACTCGTTATGCACCGTGCGGCGCATCGACCCGATGATCTGCGCACACTGCTTCCGTGACTCGGCACGAGGACGCCCCGCGTCCGCCTGATCAGGACGCGCACGTGCGCGCGCGGCGGTTCGACGCGGACCGGCACGACGAGGTCGTCGACCTCGACGACGCGCTCGCGACCGAGCCGTCGGAACGCCAGCTGCTGTGGATCGACATCGCCGGACCGATGCCCGAGGGGCTCGTGGAGCGGCTGACGAAGGCGTTCCAGCTCGACAGCACCACGGCCGAGGCGCTCGACTCCGACGTCGAGGAGCCGACGCTCGCGGTCCACGGGTCGTACCTGCACCTCACCGTCGCGGCGGAGCCCCAGGCGGACCACATCCACGAAGCCCCGTGGCTCACCGCGGTCGCGTGTCCGAACGCCGTGATCACCTACCACGTGCGGCCCATCTCGTTCCTGGACAACCTCGACGACCAGGTCCAGGCGGATTCGGCGTACGGGCTGCTCGACAGCCAGTCGTTCCTCGCCACGCTGCTCAGCGTCACGGTCACGAGCTACCTGCGGGCGGTCGACGCGGTCGAGGACGACATCGAGCGGCTCGACGTCAGCTCGCTCCGCGGCCGCGGGCGGTTCGACCTGCTGGCCGAGCTGGTCCGGGTCCGGACCCGGATCGCGATGCTGCGGCGGCTCCTCGCTCGCCACCGGTACCTCTTCGCGGCGTTGTCGGGCGTGGTGCTCGAGACCCCGAGCGGCGAAGCCGCCCCGGGCCGCGACGCGCTCGCGGGCGTGACCGCCCGGTACGCGGAGGCGATGGTGTCGATCGAGAGCGCGCGCGACCTCGTCCTCGGCTCGTTCACCGTGTACTCCACGATGACCGCGCAGCGGACGAACGACACGATGAAGGTCCTGACGCTGGTGACCGTCCTGCTGCTCCCGGGCTCGATGATCGCCGGGCTCCTGGGCATGAACGTCATCGTGCCGCTCAACAAGGACGACCCGAACTCGTTCTGGTACGTGATCGTCGGCGTGTTCCTGCTGGCGGTCGTGATCATGGCCGTCGCGCGCGGCCGTCGCTGGCTGTAGCGGCGGCGCATGGAACTGCAGCGTCGAGCGGCGCCTCGTGGATGCCTCGTGACCGGGCCGGCGCCCACGATCGCCGCCACGATCCGAGGAGGTGAGCGATGAGCGAGGCGCGGCAGCCGGACGGCGAGCAGGCACAGGCACCGTCGGCGGACGCCGCCGGGCTCGACGCCGGCGGGCACGAGGTCGCGCCGCCGTCGGACGACCACGCGAAGCAGGAGGCCCGCGAATCGGTGCAGGACGCCTTCGACGACCTCGCCGCGATCCACTCCAGCGACCAGCTCTGGGACGAGGCGTCGCGGCGGGCCGACCGGGCATCCCCGCCCGGAGCGGCGGCCGGCTCGGATGCGGGCTCGGAGGACGCGAGTGCCGGGCCAGCCGGCGCGGCCGGTGATGCCGCTGCGGCGGGCGGTACGGAGGCGGCGGGCGATGCCGGGGTGGCGCGCGGTGCCGAGGCGGGTGCCGCTGGCGACGCAGCAGGGACGCCACCGGAGCCCGACGCCGGCTAGAGGCTCCGGGTCTCCTCGGCGGCGGGGTCGTCCACGACCGTCGTGCACGTCGGGCAGAACCAGCGCGCCTCGAGGGGCGTCCCGCACAGCCCGTGCCGCAACGGCTCCGCGTCCGGTGAGCGACGCGCTCCCCAGTCCGCCAGCAGGCGAAGCGCCCCCGCCAGGTCGCGGCCGGCCGCCGTGAGCGTGTAGTCCATCCGCGGCGGGCGGTCCTGGTACGGCCTCGCGACCACGACCCCTTCGCGCTCCAGCCGGCGCAGCCGGTCGGTGAGGATGTTCGGCGCGATCCCCGACACGGCCTCGGCCAGGTCGTTGAACCGGCGCGGACCGTCGAGCAGCGCCTCGACGATCAGCAGGCTCCAGCGGTCCCCCACCCGCTCCACCGCGAGCTCGAGCGGCGAGCGCGGCTCGGGCTGGGAAGTGGGTTGTCGGCTCGGCATCGGAATCATCGTACGAAGTGGTTGCGCACCCGGGGTTGCGAGTAGTAACTTGCAAGTCGCTAGTGTATCCGCAACAGGAACGACAACCACGATGACTGCCATCGACGAGCTCCAGTCCGCCATCACCGACGTCGCCGAGCGCGTCGGCCCCGCCATCGTCGGGATCGGGTCCCGGCAGCGCGGGTCCGGCGTCGTCATCGGCGAGGGTCGGGTCCTCACCAACGCGCACAACATCCGCGGCGACGAGGTGACCGTCCACTTCGCCGACGGCCGGACCGAGCGCGGCCAGGTCACGGGGTTCGACGTCGACGGCGACCTCGCGGTCGTGACCGTCGACACGGGCTCGGCGCAGGCGCCCGCCTGGGCCGACGGGTCGGCGACGGCGGTCGGGACGATCGTGTTCGGGGCCGCCGCGACGCCCGGCGGCGGGACTCGCGTCACGCTCGGGACGGTGTCCGCCATCTCGCGGGCATTCCGGGGCCCGGGCGGCCGGCGCATCGCCGGGTCCGTCGAGCACACCGCTCCCCTGGCGCCCGGCTCGTCCGGTGGCGCGCTGCTCGACGCGCAGGGCCGGTTCCTGGGCCTGAACACCAACCGCATCGGCGAGGGCTTCTACCTCGCCCTGCCGGCCGATGCCGCGCTCCGCGAGCGCATCGACGCCCTCGGCCGCGGCGAGTCCCCGTCCCGGCTGCGGCTCGGGGTCGCGGTCGCGCCGTCGCACGTGGCCCGGCGGCTCCGCCGGTCGGTCGGCCTCCCCGAGGTCGACGGCCTCCTCGTTCGCGGCGTCGATGACGGCAGCCTCGCGGCCAAGGCCGGGATCGTGGAGGGCGACCTCATCGTCGAGGTGGCCGGCAAGCCGATCACCGACGGCGACGAGCTCGTCGAGGCCCTCGCGGCCGCGACGCCGCCGTTCGACGTGAAGATCGTCCGCGGGACGGAGGAGCGGACCGTGAGCGTCGGCTCCGGCGAGGCCACCGGGGAGGCGTAGGCGATGGTCGCACTCGAGCGCGAGCCGGCGGCCGGGACGGACCCGGGCGGCGCGCTCTCGCCGGCCCCGGAGGACGACGACGTCGCGATCCTGGACGCGTACTCGGCGGCGGTGAGCGCCGTCGCCGAGGCGCTGATCCCGTCGGTCGCGAGCCTCCGGGTGACGCGCTCGTTCGGGCCGGGGCGCGTCGCCGGCGGCTCCGGGTCCGCCGTGGCGTTCACGCCCGACGGGTACCTCGTGACCTCGGCGCACGTCGTCGCGGGCACGGATCGCGGCCAGGCCGCGTTCGTCGACGGCACCGAGCGCGAGTTCCGCGTCGTCGGCCGCGATCCCCTGTCGGATCTCGCGGTCGTGCGCGCCGACGGCGAGCTCACCGCGGCCCGCCTGGGCGATGCGGCGCGGCTCAAGGTCGGGCAGCTCGTCGTCGCCATCGGCAACCCGCTGGGATTCGCCGGGAGCGTCACGGCGGGCGTCGTCAGCGCGCTCGGGCGATCGCTCGCGACCCGCGACGGCACCTCGTCACGGATGGTCGAGAACGTCATCCAGACCGATGCCGCGCTCAACCCGGGGAACTCCGGCGGCGCGCTTGCCGACTCGCGGGGCCGCGTCGTGGGCATCAACACGGCGGTCGCCGGGATCGGGCTGGGTCTGGCCGTGCCGATCGACGGGACGACGCGCTCGATCCTCGCCTCGCTGATCCGTGAGGGCCGCGTCCGGCGCGCCTACCTGGGCGTCGTTGGCGGGACCGGGCGGCTGCCGGGGCCGGTCGCGCACGAGGTCGGCCGGCCGCGGGCGCTGGCCGTCGTCCAGCTGCTCGAGGGCAGCCCGGCGGCGTCTGCCGGCGTGCGACCCGGCGACCTGATCGTCGAGCTCGACGGGCAGCCGATCGAGGGCGTCGGCGATCTCCAGCGGCTGCTCGTCGGCGAGCTCGTGGGGCGTCGCGTAGAGCTCCGCGTCGCGCGCGACCAGCGGCTCGTTGCCCTGTCGATCACGCCGTCGCCGCTCGCCTGATCGATCGCCGACGGCCGGCGTGGCGGGCGATCAGGAGGCGGCCGGGCGGGGACCTCGCTTGCCGACGACGAGGTCGCGGTACTCGGGGTGCCGCTTGATGTAGCTCGTCACGAACGGGCACTGCGGGTTGACCTTCAGGCCGCGGGCCCGCGCGTCGTCGAGCGCCGCCTTCGCGAGCCGTGAGCCCACGCCGCGGCCCTCGAACTCGGGGAACACCTCGGTGTGGTCGAAGATGATCCAGCCGTCCTGCGGCAGGTAGTCGATCAGCCCCGCGGGCTTCTCATCGAGGCGCGCCTCGAAGCGCTGGTCTGCGGCGTTGTCGACGACCTCGAGGTCGTCGAGCCGCGCGACGAGGCGGGACGAGGCGGCGTCGGGCGTCGGTCGGTCGTCGGTCACGCGCTGATTGTCGGGGATTCGCCCATTCCCGGGCGAACCGATCGCTACCGACGGCGACGCGATGCCGGTCGGGATGCCAGCGCGCCGAGCAGCGACACGATCGTGAGCAGGACGAGGATCGGGCCCGCGCCTCCCGAAGGCGTCGGGATCTCCGGCGCAGCGAGCGTGTCGGTCGGCGGCAGCCCGACCTGGATGTCGAGCACGCGCACCTTCGGCGCGCCGGTGGAGTCCTGGCCGTGCGCGACGATCTGGTGGTCCCCGTCGGGCGTGCCCGCGGGCAGGACGAGGTCGACGCAGAAGGTGCCGTCGTCGCCGACCTGCGCGGTTCCGAGATGGGTCTTGCCGTCGAGCGACAGGTCGACAGTCGAGCCCGGCTTCCAGCCATCGACACAGACCTCGGTCGGCGTCTCCGTCGGCCACCGGTGCGTCTCGGTCGAGACCGCCGGGTCCGACGGCGTCGACGTCGGGCTTGGCGTCGCCGTCGGCGGGACGACGGTCGGGGTCGGCGTCGGCGGGACGACGGTCGGGGTCGGCGTCGGCGGGACGACGGTCGGGGTCGGCGTCGGCGGGACGACGGTCGGGGTCGGC
>JAICUI010000072.1 GCA_025935925.1 Chloroflexota bacterium
CTCGTCACGGTCAAGCGTGGGGACACCCTGACGTCGATCGCCCGCCGGTACCACACGGACGGCCGCTCCATCGCCTACTGGAACCGGGACGCCTACCCGGGGCTCGACCCCGAATCGGCCGGCTACCGGCCGGACGCGATCAAGCGCGGCTGGGTGCTCCGGCTCCTGCCTGGGCAGGCCTACGTGCCGCCGCCGGACGACGGCGAGACCGGCGAGCAGTCGACGCGGACGCCCGACGACACGAACGACTTCGAACCGCTGCCGTCGGGCACGGGGGCGTCCGGCGGCTGAGCGCCGGCTACCCTGTCGGCATGGCCCCGGCTCCCGGCACCCCGCGGATCGTCGTCACCGTCGCGGATCCCGGCCGCCAGGCCGACCCGGCTGTCGCCGCGCACAGGAACGACCTGTACGTCGCGGCCCTCGGGCGGCACGGCGCCGCGGTGCTCGCCGTCTCCGCGGCCATATCCGCGGACGACCGGCGGGCGGCGTTCGCCGCGATGGACGGGCTGCTGCTCAGCGGCGGCGCTGACGTCGATCCGGCGCGGTACGGCGCCGCGCCGGCCGGTGCGCTGGACATCGACGGGGACCGGGACGCGCTCGAGCGCGAGGCGTGGGCGGCGGCGGAGGCTCGCGCCCTGCCGGTGCTCGGGATCTGTCGCGGTCTCCAGGCGATGAACGTGTTCGCGGGCGGGTCGCTGCTCCAGGACGTCGACGGACACGCGGGACCGGCGTGGGGCACGGGCGCCGGACCCGCGCTGACCCATCCGATGCGGCTCGTGCCCGGCTCGCGGCTCGCGCGGATCCTGTCGCCGACGAACCTCGGCGGCGGGGTCGTCAGCGTGAACAGCTACCACCACCAGGGCGTGCTGCCGTCGGGGCTCGCGCCGGCGTTCACCGCCGCGGGCCTGTCGCCGAGCCCGGCCGGCGACCTCGTCGAGGCGTTCGAGGCGCCCGGGGGCCCGTTCCGGATGGCGGTCCAGTGCCATCCCGAGCGGACCGAATCCACGCCGGCCGCGTTCGACCGGCTGTTCGCGTTCTTCGTCGACGCGTGCCGGGGACCCGCCACGGCTCGCTAGGAGTGCGGTGGGCGTCGCCCTTCAGCGCGCCCGAGACGCAACTAGAGGCGGCCCGCCTCGATGATGCGGTTCAGGAACTGCCGGGTTCGCGCCTCGCGCGGCTCGGCGAAGATCCGGGCCGGCGGGCCCTGCTCGAGGATCCGGCCGCCGTCGAGGAAGCACACCCGGCTCGCGATGTCGCGCGCGAAGCCCATCTCGTGGGTCGCGATCACCATCGTCATGCCGCCCGAGGCGAGACCCCGGATCACGTCCAGCACCTCGGCCACGAGCTCCGGGTCCAGCGCGGACGTCACCTCGTCGAGCAGCAGCAGGTCCGGCTGCATCGCGAGCGCCCGGACGATCGCGACGCGCTGCTGCTGGCCGCCCGAGAGCTGGTCGGGATGCGCGCCGGCCTTGTCGGCGAGGCCGAACCGCTCCAGCAGCGCGACCGCGTCGGTCGCCGCGGCGGCGCGCGAGCGCCCGAGGACCTTGCGCGGCGCGAGCGTCACGTTGTCGAGCACCGTCATGTGCGGGAACAGGTTGAACGACTGGAACACGATCCCCACCCGCCGCCGGATCCGGTCGACGTCGACGCCCGAGCCCGTGATCTCCTCGCCCTCGATCAGGATCCGGCCCGCGTCGATGGGCTCGAGCAGGTTGATGCACCGCAGGAGCGTCGACTTGCCGCTGCCCGAGGAGCCGATGAGCGCGATGACCTCGTGCTCGGCCACCTCGAGGTCGATGCCGGACAGGACGCTGAGCTCGCCGAACGACTTCCACAGCCCGCGGATCGACAGCGCCGACGCGGCGGCCGTTGCGGTGCGGTCGGCACCGGCGGTCGCCGTCACGGGATCGCGCCCGTCAGGCCGCGCCGACCCACGCCGCCCGTCCCGGCCGTCCGCCCGCCGCCCTGGCGGCGGCGCGCTTCGCGCGCGATCAGCCAGTCGGTGAAGCGCGCGAGCGGCACCGTGACGACGACGAAGATGAGGGCGGTGGCGAGGTACGGCGTGAAGTTGAACTTCGCGGCCTGGAGGATCTGCGTCTCGCGGAAGATCTCGACCACGCCGATGAACGACACGAGCACGGTGTCCTTGGTCAGGCCGATGAAGTCGTTGAGCAGCGGCGGGATCACCCGCCGGATCGCCTGCGGCACGACGACGTAGCGCATGGTCGCGAGCTGCGACAGCCCGAGCGAGCGTGCCGCGGCCGCCTGGCTCGGGTGCACCGAGTTGATCCCGGCGCGGTAGACCTCGGAGACGTACGCCGAGTAGACGAGCGTCAGGACGATGACCGCCCAGACGAACTCGTCATTGGGGACGCCCGGGATCCGCAGCGCCGGGATCCCCAGCCCGAGCATGAAGATCACGAGCACGCCGGGCAGCGCCCGGAACAGGTCGACGTAGATCGTCGCGAGCAGCCGAAGCGGGAACAGCGCGGGTCCCGGCAGGCTGCGCATGACCGCGAGCAGGAGGGCGAACGGCAGGATCAGCACCTCGGCGAGCAGGAACAGCCGGACGTTGACCCAGAACTTCTCGACGAGCTTGGGCAGCGACTCCCAGAAGATCGGCCCGTTGAGGAAGGCCTGCTGGAACCGGTCCCAGCCGGGCGCATTCACGACCACGAGGACGACCAGCGCGAACACCACGACCGTCGAGACGATCGCGATCGCGAGACTCCGGGCGCCCTCGCGTCCGATCCCGAACCGGGGTCCGCGGGCCGGCCGGGGCGGCGGGACCGCCCCGGCCGACGCCGGCCTGACGTCGTCCGGGTCCACGACCCGCTAGGGCTGGAAGACCGGGGCGTTCGCCTTGTCGGCGAGCCACTCCTGGGTCAGCGACGCGAGCTTGCCGCTGTCCTTGAGCCGCCCGATGGCGGCGTTGACGCACGGCGTCAGGGGGCTGTCCTTGTCGAGGGCGACGCTGTAGTGCTCGGCCTCGCCCGTGGGCGCGAACTGGCCGACGATGACCCCGTTGTCGACCTGGACGGCGGTCACGTAGAAGGCGGTCGGAAGATCGACGACGAGGCCGTCGATCTGGCCGTTCTTGAGCGCCTCGACGGCGGCGTCGTTCGTGTCGTAGATCTTCGCCTCCTTGCTCGGGGCGATCACCGTATTGATCAGGTTCAGGCTGGTCGTGCCCACCTGGGCGCCGTACTGGAAGTCCTTGAGCCCGGCGATCGACGTCACCTTCGTGATCGGCTTGTCCTTGAGCGCCACGACCGACTGCGCGACGTCGTAGTAGCCGTCGGACAGGTCGAGGGCCTGCGCGCGCTCGGCGCTGTACGAGACCTGGGTGATGTAGATGTCGTAGTCCTTGGGCCCGGGCGCGATCGCGTTGTTGAACGGGACCGGGATCCACGTCGTCGTGTCCTTCGTGAACCCGAGCTCCTGCGCGAGCGCCGCGGCGAACGCGCCCTCGAAGCCCTTGCCGTTCGTCGGGTCGCCGAGCTCCCACGGGTCGGGGTTCGTGTCGCTCGACTCGAAGAACGGCGGGTAGGCCGGGTTGTCGGCGCCGATCGTCAGCTTGCCGGCGGTCTTGAGCGCGAGCTTGTCAGGGGCGCACGCGTCCGCGGACGGCGACGGCGCCTCGGACGGCGCGGTGGTCGGCGCGGCCGTCGGCGCGGCGGTCGGTGACGGGGTGGCCGTGGTGCCGCTCGAGCACGCCGCCGCGAGAAGGGCGACGAGGGCGAGGGCGGTCAGGCCCGCGGTGGTGCGCATGTGGGCAGTGTCTCCTCCGGCTGATTTCCCGCGCGGAAGTGTACAAGCCGCCCCGGGACGAGCCGAAGCGACGCCGGGAGGAGGACGGCGTCGCTTCGGGAGGCAGCGGTCGGGATGGTGCACCGTGGTGCGGTGAGCAGCACTTTGCGCGGGTCGGGCGCCGCGGGCGATGACCCGTCGGTCCGGGTGGCGAGGGGTACTTGCGAGGTCCCTCGCTAGACTCCGGCCGTGCGCGTTCGAGTGATCCAGCTGCGGATGCTGGGGGCCGCCCTGACGGCCTGCTGGCTGGCCGCGTTCGTGCTCGTGCTCGCGGGCTACCGTCCGGGCGGGCCGCTCGACCTCGTCGTCGGGCTCGCCGCGGTCGGGCCGATGCTGGTCGCGATGGCCGCCGTCCGCTACCCGCCGATCGCGCGCGGGGATCGCGCATTCGCCGGCGTCGTGTGGCTCGGGCTCGCGGCGGTGCTGCTGCTCGTGCCGTCGCTGGCCGGGCTCGTGACCCAGCTCACCGGGCGTGGCCCGCAGACGCTGCTGCCGTCGGGCGAGGCCGCGTATCCGTGGCTGCTCGCCCTCGGCGCGACGTGCGTCTTCGCGGGGATCGGGGTCGCGCGGCGCCGGCTCGGTGAGGGCGCGCTCCGCCGTCGCCGCGTCCTCGTCGGTGCGGTGCTCGGCCTCGTGCTCCTGTTCGTGACGGGGACCGCGTTCGCGTCGGCCGCGATCGTCAACGAGCTGTCCGTCAGCAACCGCCTCTCGACCGGCTCGCGCTTCGGGCCGACCGAGAGCGCGACCGAGCCGCCCACGTGCACCGACCCGGTGGTCGCCGGCGCGACGGCGCGCCTGCAGCTCCGGATGGACGGCTCCATCGACGGACGCTACTCGGGCCAGGTCGTGATCGACGGGATCCGCGACGGCCGCGATCTCTCGTGGACCGGGTTCGCGGCCACCCGCGAGGCGCTGGGGACGTTCGGCCTCACCCGCATCGGCGACCAGGCGTGGGAGCTCGCCCCGGGCCAGCGCTGGCGCCGCGCCGGCCTGTCCGAGGTCGACGGCCAGGACCTCGACCGCCAGCTCGTCGCCGTCGCGCTCACGCCCTCGGAGCAGAATGCGCCCGAGGATCGTGGCCTCGCGTACATCGAGGGCGCGCTCGCGCGCCACTGCCGCATCACGCTCGTCGGCAGCACCGTGCGCAAGGCACTCCCCGAGGTCCGCTACCTCGTCGGCGACGCGGACATCAGCCGATGGCGCGGCGAGATGGACTTCTGGGTGTTCGCCGACGGCGAGCTCGGCCAGGCGGACGGCCGCATCACCGGGTCGGCCGTCGGCATCGCGCAGGACGCGCTGCAGGCGGCGATCCGGTTCCGGCTGCTCGCCTACGATCGCGGCCTGCCGGTGTCGGTGCTGGCTCCGGCGCCGTGAGGGGATGCCGATGACCTGGGATCTGTCGCCCGAGGAGCACGTCAAGCGCGACCGCACGGCGCGCCTGCTGATGGTCGTCCAGATCCTGCGCGCGAACGGCGCCCACGGCATCACGCCGGCCGAGATCGCCAAGCGCACCGGCATGGCGAAGCGGACCGTGTACCGCGACCTCGACGCGATCCAGGCGGAGCTCGGGATCCCGGTGTGGAGCGAGGCCGGTCGCTGGGGCGTCGATGACGAAGCCTTCCTGCCGCCCCTTCGCCTCACGCTGCCGGAGGCGATGGCGATCGTGCTGTCCGCGCGGCTGCTCGCGCGCTACAAGGACCGACACGACCCCGTGCTCGCGTCGGCGTTCACGAAGCTCGAGGAGGGGTTGCCGCCCGCGCTGCGCGACCACGTCGAGCGCACGGTGCAGGACCTCTCGAGCCGTGACGTGGATCCGGCGTTCAACCGGCTGGTCGAGGACCTGACGCGTGCGTGGGCCGACCGTCGCGTCGTCACGTTCCGGTACCTGCCGGCGCCGTACGGCGAGGGCCGCGAGCCCCGGCGCGCGACGGTCCGCCCGTACCTGCTCGAGCCGTCGCTCCAGACGCACGCCCTGTACCTGATCGGGTTCGACGAGGACCGCGACGCGATGCGCACGTTCAAGGTCGAGCGGATGCGCGACCTGTCGGTCCTGCCTCGCGCGTTCGACCCGCCCGAGGGCGACGTCGTCGCGCGCCTCCGGAGCGCATGGGACATCATCGCGGACCAGCCAGCGACCGAGGTCGTGCTCCGCTTCGAGCCCGCGGTCGCGGGCCGCGTGATGGAGGCGACCTGGCACCCGACGCAGCGGGTGACGACCCTGGCCGACGGCTCGCTCGAGTGGCGGGCGACCGTCGCCGGGACGATCGAGATCCGGCTGTGGATCCTCGGCTGGGGCAGTGACGTGGAGGTGGTCGCGCCGCCCGCCCTGCGCGCCGACGTCGCGGCCACGCTCGCACGGGCCCTGGCCCGGTACCCGGACGCGGAACCGGCACCCGCCCCCGGGCCGACGGCGGTGGGAACGACCGCGGCGGGATCGACCCGCGCCGGGTCGACCCGCGCCGGGTCGACCCGCGGCGGCGCCGTCGGGTAGGCTGGGGCCGCCCATCACGGCGGGGGATCCAGGGAGCTCACGACATCCTGGCTGCGAAGCCGAGCGGCGCCGGCGCGCGACCCCGCGTGCCTGCCCGCTCCCGTCCGGCGATCCACGCCGCGCTGGCCGCGGTCCTCGCCCTCACCGTCCTTGCCTCGACGCCCCACGCCGCCGCTGCCGCGACGGCGTCCGACGTGCGCGCGATGGTCCTCGGATGGCTGAACGCGGACCGCGTCGCGAACGGCCTTGTCGCGTACCGCGCGTGGGGCGCGGTCGACGGCCTCGCCGCCGAGCGCGCAGACCGCGTCGCCGCCGCCGGGATCCTCAGCCACGATGTCGCGGGTGGCTCCGTCGGCGACGCGCTCGACGCGCGCGGCATCCCCTGGTTCTGGTACGGCGAGGCGCTCGGGATGAGCCGCGCGGCCTGGGGCGAGGATGCGGCGCGCCAGGTGTACGAGCTGTGGCTGGGGAGCGCGCCGCACCGGGCGATCCTGATGAGCGCGACGAACAACTACGTCGGCATCGGGGTCGCGAAGGCGGGCGATGGGTCGACGTGGATCTCGCTGATCGCCACCGAGTCGCCGGACCACACGCCGCCGACCGCCGCCAGCGTCGCGCTTCGCCGCTCCGGCACGACCTTGACGTTCACCTGGCGCGGCTCCGACCCACGCCTCCAGACGCACACCGCCGGACTGCGGTCCTTCGACGTCCAGCTCCGCCGCGACGGCGGCGCGTGGCGCACGGTCCGCGACGACACGACGGCCACCACCGCGATCCTGCGCGACCGCCGCCACGGCCACTGGTTCTCGCTTCGGATCCAGGCCGCGGACCGGCGGGGTACGCTCTCGCCGTGGACGACGCCGATGCGGATCTGGGTCCCGTAGCCGCGACGCCCACGTCCCCCGGCGCGGCGGTCGCCGAACGGCCGCGCACCCCGCTCCCGTTCGCCGCCGTCAACCTCATCAGCGACCCGATCCACGGGTACCTCGAGCTGACGAAGCGGCTCGCGCCGGGCGAGTCGCGCGCCGCCGGCCTGCCGGACGAGGACGTCGCCGAGGACGACCTGCTCGACACCGCCTGGGTCCAGCGCCTGCGCAGGATCAGCCAGCTGCAGAGCGCGCGCTGGGTGTTCCCGACGGCCGAGCATTCGCGGTTCACGCACGGTCTGGGCGTCATGCACGAGGCCGGGCTGTGGGCGCGATCGCTGTATCCGTCCCTCCGCGCCTCGCTCCCGGCGCTCGCGCCCGCCGAGCCCGTCCCCTCCGAGGGCCTGGTCGTCGAGACGCTGCGGGTCGCCGGCCTGCTCCACGACGTCGGCCACGGTCCGTTCGCCCATTTCTTCGACGACTGGTTCCTCGCCCGCTTCCCGGCCCCCGCGGATCCGCGGCGCGCCGGCGCGAAGTCGCTGTCCCACGAGGACCTCTCGCAGCTCGTGATCGAGCGCGAGCTCGGGCCGCTCATCGCCGGCCTGCGCCGCGCGCCCGGGGGCGTTCCCGAGCGCGACGGCTTCGCCACCGGGGAGGCCATCGACCCGCGCTGGGTGTCGCTGCTGGTGTCGAAGCCGCCCATCGTCGACGCGGCCATGCCCGGCTGGGTCCGCGTCCTGCAGCCGCTCCTGTCTGGCGTGTTCACCGTCGACAACCTCGACTACGTCCGGCGCGACGCATACCTGACCGGCGTGTCGATGGGGCCCGTCGACGCGGAGCGGCTGCGGCGCTACGCGTTCGTGTCCGATCGCGGCCTGACCCTCTACGAGTCGGGGCTCGGGGCGCTCGAGATGTTCCTGACCGCGCGCATGTTCATGCACCGCCACGTGTACCTGCACCGCACCGTGCGGGCGATCGACCTCGATCTCGCCGAGGTGTTCGCGCCGTCGATCCTCGCGGTGTTCGGGGATGGGTCGCCGGCGGAGCGGCTGGGCGCGTTCGCGGACCTCGACGAATACGCGCTGCTGCACCAGGCGGCGCTCTGGGCGCGGGGCGAGCACGTCGGCTCGTCACCCCGGCCGGGCGACGGAACGGTGACCGCGGCGGTGGCCGACGCGTGGCGGGCGATCCTGCTCCGGAGGCCGCGCTGGCGGCTCGAGCGCGAGGTCCATGCCGAGGCCGCGACGCCGGACTGGCCGCCGCCCCTTCTCGCCGAGCTCGGGTCGCCGGACCCCGGCCGGGTCGCGCTCGACCTCACGGGCGTCGATGCTCGGCCGGGCGCCGGGAAGCCGCCGTCGCTCGCGATCGAGCGCCGCGACGGCGGCCCGGGTCCGTCCCTCGACGAGGCGCTCGCGCGCGTGCCGGCATGGTCGCTCATCGGCCGGCGCTACCGGCGCGTCGCCTGAGCGGCCCGTCTCCCGCGCGGCTCCGGGCGTTCGTCCGGCGCACGACCGCGCTGCGCGAGGTCCCTGGGCTCGCCGGGATCCGGCTCCACACCGCCGCGGACGTCACGGTGCTGTGGCACGCGACGGGCATCGAGCTCGGGCTCGAGGATCCGCCGCTCCCCTACTGGGGCTTCGCGTGGTCCGGCGGGCTCGCGATCGCCCACCACCTCGTCGCGCACCCGGAGCTCGTCGCCGGGAGGACGGTGCTGGACATGGGCACGGGCTCGGGGCTGTGCGGGATCGTGGCGCTGCGCTGCGGGGCGGCGTCGGTCACGGCGGTCGACGTGGACCCGATCGCGCGCGCCGCCGCCGACCTGAACGCGCGAGCGAACGGCGTGCAGCTCGCGGTGACGGCGCGCGATGTGCTCGCCGAGGCGCCGCCCACCGTCGACGTCGTCCTCGCCGGCGACGTGTCGTACGAGGAGTCCATGGCGTCGGCGATCCACCGCTGGCTGCTGGCGGCGGCCGCGGACGGTGCCGACGTCCTCATCGGGGATCCCGGTCGCGCCCACCTCCCCCGCGACCTCGTCCGCGTCGCGACCTACGAGGTGCGAACCACGCGCGAGATCGAGGAGGCGACGGTGAAGCCGGCTTCCGTGTACACGCTCGCCGCCCGGGACGCCTGACATACCGGGCCGCCGCGTCCAGCCAAGGAACCCTGTCGTCACAACGCAAGCGCGCTTGACAGTGAGCGACAAGCCTTCCTACAGTGACCCCCGCAACCTCGCGCGCTCGGTGCGCGCCGCGCCCTCGATCCCCCTCCAGGAGCCGTCGCCGACGTGATCGCCAACTATCTCATCGGGCTCCGAGAAGGCCTCGAAGCGTCGCTGGTCATCGGCATCCTGCTCGCCTATCTCGTGAAGATCGAACGCCGGGATCTCATGCCGGCGGTTTGGGGCGGCGTGCTCGCGGCGGCGGGCATCTCGATCGCGTTCGGGGCGCTGCTGACCTTCGGGCCGAGCAATTTGAGCTTCGAGGCGCAGGAGGCGATCGGCGGCACGCTGTCGATCGTCGCCGTCGCGCTGATCACGTGGATGGTCTTCTGGATGGCGCGCATGGCGCGCTCGATGCGCTCCGAGCTGCACGCGAAGCTCGACCAGGCGATCAACGCCGGCGCGATGGCCGTGTTCGGCGTCGCGATCCTGGCCGTCGGGCGAGAAGGCCTCGAGACGGCGCTCTACCTGTGGGTCGGCGCGCAGGCCGCGCAGACGTCGTCGCTCGCGCCGCTGCTCGGTGCCGTGCTCGGCCTCGCCACCTCGTTCCTCATCGGCTGGGCGATCTACCGCGGCGCGTTGAAGCTGAACCTGCGGACCTTCTTCGCCTGGACCGGCGCGTTCCTGATCGTCGTCGCCGCGGGCGTGCTCGCGTACGGCGTCCACGACCTCCAGGAGGCCGGGATCCTGCCGGGCCTCGACAACCTCGCCTTCGACGTCTCCGCGGCGATCCCGCCGTCGAGCGTCATCGGCACGGTCCTCAAGGGCGTCTTCAACTTCTCGCCCGAGACCACCGTGCTCCAGGCGGTCGCGTGGCTCGCGTACATCGTCCCCGTCATGTTCCTGTTCGTCCGCCAGGTGTGGGGCTCCGCGCCGCCGCCGCGGCCCGCGACGCCCGACGGCGCCGCCACGCCGTCCGTCTCGAAGCCCGCCTGACCCGCCGGGCGCTTGCCCGGCCACCGTCCAGATCCACCCGGGCGCTTGCCCGGTCACCGTCACGATCCGCGTCCGGAGGTCACATGCCCCGCTCGTCCAGCCTGTCCGTCGCCGCCCTCGCGCTCGCCGTCCCGGCGATGGCCGGCTGCGTCTCGAACGCGCCGTCGGCGGGTGCCGGTACCGTGACCGTCACGTCGACCGCCACCGAGTGCTCGCTGTCGTCGACGTCGGCGCCGTCCGGCACGGTGACGTTCAACGTCACCAACCGGGGCGAGGACGCGACCGAGTTCTACCTGCTGGGCGAGGACGGCGTGTCGGTTATCGGCGAGGTCGAGGACATCGGTCCCGGGCTGAGCCGTGACCTCACCGTCCAGGCGCAGCCGGGGTCGTACGTCGCCGCGTGCAAGCCGGGCATGGCCGGCGATGGCATCCGCACGCCGTTCACGGTGACCGATTCGGGCGCGTCGGTCGACCGGTCCACGGCAGGCACGACCGCCCAGCTCGAGGCCGCGTAGGCCCGGGACCCCGACGACCTCGGGGGACGTGGCGGGTGCGCTGATCCGGTGACGCGCGACGGCGTCAGCCGCCCGTCGGCGGCGGTGCGTCCGACGGGGCGACGTTCGCGGGCGGCTTGGGCGGGAGGACGAGCCGCGGGTTGATCCGCGCGACCTCGAGCCGCGGGACCTTCATCCGGTGCACGACGCCGGGCTCGGTGCGGAAGGTCTTCGTCGCCCACGGCGAGAACAGCCCGTAGTGGACATGGCACCCCGTCGCATGACCGGTGGCGCCCTCGTAGCCCAGCAGCTGGCCCGCCTTCACGTGCTGGCCCTTGTCCACGACCACGCTCGAGAAGTGGGCGTACATGCTGCGATAGCCGTTGCCGTCGTCGACGACGACGAGGATCGGCAGCGTCAGCCATGCGTGGCGGTGGTCGAGCCGGCGGTAGTAGGGCCCAAGGTCGCCGACCCAGCCGATGAGGTCGTCGAAGCGGCGGCTCGCGACCAGCACCGTGCCGTCATGGGCGGCCACGACGCGGTCGCCGCAGAACGTCGCCATGTCGATGCCGTCGTGGAACAGCTCGCCGTCGACGACCCGCGTGCCCCACGCCGTCGGGCCGAACGGCAGCGTCACGCGGGGATGCGCCAGCGGCCAGCGGTAGCCGGTCAGGATCGACGGGTCGGGCGCATGCGTCCCGGTCAGCTCCGAGGCGAGCCGGCTCGGCGGGATGCCCGCGTTGATCGACGCCGGCCGGTCCGTGCTGCCGATGGGCCCGAGGTGGGCGATGGGCCCCGAGGGCTCGGGCGCCTCGGCGGCCGCCGTGGCGGTGGGCGCCGCAGCGTTCGACGGCGCCTGCGCCGCGGCCGCCTTGCCCGGCGGCACCGGGAGCGACGTGGGCTGGCCGGGTGACCCGAGCGCCGGCACGACGATCAGCGCCGCGACGCCGAGCGCGGTCGCGACGAGGGCGAGCCGGACGAGGTGGGTTCGGCGGGTCCGCCGGGGATACGCGTGGCGAACCGGCGCCGCGTGACGGGGGCTGGGCACGGCGTGATTGTGCCGCACCTTGCAGCGACGTGACAGCGACGGGCAACGCCAGGCCGCGCGGGACCGGGCGCTATCATCCGTGGGCCGCGCGCCTGTAGCTCAGTGGACCAGAGCATCGGTCTTCGGAACCGAGTGTCGGGGGTTCGAATCCCTCCAGGCGCGCCACCCAGGCCCGGAGCAGACGGTCCGCCGTACCGCTCGCGTCAGGCGCCCGCGGTCGCTGCGCGGACTCGTGCCGGCACCGTGCCCCGGTACCACGCGCCGAGCGCCACGAGCCCGATGAGGGCGACGACCAGGAACAGCGGCGTGATGGACGCCGATGCGACCGGCGAACCCGGGTCCGCGGCGGAGCCGGCCCACTGGTCGACGGCGATCGCGACGGCTTCGAGCAGCAGCATCAGCAGCATCGCGCCGCCCATGAGCAGGCCCCACGCGGTGCGACGCCAGAGCGCGATCGCGACGACGATCGTGAACGGCAGGAACAGGGCCATGTCGAGCACGTAGTTCGTCGCCGTGACCATGCCGCTGCCGGCGAGGAAGGCGGGCGCGGCGCTGTCGAACGATGCCGGCACGACGTTCTTCAGCCACAGCGCATAGAACCCGAGGCACGAGCCGATCATCCACGCCGCGAGCGGCCGCGCGGGCAGGGTCGGGCTGAACGCGTCCACGTGGGCACCGGCCGGCGCGCCGATCGCGAGGCAGACGAGCGCCCACGACGCGAGGCCGAACATCGCGACGTAGACGAGGAACAGGCCGTTGAACGGGACGGCGAACAGGAACATCCAGCCCTGGTAGGCGATGAACACCACGGCGCCGATCCATGCCGCGAGGCCGGCGACGCTGCCGTGCCCCGCGAACGCCATGCCGGCGACGAGGATCGGCAGCGCCAGGCCCGCGACGACGGCCGCGGTCCCGCGCATCGACCCGACCATGACCGCCGGGCCGTGCAGCCATTCCGGGACCCACAGCGCGGCGACCGCCGAGGTCCCGGCCGCCGGGATCAGCAGCAGCGACACGACCCACGCAGCCCGCACGAGCGCGTCACCGTCACGACGCGGTGCCATCACGCTCTCGCATCAGGTAGCCGCCGAACGCGAGCAACCACAGCATCGGCGGGTACACGATCAGCTGCTCGGTCGCGCGGTGCCCGATCGGTCCGAAGGCGGCGCCCGTGCCCGAATCCCCGATCGCCATGAGCACGACGAACACGAGGCCGATCACGCCGAGCAGCACGGAGATCGCGCGCATCGGCCCGCGGAGGGTCGTCCCCGAGACGATCGCCTCCACGTTGAATCCCACGAACGCCGCGAACGCCGAGAGCGCGTGCGGCGTGACCGTGTCCAGCGGGAACAGGCCCGCGCCCATCGCCCCCGCCCCGGCGACCAGGAACGCCGCGAGCACGCGCGGCCGGCCATGGAACTCGAGCAGCCCGCCCGCGACGTTGAGCGCACCGACGGCGAGCAGCGAGGCGTTGAACATCAAGGCGCGTCTCGGGCGTCACGCCGAGGTCGGAGATCGCGCCGCCCGTCACGTCGTAGCCGGGTGCGATGGATGCGCCGATCATCAGCACGGTCATGAACTGGGCCGCGAGCGTGAACAGGACGACACCGGCCCAGGGACGTTCGGCCCCGGCAATCGTCCCGGTCGTGAGCGGCGGTGCGGAGACCTGCACGTCGAGACCCTCCATTCGCGGCATCCGTGCGCGACACGATCCTGCCGGTTGCTCATCCCGCACCCCAGTGCCGATCGGACTCCGTTCGGTCGCCCGAGGTCACGGCCCGCGAGGCCATCCGCTTGTCTACGATCGCCGCCATGACCGTTCCGCTGTGGGGCCGCTCGTCGACCTGGCTCGCGCGCGCCATCGCGGCACGCGAGGTGTCGTCCGCCGACGTGGTGGAGACGTGCCTCGCGCGCATCGAGGCCGTGAACCCGCGCGTGAACGCCGTGGTGTGCCTCGCGGGCGATGCGCTCGATCGTGCGCGGGCGGCGGATTCGGACATCGCCGCCGGTCGCACGCTCGGCCCGTTGCACGGCGTGCCGTTCACGATCAAGGACTCGCTCGACACGGCGGGCGTCACGACGACGGCGGGCACGCTGGGCTGGCGCGACCGCGTGCCCGACCGCGACGCGACGGTCGTGGCACGCCTCAGGGCCGCGGGCGGCATCCTCCTCGGCAAGACGAACACGCCCGAGTTCACCTGGGCCAACGAGACCGACAACGACGTGTATGGCCGGACGTCGAACCCGTACGACCTCGAGCGGACGACCGGCGGCAGCAGCGGGGGCTCGGCAGCGGTCGTCGCGTACGGCGGCTCGCCCTTCGACATCGGCAGCGACTCCGGCAACAGCATCCGGCAGCCGGCCCACCTGTGCGGCGTCGCCGGGATCAAGCCGACGAGCGGCCGCATCCCGCGAACGGGGCACTGGCCGGGCTACGGCGGGCTGTTCGAGTCGTTCACGCAGCTCGGGCCGATCGCGCGGTCCGTGGACGATCTCGAGCTCGTGCTCCAGCTCATCGCCGGACCCGACGGCGACGACCCGCACGTCGCACCCGTCGCGCTCCGCGCCATGTCCGACGTCGACCTCGCGCGGCTCCGGGTCGCCTGGTTTGCGGACAACGGCATCCGGACACCGACGGCGGAGACGGCGGCTGCGGTCCGCACGGCGGTCGACGCGCTCGCCGCAGCCGGCGCGACGTGCGAGGAACGCGTCCCACCGGACATCGGCGATGCGCGGCCGGCCTGGGAGGGCGTCCTGCGAGCCGATGGCTTCGCCTGGCTGTGGCGGCTCATCGAGGCGGCGGGCACGCCCGGCCACGGGTCGTACGACACCTTCGGCTGGGTGCGGCTGCGGGACGGCGAGCCGGTGTCGGGCGAGGCGGTCGGGATCGCGATGGAGCGGACGGACGCCGTGCGCTCGCGGCTGCTGCGCTGGTTCGCGCCGTTCGACGTGCTCGTGTCCCCGGTGCTTCCCTCGCCGGCCGTGCGGCACGGCGACACGCTCACGGCCGCCTACGGCGACACGTACAGCGAGGTCCACAACCTGACCGGCTGGCCGGCGGTCACCGTCCGAGCCGGAACGTCCCCGGAAGGGCTCCCGATCGGGGTGCAGGTGGTCGCGCACCCCTGGCGCGAGGACGTGGCGCTCGCGGCGGCGCGGGTGGTCGAGACCGCGACCGGCGGCTGGCAGCCGCCATCCCTGTAGGGCTGGAGGACGCGCCCGGCCCCTGTGGACCGGCTGTGAACCTCCTTGGGGTTGCCCGGGATCGCGCGCTTCCTCACCGAACTCTCAGCCCCGGGCGGCGACATGTCTCCATCGTCACCGACCGGATGGAGGACTGCCTATCGGGCGGACCGACCGCCATCGCTCGCCGGACGCGAGCCAGCCTCGTGCAGGGAGAACCGCATGTACGACCCCTTCGTCAGCCCCGAGCCGCCGCCCGCGCCGATGGCGCCCGCTCCGGCTCCCCAGGCGCCGCAGGCGCCATCGCCTGGCCCTCGCCTGACCGGAACCCGGCGGGCGATCGCGACCGCGCTGCTGTCCGTCGGCCTCGTGGTCGTCGGCGGGGCGGCGGTCGCGATGGCGGCCGATCCGGCACCGAGCCCGACCACGGCCCCCGATGCCACGACGGCGCCGGTCGGCGGCGGATCGGGCACGGCACCGATGACGCCGACGGTCCCCACCGGCCCCGGCACCCCGGGCACCGCGCCGCACCACGGGCGCGGCGGCTCCGGGAACCCGGCCGACTGCCCGGACATGGGCGGCGGCTCCGGGACGAACCCGGGCTCGGGCTCGAGCAACAGCGCCACGCCGGCGCCGCAGTCGAGCGCCGATCCGGCGCAGCTCTAGGCCGCACCCCGGGGGGGGGGGCCCCGCGCGGGGGGCGCCCCCCCCCCCCCGCCCCCCCCCCCCCCCGGCCGGGGGGGGGGGCCACC
>JAICUI010000086.1 GCA_025935925.1 Chloroflexota bacterium
GAGGTCGCACAGGCGGCTGCGGACCAGCTCGGGACGCTCGCGTACGCGCACGGCTCGGCGTTCACGACCGAGGCGCTGGAGCGGTACGCGCGGGAGCTGGCGCCGCACCTCCCGGTCGACGATCCCGCGCTCTATCCCGTCTCCGGTGGGTCGGAGGCGATCGAGACCGCGCTCAAGCTCGCCCGCGCGATCCAGCTGGCGCGCGGAGAGCCGGACCGCGAGGCCGTCATCGCGCGCTGGGGCAGCTATCACGGCAACAGCCTCGGCGCGCTGGACCTGAGCGGTCGCCGCCCGCTCCGGGCGCCGTACGAGGCATGGCTGGGCCGGTTCCGCCACGTCAGCGCCGCGTACCCGTACCGCGCGGGGTACCCGGGCGCGCAGGCGATGGGCGACGCCACGCGGCTCGCCGCCGAGCTCGAGGTCGCGATCCAGCGCGCCGGCGCCGGCCGGGTCGCGGCGTTCGTCGCGGAGCCGATCGTCGGGGCGACGCTCGGGGCCGTCGAGCCCCCGGACGGCTACTGGCCGGCCATCGCGGACGTGTGCCGCCGGCACGGGGTGCTGCTCGTCGCGGACGAGGTGATGACGGGCTTCGGGCGGACCGGGTCATGGTTCGCGATGGACCGCTACGGCGTCCGTCCCGACCTCCTCGTCGCCGCCAAGGGAGCGACGTCCGGGTACTGGCCGTTCGGGTTCGTCGCCGCATCGGGCGAGGCGTGGGAGGCCGTGACGGGCGGTGGCGGGTTCGTCCATGGGTTCACGTACTCGCACCAGCCAGGTGCCGCGGCGGTCGCCCGCGAGGTGCTCCGGATCCTCGAGCACGAGCGCCTCGTCGAGGCGTCGGCCGCGAAGGGCGAGCGGCTCCTCGCGCTGCTCCGCGACCGTCTCGGCGACCATCCCAACGTCGGGGACGTGCGCGGCCGCGGACTCCTGGCCGGGGTCGAGCTCGTCGCCGACCGCGCGACGACCGCGCCCTTTCCGCGCAACCGGCGCGTGGCCGAGGCCGTCGTCCGAACCGCCCGGGAGCGCGGGCTGCTCCTGTATTCCGGGACCGGCAACGCGAACGGCATCGACGGTGACGTCATCGTCCTCGGCCCGCCCTTCGTGGTCACGGACGACGAGCTGGCAGCGATCGCCGACGGGATCCGCGACGCGCTCGATGCGGCCCTGGCGGGCTAGATCCGTCGGGAACGGAGGACGACGAGCCCGCCGCCGACCACGATCGCGAGGGGCCATACGAGCGCGCTGAGGCCCGGGAACGCGATCATCGTCGCGCCGATCAGGACGAGGACCCCGCCGAGCACGGCCTGCCAGCCGATCCGGCTGCTCGTGACCCAGCGGATCGCGGCGACGGCCAGGAACGCGACGCCGAGGCACAGCGTGCCGACGCCCGGCCCGGTGATCACCCCGCCCGCCGCGAGCAGCCCGGGTGCCGCCAGCGCGACGATGAGTGCGCCGAGGTAGAGCGACGCGGTTCCGCGGTTGATCGCCCACGACACGAGGAACGCGACGCCGACGGCAAGGAACAGGATCGAGCCCGCGGTCGCGAGCGCAGGGAACCAGATCTGCGCGAGCAGCAGGAGCCCGAACACGACGAGGAAGATGCCGAGCCACGGAAGCCGGGTCCCGCCGGCGGTGCCCGCGACGTCGGACCACTCCCAGCGGTAGGCGTGGATCGTCGGGCCGGGTGACCCGGGCGGTCGGGCCGACCCCGCAGCACGCGCCGATCCGGGAGCCCGCACCGAGCCGGGTCCCTCGATCACCTCGCCCGAGAGCGGCTCATCGCGTCGCTCGGTCATCGATCCGCTCCGGCATCCATCCGGTCGAGCCTAGCGCAGGTCGCCGCGGAACCCGCCGGGACCGGGCTACGATCCGACGATGCCGCACGTCATGACCGTCCTCGGGCCCGTCGCGCCCGACTCGATCGGCTTCACCCTTCCTCACGAGCACACGCAGATCTCGCTGTGGCACATCCAGGGTCGCTGGGACTACTGGGAGCTCACGAAGGACGAGGGGCTCGCGCTCGACGAGCTGGCGCTGTACCGCGACGCCGGCGGCACGACGCTCGTGGACCTGACGCTGCCCGGCGTGGGCCGCGACCCGCTGTGGCTCCGCCGCCTCGCCGAGCAGAGCGGCCTGCACCTCGTGATGGGCGGCGGCTGGTACCGGACCGCCTACTACCCGGCCGAGGCGCTGATCGACAAGCGCTCCGTGGACTCGCTCGCCGAGGAGCTCGTGCGCGAGGCGACGGTCGGCGTGGGCGACACGGGCGTGCGGATCGGGATCCTCGGCGAGATCGGCACCGACAAGCCGTGGGTGACCGCCCAGGAGGAGCGCGTCTTCCGGGCGGTCGCGCGCGCCTCGCGCCGGACCGGGCTCGCGGTCACGACGCACGCCGTGCTGAGCGACGTCGGCGCCGCGCAGCTCACGATCCTCGAGGAGGAGGGCGTCGATCCGGGCCGCGTCGTCATCGGCCACCAGGACAGCTACCCCGTCCTCGACCACTACCTGTCGCTCATCGCGCGCGGCGCCTCGATCGAGTTCGACTTCCTCGGGATGTCGTTCTCGGCCGTCGAGGAGCACGGGGAGAGCCGGGTCATCGACCTGCTGCTCGAGCTGCTGCACCGCGGTCACGCCGACCGGGTCCTGCTGAGCCAGGACGTGTGCCACACGAGCCAGCTCAAGCGCTACCGCGGAAACGGGTACGTGTACCTCCACGAGACGTTCCTGCCCCGGCTCCGCGAACGCGGTGTGGGCCAGCGGGAGATCGACCAGATGACGGTCGCGAACCCCCGGCGGGTCCTGACGATCGGCTGAGGCGCCAGGCATCGGGGCGATAGAGGACGCGGTCGGGCCGCCGCCACCAGCCGGTTCCCGCGGCTGCAGCGGCGCCGGCTGCCGAGGCGCGCACGACGCCGGCGAGGACGGTCGGCGCGGGCGGGCCGTCGATCGAGACGTCGTAGCAGCCGGCCTCGTACGCACCTGACGGATCGCGCAGGACCGACGCCCAGTCGTACGCGCCGAAGACGGCCCACGCCGTGACCGCGCGGACCGGGATCCCGGCCGCGGCGGCGGCCCCGGCCGACGCGACTGCCTCGAGCCACCAGCTGACCTGGTCCTCCGGCTCGCCGGCGAGCTGCACCTCCGTGAGCGCGACCGGGAGCCCGTAGCGGGACCAGGTGTCGGCAATCGCGGCGTCGAACCCGGCAGCCTCGCGGCCGCCGACGCGGACGAGCTCGACGTCGGCGTAGCGCAGGGTGCCCTCGACGGCGTGCGTCCACGCCGGGAAGCGCGCCAGCCGGTTGTCGAGGTACCGGTCGCTCGTGACGTAGTGGTCGACGCCCAGGACGTCAGGGTCGACGGGATCGAGCCGGAGCTCGTCGAGGGCCCGCAGGTTCGCGGGGGTGGCAAGGGGCCGCCACGCAGGGTGCGCCGCGTCGACGCGACCCGTGAGGAGGTCGAACCCGAGCCAGCGACGCTCGTTGTGACGGCGCGCGACCGCGCGGCACCCGGGCGACCCGATCGTCCGGCCCACGTCCTCGTTGACGATGATCGCCGCACCGGGACGCTCCGCCCGGATCGCGCGCGCCGCCGCCGCGATGGCCCGGCAATGCGCGAGGAGCAGCGCGCCGAATGCCGCCGGGTCGCGCGCGTACGGCGGCCACCACCCGTACAGCCCGCCGAAGCGCGCCGTCGTCAGTGGCTCGTTGACCGGCAGGAACGCCGTGACGTGCGGGAACCGCCGCGCGACCTCGCCGGCAAACGCGCCGAAACGGTCGGGCCACCCCGGGTCGAGCGGATCCTCACCGGCCGGGCCCGACCCGTGGTGGAGCAGGCCGACGATCGGCGCGACGCCCGCGGCCTCCAGCCGCTCGAGCCGGTCCTCCGCCCACGCCCAGTCGGTCCCGTCGCCGCGCCCACCGCCGCGACCCCACACGACGGGGTAGCGAACGGCCGTGACGGCGAGATCCGCGAGCCGGTCGATGTCGCCGTCACGCCGGTCATGGCCGGTGAGCGCGAGCTGGTCGCACGCCCACGCGCCGACGGTCAGGTGGGCGCATTCCGGGCCCGCCCAGATGGCGGGCGGCTGGGCAGCCTCGATCAGGCCGCCCACTGCGCGCTGCCGGACTTGCGGAACCACGCCAGGGCCTGGCCCACGACCTGGTCCATGTTGTAGTACTTGTACGTGCCGAGCCGCCCCAGGAACTGCACCCCCGGCGTCGCGGCCGCGAGCGCCCCGTACCGCTGGTAGCGCTCCCGGTTTGCCGGCCGGGGGATGGGGTAGTAGGGATCGCCCTCGGCGGTCGGGTACTCGCGGACGATCGTCGTCCTCGCGTGCTGCTGGCCGGTGAGATGCTTGAACTCCGTCGTCCGCGTGTACGGCACGCGCTCGTCGGGCTCGTTCACCGTCCCGACCGGCTGATGCCACGCCTCGTCGAGCGTCTCGAACTCGAACCGCAGGGACCGGTAGGGGAGCCGTCCGTAGCGGTAGCCGAAGAACGCGTCGACGCGTCCGGTGTACACGAGTGCGCCGGCGTCGATCGTGTCGCGCGCCTCGTGATAGTCGACGCCCGTCCGGACCTCGATCCGCGGGTGGTCCAGCATCCGCTCGAACATCGCGGTGTAGCCGTCCGCGGGCATGGCCTGGAAGCGGTCCGTGAAGTAGCGGTCGTCGGTATTCGTTCGGGTCGGGATGCGGGCGGTGACGGACGCGTCGAGCTGTGACGCGTCGAGCCCCCACTGCTTCCTGGTGTAGCCGCGGAAGAAGAGCTCGTACAGCTCGCGCCCGACCGCCCGGACGACGGCCTCCTCCGATGTCCGCGGCGCGGGACCCGGCTCGGCGCGGGCCGCGAGGAACGCTGCGGCCGCGTCGTCGTCGGCGAGCCGCGCGTCGAACAGCGCGTTGAGCGTCGTCCGGTTGATCGGGATTGGCACGAGGACGCCGTGCACCCGCGCCAGGACGCGGTGCTCGTACGGGCGCCAGGCCGTGAACCGCGACAGGTAGTCGACGATCTCGGGCGCGTTGGTGTGGAAGATGTGCGGGCCGTACCGGTGGATCCGGATCCCGGCTGCGTCGAGCTCGTCGAACGCGTTGCCGCCGACGTGGTCTCGGCGGTCGACGACGAGGACGCGCCGGCCGGCGGAGGCGAGGCGCTCCGCGACGACGCTGCCGGCGAACCCGGCCCCGACGACGACGACGTCGTGCCCCATCAACCGGCCTCCGCCACGGGGGCGCGCCGGCGCGTCGCTGCGACGCGTGCCGGCCGCTCGAGCCGGTGCGCGGCGCGGTCGGCGTCGCGCGCGGCCTGTCGGGCCCGGTCCCGGACGGCGCCATCGACGAGGACGTCCATCGCGGCCCAGGTCCGGTCCCACGAGCGGGCGGCGAGGAACGCGTCGACGTCGTCGCGGGCGGGGTGACGGCCGGCCAGCACGGCATCGACGGCGGCAACGGTCGACGCGACGTCGTCGGCGATCGACACGAGGCCGAGGCGGCCGTACGGCTCCACGACGTCATGGATGGACGTCGAGATGACCGGCAGGCCGGCGGCAAGGTACTCCGGCGTCTTGGTCGGGCTGATGAACCGGGTTGCCTCGTTGCGGGCGAACGGCATCCACCCGGCGTCCCAGCCGCCGAGATACGCCGGGAGCTCCGCGTACGGCTTGAGCCCGAGGCGATGCATGTTGGGGCGCTGCGGGACGTCGGACTCCCGGATCTTGGCGATGGGCCCCAGGAGCACGAGCTCGAGGTCCGGCCGCGCATCGGCAACGCCGGCGATCAGCTCGAGGTCGAGGCGCTCGTCGATGACGCCCGCGTAGCCCAGCCGGGGTCGCGGGATCGACGCCTGGTCCGCCGGATCCCCGACGGCTCCGCGCGCGGTCGCAAAATGCGCGATGTCGACGCTGCTCGGAAAGCAGTGCGCGTTGTCGTGGCGTGACCGCAGGCGGTCGTGGAGGCTCGCGCCGCCGGTGAACACGACGTCCGCCGCCGCGAGGAGCTCGCGCTCGAGCTCGGCGATGCGCGGCGGCGCGCCGCGGAAGCCCGCGAGGAAGTCCATCGAGTCGAACACGACCGCGGACGCGTCGGCGACGAGGGCCCGCGACCACGGGAGCGCCATCGGTGTGTAGAACCAGGCGACCGGGTCCTCGATCCGCTCGCTCGCGAGCAGCCGCGCGACGAGCGCTGCGAGCGCGGCCTCCGCGGCCTCGGGGGCCAGCTCAGGCAGGACCGGTGTCGCGACGCGGACGCCCTCGTGGACGTGCAGGCGCCAGCCGGGCTCGGCGCCCGCCTCGGTCACCGGCTCCTCGACGAACAGGACGCGCCGGTCGCGCGCCGCCCGGGCCATCAGGTGGTTGGGACGCTGGTACACGAAGTCCCAGCGCAGATGGGACAGGCAGACGAGGTCGTTGGCCACTTGGTTCCCCGGACGTGTGGTTGGGCATGGCTGGGGGTCTCGGGCGGCGATGATGGGGTGGCGAGTTTGCTCAACTGGCGGTGGTCGACGCACGAACCCCTTGCACCTTCATGGCACGGCCGGTGACACGGGGCGGTCACCCCCCGCGCGCGGGGTACGCCACCGCCGCTGACTCCATCGGGGGGTCGACGTCCATCGGCGGTTGGCGCACGATGCGTAGAGGCACCCCGCCGTCACGCGGTGCCGCAGCTGAGGGGACCACCGGTGACGTTCGTCGTCGCAACCGGAATCGAGTGCTCCGCGCCGGTCATCGCGGGCGGCATCCGCCGCGACGAGCTGGTCCTCACGGGCCATCGCGACCGGGTAGAGGAGGATCTCGACCTCGTGGTCGAGCTCGGGATCACGCATCTCCGCTACGGCATCCCGTTCCACCTCGTCGCCGCGGATCCGGACCGCTTCGAGTGGTCGTGGACCGACCGGGCGCTCTCGGCGATCCACGAGCGCGGGATCGAGCCCATCGCCGACCTCCTGCACTTCGGCGTCCCCGACGACCTGTGGGGCTTCGGCGACCCCCGGCTGATCGACCGCTACGAGCCGTACGTCCGTGCGTTCGCCGAGCGGTATCCCTGGGTGCGCTGGTACACGCCGGTGAACGAGCCGCTGATCTCCGCGCTGTTCTCCGCCCACAACGGCTGGTGGAACGAGCGCGGGACGAGCGACCGTGCGTTCGTCGCGGCACTGGCGAACGCGGCGGAATGCGCGGTCCGGGGCGCTAACGTCATCCGCGAGCACCGGCCCGACGCGCTGTTCCTGCAGTCGGACGCGTGCGAGGCGTTCTCGGCAGCGGATCCGTCCGATCCGGCGTCGGGCGAGGCCGCGGTCCACCGGACGGAGATCGGGCTCCTCGGGTTCGACCTCGCGTACGGCGTCGAACCGTCGGCCGGGATGCGGGCGTGGCTCGCCGAGCACGGTCTGGACCAGGCGCGGCAGATATGGTTCCTCGAGCACGGGTCCGCCGAGGGCGCGATCGTCGGGCTCGACTATTACGAGGGCAACGAGCGGCTGGTCACGGCGGCGGGGCTCGAGTCGCCGGCGACGCGGATGGGCTTCGCGCCGATCGCCCGGCGGATCCATCACCGCTACGGGACGCCGGTGATGCTCGCCGAGACCAACATGTGCTCGGAGCGTGCCGTCGACTGGCTGACGGAGACGTGGAACGAGGCCGTCGCGCTCGCCGAGGACGGGATCCCGGTCGCCGGCTACTGCTGGTACAGCCTGACCGACCAGGTCGACTGGGACACGTGCCTGCGCGAGGCGAACGACACGGTGAACTCGTTCGGCCTCGTGGACCTCGACCGGCGGCGACGGCCGGTCGCGGAGGTGTACGAGGCGCTGGCCCGTGCGACGCTCGCGGACGGGCGGCCCACGAGGCTCGTGGTGACCCCGGACGCCGCGGCGGCGTAGGGTCGCGAGCCCGCGGGGTGCCCCGGCGCACCGGCGCCGCGCACCGGCGCCGCGCACCGGCGCCGCGCACCGGCGCCGCGCCCGGCTCCGCGCACCGGCGCCGCGCACCGGCTCCGCGCACCGGCTCCGCCCCGCGCCCGGCTCTGCCGTATTCCGAGAAGGCTTAGCGAGCCGCATCCCAAGCGACTTCGCGGCGCGACACAGCCCTCGGCGCGCCCTTGTGGCCCTTGTCATGCCTTCTCGGCATACCGAGTGACCTACCACGGCCCGCAAGGGC
>JAICUI010000082.1 GCA_025935925.1 Chloroflexota bacterium
ACGGGTCCGGTGGGCGCTGCTCGCCGCCGGGATGGTCGGGCTGGCGTTCCTGACGAAGTACCTGCAGGCGTACCTCGTGCTGCCGGCGTTCGCCCTCACGTGGCTCGTCGCCGCGCCGGGGTCGCTCGGCCGTCGGATCGGCGTCCTGCTCGCGTCCGCCGTGACCGTCGTCGCGGCGTCGTTCTGGTGGGTCGTGATCGTGGACCTCGTCCCCGCGTCGCAGCGCCCGTTCATCGGCGGCTCGAGGAACGGCACCGCGATGGACCTGCTGCTGGGGTACGACGGCCTCGGCCGGATCTTCGGCGAGCGCGGCGGCGCGGGCGGGTTCGGCGGTGGCCCGGGCGGGGGCGGCGGGTTCGGGGGCTCCGCGGGGTTGCTGCGGCTGTTCAACGACCATTGGGCCGGCCAGGTCGCGTGGCTCGTGCCGGCCGCAATCGGCGGCCTGTTCGCCGGGCTCGTCAGCCGCCGGCGCGCCCCGCGCACCGACGGGCGACGCGCGGCGTTCCTGCTGTGGGGCGGATGGGTCGCCGTCCACGCCGTCGTCTTCTCGTTCATGGGCGGGATCGTCCACGGCTACTACGCGGTCGCGCTCGCTCCGGCCCTCGCGGCGCTCGCGGGCGGTGGCGTCGCGGAGCTGTGGCGCGCGCGGTCGACGAGCCGCTGGGCGACCGTCGCGCTCGGGGCGGTCGTGGTCGCGACGGCGATCGCGGCCTGGGTGATCCTCGAGCGGACGCCGGCGTTGCGGCCGGGCGTGGGCCCGGGGCTCGTGTTCGTCGCGGTCGCGGTCGGGATCCTGTTCGCCGCGTCGTCCGTCGCCGACGACCCGCGCGCACCCGCGATCGCCCGTGCGGCGGTCGCGCTCGGCGCGGCGGTCATCCTCGCCGGGCCCGCGTTGTACGCGAGCGACACCGTGGGCCGGGCCATCTCCGGGGGCGACCCGGCGCCGGGCCCGCAGACGGCCCTCGCGGGGTTCGGTGGCGGGCCGGGCGGCGCGTTCGGGGCGCCGGGCGGCGCCTTCGGTGGCCCCGGCACGTTCGCGGGCGACGCCGCGGGCACGACCGACGCGCTCGTCGCGTGGCTCGTGGCGCACCGGGGCGACGCGACCTGGCTCGTGGCCGTGACCTCCGCGAACCAGGCGGGGCCCCTGCAGCTCGCGTCCGGCGTGCCGGTGATGGCGATGGGCGGGTTCATGGGCACGGATCCCGCGCCGACCGTCGCGGAGCTCCGGGCCGACATCCGCGGCGGCAGGCTGCGCTACGTCCTGCTGGGAGGAGGGCCGGGTGGCGGCCCGGGCGGGTTCTTCGGCGGCGATGGACGGGGCGGCGTCGCGAGCGCCCGGAACCGGTGGGTGACCGAGACGTGCACGCCGGTGAACGGCGTCTCCGCCATGCTGTACGACTGCGCGGGAGCGGCCTGAGCCGCCGCCACGCACGGCCAACTCGTCCTCTCAGGCCGCTCTCAGCCCGGCACCGGACACTCCCTGCCATGACGCCCGTTCCCGTCGCCCGCCCGAGCAGCGTCCCGCTTCCGCGCGAATGGGGTCTGCGCGCGTTCGACGTGGTCGCGCTCGTCGCCGGCAATGCGGTCCTGATCCTCCTGATGTGGGTCCGCCACGGCGGGCTGGACCAGCTGGACACCGTCGGCGGCATGCTCACCGGCGCAGGCCAGCTCGCGGCCCTGATGGGCACGTACCTCGCGCTCGTCGGGATCGTGCTGATGGCGCGCAGCCCGTGGCTGGACCAGGCGATCGGTCCCGACCGGCTCGCGTGGGCGCATCGCTGGACCGGCTTCGCGACGATCTGGCTGATCGGCGGCCACGTCGCGCTGACGCTGACGGGCTGGGCGCTGGGCGACGGTAGCAACGTGGTGGGCGAGGCGATCGACCTGATCGCGGGCTACCCGTACGTCCTGTGGGCCGTCGTCGGCTTCGGGCTGTTCCTGATGGTCGGCTTGACCTCGATGTCGGCCGCCCGCCGGCGGCTCAGCTACGAGACCTGGTACTGGCTCCACGTCTACACCTACCTCGCCATCGCCCTCGCGTTCCTCCACCAGCTGTTCGTCGGGGCCGACTTCACGCACGACCCGCTCGCGGCGGCGTACTGGATCACGCTGTACGTCGCGACCGCGGCGCTCGTGATCGTGTTCCGGTTCGGGCAGCCGCTCGTGCTGTACCGGCGCCACGGGTTCCGCGTGGGCGGCGTGGTCGACGAGGCGCCGGGCGTCGCGTCGCTGTACGTGAGCGGCCGCGGCCTGCAGCGGCTGCCGATGCGCTCCGGCCAGTACTTCGTCGTGCGCTTCCTGCGCCGCGAGGACTGGTGGCGGGCGCACCCGTACTCGATCTCGTCCGCGCCCAACGGCGCCTGGATCCGGTTCACGGTGAAGGCGCTCGGCGACGACACGTCGACGCTGCCGCACGTCGAGCCCGGCACGCGCGTCCTCCTCGAGGGCCCGTACGGCGTCCTGACCGGCGCCGTGCGGACGCGCCGCAAGGTGACGCTGATCGCCGGCGGGATCGGCATCGCGCCGCTGCGCGCCCTGCTCGAGTCGATCGCCGGCGAGCCCGGCGACCTGACGCTGCTGTACCGCGCCGCGCACCCGCGGGACCTCGTGTTCCGCGACGAGCTCGACCGGCTCGCGGCGCATCGCGGCGCGACCGTCCACTACCTGACCGGCCGGCGGGGCATCGACCTCCCGTCCGACCCGCTCGACGCGGCGACCCTGGCCCGCCTCGTTCCCGACATCGCCGACCACGACGTGTACCTGTGTGGCCCGACCGGGCTCATGGTCCGCACCGAGGACGACCTGCGCGAGCTCGGCGTCCCGTCCGGCCAGGTCCACGCCGAACGCTTCGCGTACTGACCCGGGAGTCGCTGCCATGCCCAAGCGCGGTGCTGCCGCTCTCACGCTGACCGGTCTCGCTCTCGCCCTGCTGCTCAACTTCCGGACGCCGAGCGCGCCCGCGACCGTCGCGGACGGCGGCAACGGCGGCACGTCGAACGACAGCGGCCGCTCGACCGCCGGGTCCGGGTCGGGGTCGACCGGTTCGTCCAACGCGTACGACGGCTCCGTCGTCGACACCCGCTACGGCCCGGTCCAGGTCGAGGTGAGCGTCGCGAACGGCAAGGTCACCGACGTCACGGCGCTCGAGCTCCCGAACCAGGACCGCCGGTCGGCGAACATCAGCAGCCGCGCGGAGCCGCTCCTGCGATCCGAGGCGTTGTCCGCACAGAGCGCGACCATCGACGGTGTGAGCGGCGCCACCTACACCAGCGACGGTTACGCCCAGTCGCTCCAGTCCGCGCTCGACGCCGCCGGGCTCTGAGCTTGGCCACGCCGCGCGCGACGGGACCGGCTCGGCAGGTCCGAGTGGAGGACGTCATGGGGACCGTGGTGTCCATCGACGTCCGGCCGCCGCTCGTCACCGCTGAGGCGATCGAGGCCGCCGTTGCCTGGTTCCACGACGTCGACCGAAGGTTCTCGCCGTACAAGCCGGACAGCGAGGTCTCGCGGCTGATCGTCGGCGCCTTGGCGTTCGAGGCCGCGAGCCCGGACGTGCGCGCGATGGTGACCCTCGCGGACGAGCTGCGCGACCGTACCGGCGGCGCCTTCGACGCGCGCCGGTTCCGCAGCGACGCCGCCCCGGACCCGACGGGCGTCGTCAAGGGCTGGTCCGTCGACGAGGCGGTCGCGGGCCTGCGGCTCGCCGGGGCCCGGAACGTGCAGGTGAACGCCGGCGGGGACCTCGTCGCGCTCGGCGAGCCGTCGCCCGGCGTCCCGTGGCGGATCGGCATCCGGCACCCCGACCACGCCGACCGCGTGGCGGCGGTCCTGGGCGTCCGCGACCTTGCCGTCGCGACCTCCGGCCTGTACGAGCGCGGTGGCCACATCGTCGATCCGCGGACGGGGAACGTGCCGTCGGCGCTCCGGAGCGTCACGGTCGTCGGACCGTCGCTCGCGCTCGCCGATGCGTACGCCACCGCCGTGTTCGTGATGGGCGAGGCGGGGCTCGACTGGGTCGCGCGGCAGCCGGGGTTCGGTGGGGTGGCGATCACGGCCGCGGACCGCCTCGTGTGGACGGAGCTCGCCGACGGGCTCCTCGATCGTGCCGCGCCCGTCGCCTGACGGCCCCGGGTTCTCACGCCCGTCTCAGGCGCCGCGCCGATGCTGCAGGCAATGGCCCCGCGCCCCCTCGCCAGGAGCTCCCCCGCATGAGCTACCGCTACGAACCGTACGACCCGCTCGGCGCGCCGGACGCCGATGGCCCCGGCGACGCGGGCCACCCCACGCCGCCGCCCGCCCCCGGTGCGACGCGCTGGCAGGCCCCCGAGCCGCCGGCGGCGCCGGTCGCGACGGCACCGGTCACGCGCGCGGGGACCGCCCGCCGTCGCGCGGGCGCAGGCACGGGCACGGTGCTCGCCGTCTCGCTGCTCAGCGCCGTCCTCGCGTCGGGCGGGACGTTCCTGGCCGTCAGCTCGCTCGTCGCCAAGCCGGTCGCGACGCCGGCGGCGACGACGACGCCGGCGCAGGCCGCGAGCACGGGCTCGACCACCGTCCAGAACGTCGACCTCACGGACGTGATCTCCGCCGCGCAGAAGTCCGTCGTGACGATCGCGGCGGACGGCATCTCGGGCAACGACTTCTCGCCGTTCGGCGCGCCGACGAGCGGCATCGGGTCGGGCGTGATCATCACGGCGGACGGCTACATCCTGACGAACCGCCACGTCGTGGAGGGCGCCCAGACCCTCACGGTCCAGGTCCAGGAGGGCAAGACGTACCCGGCGAAGCTGATCGAGCAGAGCGACTCGAGAGACCTCGCGCTGATCAAGGTCGACGCGACGGGGCTGTCGCCGGCGAAGATCGGCGACTCGACGAAGATCCAGGTCGGGCAGACGGCGATCGCCATCGGGAGCCCCCTCGGCACCTACACGGAGACGGTGACCAAGGGGATCATCTCGGGCCTCGGCCGGACGATCACCGTCCGCGACGAGCTGACCGGCCGCCCGGTCACGATGGACGACCTGATCCAGACCGACGCGGCGATCAACCCGGGCAACAGCGGTGGCCCACTCATGGACGCCTCGGGCGCGGTCGTCGGCATCAACACCGCCGTCGCGGCCCAGGCCGAGGGCCTCGGCTTCGCGATCCCGATCAAGGACGCCGCGGACCTGATCGCGAAGGCGACGTCGGGCGCCGGCATCTAGCCCACCAACCGCGGGGGCGGGCACATCTTCCGCCCCCGCTCCGCCTCGCCGCCGCGAGCCCGCCGCCGGACCGCAGCCCGACGGCGGCCCTACCATCGACACGCGCCGACGCGGAGGACGAGGAACCGATGCACCTGCTCCTGGTCGAGGACGACGAGCGGCTCGCCCGCGCCCTGACGCGGCTCCTCGAGGAGGACCGCCACGTCGTGGAGCACGCGCCCGACGGCCGGACTGGCCTCGACCTCGTCACGGCCCTCGACGGGCTCGACGCGGTGATCCTCGACATCGGGCTGCCCGACATGTCCGGCCTCGACGTCGCGCGGGCGATCCGCAAGGCCGGCGTCGACGTCAGCATCCTCATGCTCACGGCCCGTGACACCGTCAACGACCGGGTGACCGGGCTCGACGCGGGCGCCGACGACTACGTGGTGAAGCCGTTCGCGTACCAGGAGGTGTCGGCGCGGCTCCGCGCCCTTGCCCGGCGCGCGGAGCCGGGTCCCCGCCGGGCGCAGCCCAAGCTCACGGCCGGTCGCATCGAGCTCGACGAGGCCGCCCGGCGCGTGACCGTCAACGGCTCGGCCGTGGACCTCAGCCCGCGCGAGTTCTCGCTCCTCGAGGCGCTGCTGCGGCACGCCGGCATGACGCTCACCCGTGACCAGCTGCTCGACCATGCGTGGCCGTTCAGCGTGTCGGTGACGCCGAACGCCGTCGACGCCTACGTCCACTACCTGCGGACCAAGCTGGGCGAGGCCGGCGGCCAGATCGAGACCGTTCGCGGCGTGGGGTATCGGCTGGCCGATGGCTGACGGCATCGCGGTTCCGCGCGCCGACGACGGCGCCGAGCAGGCCGTCCTCGCGGATGAGGCGCGGCTGCTCCGGCGCACGCGCCTGCGGCTGGTCCTGTGGAGCGGCGTCTCGACGCTGCTCGTCCTGCTGGTCCTCGCGGTCCTGCTGTACGCCGCGGTCGCGCGGACGCTCGAGAGCGCGTCCGTCAACCAGCTCGAGGCGCGGGTCGACCCGCTGGCGTCGTTCCTCGAGGGCGCCCCCGGCGGCCCCGGCGACGGCCCCGACGTCGGCGGCTTCGTGTTCGGCAGCGGCAACACGCTGCTGTACCTGTTCGACGAGCAGGGCCGCAACATCCGGCTCGGCGACCGGACGCTGCCGCCGCCCGCCGGCCTGCCGCTCGCCGCCGGCATCGACGCCGCGAAGGCGGCGCACGACGGGACCGACGTCCGCACGTCGACGCTCCAGATCCAGGGGCCGAGCCGGACGACGAGCGTGCCGATCCGGATCATGACCCAGCGCGTGACGGCACAGGCCGACGGCAACCCGTACTACATCCAGGCGCTCGTCGACCGGACGACCGAGGCCCAGACGCTCAACGCGCTGCTCCTCGTGCTCGGCGTCGGCGGGCTGCTCGTGGTGCTCGTCGCGTTCGGGTTCGGGACGCTGTACGCGCGCCGGGCGCTGGTGCCGATCCGGCAGTCGCTCGAGGCGCAACGCGCGGCCCTGCGCCGCCAGCGAGAGTTCGCCGCCGACGCCAGCCACGAGCTGCGGACGCCGCTGACCGTCATCCGCTCGTCCGTCGAGCACCTCGACCGCCACCGCGACCGGCCGCTTGCCGAGTCGGCCGAGGCGCTCGACGACATCTCCGCCGAGGTGGACCACCTGTCGCTCTTGGTCGACGACCTGCTGCTCCTCGCGCGGTCCGACTCGGGCGCGGTCAATCTCGAGCGGCTGCCGGTCGACCTCGGGGACGTCGCGTCGGACGCCGCCTCGATGCTCGGCCGGACGGCCGAGGGCCGCGGCGTCCAGGTCCGCGTCGACCCCGAGCCCGCGATGCTCGAGGGCGATCCGACGCGGCTGCGCCAGCTCGTGACGATCCTCGTCGACAACGCGATCCGGCACTCGCCGCGCGGCGGCGTCGTCGACGTCAAGGTCCGTGCCGGAAACGGCGTGACCTGGATCGAGGTCGCCGACCAGGGCCCGGGCCTGCGGCCCGAGGACATGCCGCACGTCTTCGACCGCTTCTACCGCGCGCCCGGCGCGCCGTCCGGCGGCACCGGCCTCGGCCTCGCCATCGCCAGCTGGATCGTCGACAAGCATGGCGGCCGGATCGGGGTCGCGAACCGGGACGCCGGGGGCGCCGTGTTCCGCGCCGAGCTGCCGGTCGCGCCGGCGCGGGCGTCCGGGTCGTCCCCCACGCCCAGCGCACCGTCGCCGGAGCAGCTGCTGGGCTGAAACCCGACTCGGGACGGAGAACCATGGCGTGACCCGGCCGACCGGATCTTGCGCGCGCGCGCCAAGATGGATCCTGAGCGAAACCCTCGCCGCGGAGGTCATCGATCACGGACCCGGAGGCCACCCTCGTCGCGATCGTCGCCGGCGTCCTGATCCTCGCGATCGTCGCTGTCCCAGCCGCCATCGCCGTCGGGCTCTTCGTGCTCGGGAAGCGTCACCTGGAAGGCCGCCGGACCAGGTACGACCGCCTGTTCGAGGGGATCGGCCGCGCGAACGCCATGCGGTCGCACCACGCGGCCGGCACGCCGGATCCGGACGATCTCGCCGTGCCGCGTCCCGAGCGCCCGGGCACCTGATCCGGGTCGCAGCCCTCTTCTCCTCAGATCCGACGCGCCGGTCGAGCGCCAAGTCGGAGGCCGCAGGGTGGCGGATTCCCGAGCGGCGGCGCGCTGCGGAACCGCGAGTCCGCCGCGGAGCACGCGGGATGGTATCGTCGGGGCATCCTGATCGCCGGTCCCGTGAGGCCGGTAGGCCGGTCCCGTGAGGCCGGGTAGGAGGCCACATGCTCGTGCGCATGCCCGCGCGCGGCGAAACCACGCCGCGTCCCGGCGACGCCTCGTCGCCGAACCTCGGGACCCCGTGATCGCCTCACCGACCGTTCCGCGGCCGCCGCTGCCCCGCGCCGACGCGATCGTCGATCCCCGCGTCGGCGACGCGGGGCCCGCGCTCCTCGCGCTCGAGGACGGGGCGGTGTTCCCTGGGATCGCGTTCGGTGCGCCGCTTGCGTCCGGCGGCGACCTCGTCGTCAACACGTCGCAGACCGGGTACCAGGAGATCGCGACGGATCCGTCGTACGCGGGCCAGGTGGTCGTCATGACGTACCCGCTGATCGGCAACTACGGGCGGCTCGCCGCCGACGACCAGTCGGAGCGCCCGTGGCTCCGGGGCCTGGTCGTCGCGCACGCGACGGCCGCCGTCCTGGACGACGCACGGCAGCTCGCGACCCTGCTGCGGACCCACCGGATCCCCGCGATCGCCGGGGTGGACACGCGGGCGCTCGCGCGCCACCTCCGCTCCACCGGCTGCCTGCGCGGGATCATCACCGAGCCCGGCATGATCGACCGCGACGCGGCCGTCGACCGGGCGCGGGACGTCCAGCGCTGGGAGGACCAGGACTTCGTCGCGCAGGTCTCGCCCGAGCGCGTGCGCGAGGTCGGCGACGGCGACGGCCCGCTCATCGCGATCGTCGACTACGGGCTCAAGGCGAACATCGTCCGTTCGCTCGGCCGGCGCGGCGCGAGGGTCCGGGTGCTGCCGCACACGGCGACACGGGACGAGGTGCTGGCACGGGACGTGGACGGCGTGGTGCTGTCGCCCGGCCCCGGCGACCCGGCCCGGCTCGCGGGTCCCGTCGCGCTCGCGCAGGCCGTCATCGACGCCGGCCGGCCGCTGCTCGGCATCTGCCTCGGCCACCAGGTCGTGGCGCGGGCCGCGGGTGCGGAGACGAGGCGGCTCCGGTTCGGCCACCACGGGGCGAACCACCCGGTGCAGGACCTCGACACGGGCTACGTCCAGGTGACCGCGCAGAACCACGAGGTCCAGGTCATCGGCGAGAGCGTGCCCGCGGACTCGGGCTTCCGCGTCAGCCAGCTCAACCTCAACGACCGGTCTGTCGAGGGCCTGCGCCACGCCGAGAAGCCCATCGAGACCGTCCAGTACCACCCGGAGGGCGCGCCCGGACCGCTGGACGCGCTCGCGGTGTTCGACCGGTTCGTCGCCGCCTGCCGGCGCGGCGCGTGACGGGGAGCCCGGTGCTCGATCGCCCGGCCGGCCCGGTCCCGCGGGCGCATCGTCCGAAGCCGGCGAGCGTCCTGATCCTGGGCTCGGGGCCCGTCGTCATCGGGCAGGCGGCCGAATTCGACTACGCCGGGACCCAGGCGTGCCGGGCGCTACGCGCCGAGGGCGTCCGGACGATCCTCGTGAACTCGAATCCGGCGCCGCTCATGACCGCCCCCCCGGTCGCCGACGCCGTGTATCTCGAGCCGCTCACCGTGCCCGCGATCGAGGCGGTCATCGCGCGCGAGCGACCGGAAGGGCTGCTGGCCGGCCTCGGCGGCCAGCC
>JAICUI010000083.1 GCA_025935925.1 Chloroflexota bacterium
ACTCGGCCTGGCCGCGCAGCGCGAGGTACTTGCTGATGGCGGCCGTCAGCGATGTCTTGCCGTGGTCGATGTGGCCGATCGTGCCGACGTTCACGTGCGGCTTGTTGCGCTCGAACTTCTTCTTGGCCACGTGACCTGTCTCACTCCATGGCTGGGGCGGTCGTGCATCGCCGCCGGGACGGAACCGGGATCGTCAGAGGGGTGGAGCCCAGAACGGGATTCGAACCCGTGACCTCATCCTTACCAAGGATGTGCTCTACCGGCTGAGCTATCTGGGCCCGGCGGACGGCGCCGGTGACGGCGCGCCGAGGACCGATTTCGGTGCTGACTGGAGCCGACGACGGGACTCGAACCCGGAACCGGCGGTTTACAAAACCGCTGCTCTACCAATTGAGCTACGTCGGCTCGCGCGCATGGTCAAACAAAGGGTCTGACTCCGCGAGCCGAGGAATGATACGTGCCGCCGATCGGGGCGTCAAACCTCGGGCGGGGTTCCGGGGGCGTCCGCGGGGACGTCCGCGGAGCGCTCGGACGGGTCGTCGGGCGGGGGTTCGGGTGCCCCAGGACGCTCGCCGGGCAGGAGCGGGTCGTCGCTACCGGATGCAGGTTCCGTGGCGGTCGGCGTCTCGCCCGTGGTCGCCGCCACCGGGGCGGCCGGCGGCTTCGGGCGCGGCGTCCGTCGCTTCGGACGAGGGGCTGCCGCGTCGCGACCGGGCGGAGCCTCGTCCGGGGCGGGCGCGGCCGACGCCCCGTCGGCGGTCAGCGGAGCGGGGTCCGTGCCCCGGGCTTCGTCGGCGGCAGGCGAGGGACCGGGCGCGTCCGGACTGTCCGGGGCCGCTCCCGGCAGGCGGACGGTTTCGGCGAGCCGCCGCTGGGCGGCGGCCTCGTACAAGAGGATCGACCCGGCGACCGCGGCGTTCAGCGACTCGATCCGGCCGTGCATCGGGATCCGGACGAGCAGGTCGCACCGCCGGCGGACCGCCGCCGCCAGCCCCTTTCCTTCGCTGCCGACGACGATCGCGATCGGCCCGCGCAGGTCCGCGTCGCGCGCCGTCAGGGGTGCGTCGCCGTCGGCACCCACGATCCGCAGCCCGCGGACGTGCAAGTCGGCGAGCGCGCCGGGCAGGTCGTCGACGGGCGCCAGCCTGAGGTGCTCCACGGCGCCGGCCGACGCCTTGATGGCGGCCGGGCTCAGCGGGGCCTGTCGCCGCGTCGGGAAGAGCGCCCCGTGCACGCCGGACGCCTCGGCGCTGCGGAGCAGCGTCCCGAGGTTCTGGGGGTCCTCGAGCGAGTCGAGGGCGAGCACGAGCGGCGGCTCACCGCGATCCGCGGCCAGCGCGAGGATCTCGTCCGTGGACGACCAGCGGCGGGCATCGACGACGAGCGCGATGCCCTGGTGGCCGTCGAAGCCCGCGACGGCGGTGAGCGTCCCGCCCTCGACCTCGACGACCGGGATCCGCAGGCTCGTGGCGTGCAGCACCAGCTGCTCGAGCGCGTGCCGGCGTTGCGGGACGACGAGCAGGCGGCGCGCCTCGCGGCGTGCCACGAAGGCCTCCTCGACCGGCCGCCGCCCGGCGACGAGCTCTTCGCCCTCGGCAACGCGGAGGAGCGGGTCGTCGACGGCGGGCTCCGGCCGGGCGTACCGCGGCGGAGCGGGACGCGGCCCGGGCGCGTACGAGCGCCCGGCTGCGTACGCCCCGCGCGGCGGATACGAGCGTCCCGGCGGGCGACCCGGGCGCGCACGGTCGTCGCGGCCGACGTCCCCCGGTCCCGGCGCCGCGCGCTCGCCGCCGCGGTCGTGGGCGCCACGGTCGTGGGGCGCGCGGGAGCGGTCGCCGGGCGGTCGCCGCGGATCGGCGGGCCGCGCGTCGTAGCGCCCCCCTCCCGACGGCGGGCGGCCGTACGACCCGGGTCGCTCGAAACGCTCCGGTCCGGCGCCGGACCGGGCGTCGTGATGGCGGTCGTCGTCGCGGGGACGCTGCGATGCACCGGGGCCGTGATCGCCCGAAGCGCGCCGAGGTCGATCAGCCGGTCCGCGATCGCGGTCGTCATCCCACGGGCGTTCCGCCCGTCCGCCCTGGCCGTCGTCCGCGAAGCCGAACCCGCGGCGGTCCGGGGGCGGTCCCGAGCGTCCGGAGCGGTCACCCGGAGGTCCGGACCGGCCGGAGCCGTAGGGTCGGGGGCCGGTCGACCGGCCCCCCGAGCGCGACGAACCGTGGGCTCCGCCCGGCGGCCGCGGGCGGTCGCCGGTCGGTCGGCGTCGATCGCCGTCGCGTGGCCGGTCGCCGTCGCGCGGCCGGTCCCCGTCGCGCGGCCGGTCGCGGTCGCGCGGACGCCTGCGGTCAGCCACCCGACGTCACGACGACGCGCCAGCGCTGGCCGTCGCGCGTGTCCTCGACCGCGACACCGCGAGCGAGGAGCTCGTCGCGCAGCCGGTCGGACTGGGCCCAGTCCCGGCTGGCGCGGGCGGCGGCGCGGGCATCGAGCATGGCCTGGAGGTCAGCCTCGAGCCCGGCGTCTGCGGGCGCTGCCACCCCGAGGACGGTATCGAGCTCGCGCAGCAGCGCAGCCGCGCGCTCGGCATCGGCCGTCGACAGCGTGCGGGCGTCGATCCGGCGGTTCAGGTCCCGCACGCCGTCGAAGAGCGCGGCCAGCGACGCCGACACGTTCAGGTCGTCGTCGAGGCCGGCCTCGAACCCGGTGCGGATGCGATCGAGGAGCGAGGGCAGGTCCGGGTCGTCGGCGCGGTCCTCGCGGTACGCGTCGAGCGCCGCGAGCAGCGCGTCGATCCGGTCGACGGCCGCCGCGGCGGCCGCGAGCGACTCGTCGGAGTAGTTGAGCGGCGCGCGGTAGTGCACGGCGATGAGAGCGTAGCGCAGCGCGCGTGGCGCGACGCCCGCGGCAACCAGGTCGGCGACGCGCGCGATGTTGCCGGTCGACTTCGCCATCTTCTCGCCGCCCATCCTGAGGTGGGCGCAGTGCATCCAGGTCCGGACGAACCGCCGGCCGGTCGCCGCCTCGGACTGCGCGAGCTCGTCCTCGTGGTGCGGGAAGATGAGGTCGACGCCGCCGGTATGGATGTCGAACGACGCTCCGAGGTGCTCCATGCTCATGGCGGAGCACTCGACATGCCACCCGGGCCGGCCCGGGCCGACGACGGTGTCCCACGACGGCTCGCCCGGCTTCGGGCCCTTCCACAGCGCGAAGTCGCGGACGTCGTCCTTGCCGTACTCGTCCGACTCGACTCGCTCGCCGACCCGCATCGTCTCGGGGTCCAGTCGCGCGAGCCGCCCGTACGCGGGCCACGAGGCGATCCGGAAGAAGATCGACCCATCCTCCGTCCGGTAGGCGTGGCCCTTGTCGATGAGGGTCTGGACGAGTCCGGCGATGTCCGGGATGTGCTCCGTCGCCCGCGGCAGGACGTCGGGCCGGGTCATGCCGAGCGCCGCGGCGTCGGCGAGGAACCGCTCCGCGTAGCGGTCGGCCAGCTCGCGGGTCGTCACGCCCTCGGCGGCCGCACCCCGGATGATCTTGTCGTCGATGTCGGTCAGGTTCATCGCCCAGGTGACCCGGAGCCCGCGGTAGCGGAGGTACCGGACGAGCAGGTCGGCGAACAGGAACGACCGGAAGTTGCCGATGTGCGCCGGACCGTAGACCGTCGGGCCGCAGCTGTAGAGGCGGACGTGCCCGGGCTCGATCGGCTCGAGCGGCCGAACGTCGCCGCTGAGCGTGTCGCGCAGCCGGATCGTCATCGGTGCGCCTGCAGCGTCGCCACCGCGTGGGCCGACATCGAGCGGCCCGCGCCCTCGTCGCCCGACAGGTTGCCGGTGGACGCCTTCACGTTGACCCGCTCCATACGGACGCCGGCCAGCGACGCGACGCGGTCGCGGATCGCATCGAGGCGGTCGGCGAGCCTCGGCCGGGCACCCACGATCGTGATGTCCAGGCCGGCGACCTCGAGCCCCGCGGCGCGGGTCCGCGAGACCACGTCCTGCAGCAGCAGCCCGCTGTCCACGCCGCGTGGGGTCCGTGCGTCCGCAGGGTGCAGCCGTCCGAGGTCACCGAGCCCCGCGGCGCCGAGGACCGCGTCGGCGACGGCATGCAGCACCACGTCGCCATCCGAATGGCCGGACAGTCGCGGCGCACCGGATACCTCGATGCCGCCGAGCGCAAGGGGCGCGCCGGGACCGAAGGGATGGCTGTCCATGCCGATGCCGATCCGCGGCGCATCGACGCCGAGGATCGAGGCCGCGCGAGCGAGATCCGCGGAGTGCGTCACCTTGAGATTGTCCGGCTGGCCGAGGACCACATGGACGGGAATCGTACAGGCCTCGAGCAGCGATGCCTCGTCGGTGAAGACGTCGGCGCCGTGCGGCGGGAAGCGCTCCCAGGCCGCGCGCAGGATCCCGAGCCGGACGCCCTGCGGCGTCTGGGCCGTCCACAGGCCGTCGCGATCGACGGTTCCGTCGATCCGTCCGTCCGTCACCCGCTTGACGGTCTCCACGATCGGGACGCACGGGATCGCGGCACCGTGCTCCTCGGCGGCGGTGACGACACGCGTGACGAGCTCGCCGCCCGCGGCCGGCCGCGCCGCGTCGTGGACGAGGACGACGCGATCGCCCGAAGCGCCCATCCGCTCGAGCTCCGCGACGCCCGCCGCGACGGACGCCTGGCGGCGCGCGCCGCCCGCGACGATCGCGACCCCCTCCGGCAGCCACTCCGACTGGCGCAGCTCGTCGACCCGCGCCGCTGCCGCGACGACCACGATGCGCCCCGCGCCAGCGGCGACGAAGGGGTCGAGCGCCCACGCGAGGAGCGGCCGGCCGCCGATGGGCGCCGTGACCTTGTCGATGCCGCCCATCCGCGTGGACGAGCCGGCCGCGACGACGACGACGTCTGCCGCGATCGGCGCCGGCCGCACGGGGCTCAATCGAGACGCGGCTGGGCGAAGATCATCCGTCCGGCGACGGTCTGGAGGACGCGCGTGACGCCGACGTCGACCTCGTGGTCGATCAGGCGCGCGCCGCCCTCGACGACGATCATCGTGCCGTCGTCGAGGAACCCGACGCCCTGCCCGGCCTCCTTGCCCTCCTGGATCACCTTCACGCGCAGCTCCTCGCCGGGCAGCACGGCCGGCTTCACGGCGTTCGCGAGCGAGTTGATGTTCATGACCCGCACGCCCTGGAGCTCGGCGACGCGGTTCAGGTTGAAGTCGTTCGTCAGGACGACCCGGCTGCGGCGCTTCGCGAGCTCGACGAGCTTCGCATCCACCTCCGCGATGCCGGGCGCCTCGTCGTCGACGACCTCGACCGGCGTCCGGGCGTCGCGCTGCATGCGGTTGAGGATCTCGAGGCCCCGGCGGCCGCGGTTGCGCCGGAGGGTGTCCGAGGAGTCGGCGATGTGCTGGAGCTCCTCGAGGACGAACCGTGGCACGACGAGCGTCCCGTAGATGAACCCGGACTCGACGATCTCCGCGATCCGGCCGTCGATCAGGACGCTCGTGTCGACGACGATCCGTGGCTCGCCCTCCTGGCGCGCCGGCTCCCCGCCGGATCGCCGCACGAGCCCGGCCCCTTCCGCCGCCGCGATCAGGTCGTCGCGCTTGGCGACGGTCAGCCCCATCATCCCGAGGCCCAGGAACAGCGAGATGCCGAGCGGGAGCCAGGTGCCGAGCGGGCCCTGGATCTGCGCGAGCGGCAGGCTGAGTAGCAGGCCGAGCAGCAGCCCGACGAACAGCCCCAGGACCGCCGCAACGAACTCGGCCGTGGAGAGGTCCTGGACCTGGCGCACGAGCCAGCCCGCCGGCACGACCGTGAGGTACGGAAGCAGCGCGAAGCCGACGACCGACCACGCGATCGTCCATGCCGCGAGCACGAACCCGGCATAGCTCGCGCCGGCGAACAGGCCGGTTCCCGCCGCGGCGATCCCGAGCCCGACGAGGGCGCCGAGCGCCGCGCCGAGGATCCGGATGGTGCGGATCACGCCCGCTCGTCGAACCTCCACGGCTGGTGCCTGCGCGTGACGGGCGCGCAAGGTCCGGCGAGCCTAGCACGCTCCGCGGCGGCTCGACGACGGCACGACGTGCGGCCGATGGTCAGGGGCGCAGCCCCGCGGCGACGGGCGCATCGAGGAGCGCGACGCGGACGGCGTCGGACAGCGAACCGACCTCCACGAGCTCGATGCCGGGCACCGAGCCCGGTTCGCGGCCGCGCGACCTCGGGATGACTGCCCGCTCGAATCCGAGCCGCGCCGCCTCGCGGAGTCGGCGCTCCAGCCCGCCGACCGGCCGCAGCTCGCCCAGCAGCCCGACCTCGCCGATGGCGACCGTCCCGGGAACCAGCGGGCGGTCCCGCAACGAGGACGCCAGCGCGAGGGCGAGCGGCAGGTCGAGCCCGGGCTCGGTGACGGACAGCCCGCCGGCGAGATTGGCGTAGACGTCGTGGCTGCCGAGCCCGATCCCGGCGCGGCGGCCGAGGACGGCGACGAGCAGCGCGAGCCGGTTCGGATCGACGCCCGACGCGGTCCGTCGGGGTGCCGGTGCGGCAGAGGGTGCGACGAGCGCCTGGACCTCGACGAGCAGCGGCCGCGAGCCCTCGAGCACGGGCGCGACGACGGAACCCGGTGCGGGGCGGTCGTGCTCGGCGAGGAACGCCCGCGCGGGATCGGCGACCTCCACCAGGCCGCGCTCCCCCATCTCGAAGACGCCGACCTCCTCCGTGGACCCGTAGCGGTTCTTCGCCGCGCGAAGCAGGCGCAGTCCGCCGGTCCGATCGCCCTCGATGGCGAGGACGACGTCGACGAGATGCTCGAGCGTCTTCGGACCCGCGAGGGTCCCATCCTTGGTCACGTGGCCGACGAGCACGACCGGGATCGAGTCCGACTTCGCGAGCTCCATCAGGCGCAGCGTGGCCTCGCGCACCTGGCCCACGGAGCCCGGAGGCCCGTCGAGCTCCTCGGACGCGACGGTCTGGACGGAATCCACGACGAGCAGCGCCGGTCGCGACGTGCGCGCGAGGTCCGTGATCCGTCCGACCCCGGTCTCGGGAACGACGCGGACGGCATCGCCGACGGGCCCTGACGCGAGCCCGAGCCGCGCGGCCCGCAGCCGGACCTGGCCACCGGATTCCTCGCCGGTCGCGTAGAGGACGTCGCCCCCCGCCCCGGCAATGCCGGCCGCGACCTGGAGCAGGAGCGTCGACTTGCCGATGCCCGGCTCGCCGCCGAGGAGCACGACCGAGCCCGCCACGAGCCCGCCGCCCAGCACCCGGTCCAGCTCGCCGATCCCGACGGGGCGCCGGAGAGCCGCCGTGTCGTCCGCGGCATGCGACAGGGACACGGGTTCCGCGCCGGCCGTGGGTGCGGTGGCGGCGAGGCGAGCGCGAGGCTCCTCGCGGACGACGGTCTCGACGAGCGTGTTCCACTCACCGCACGTGCGGCACTGGCCCTCCCAGCGGAGGACGACCGCGCCGCACGACTGGCAGACGTAGCGGCTCTGGGCTTTGGCCACGCTCCGGCGCCTGTGCGCGCGCCGTCAGGCTTCGACCGGGGTCTTCGCCTCGGTGGTGATCGCGAGCCCGTTGCCGTCCGGGTCGAGGTCGATCACGATCTCGTCGCCGGTGCTGTACCGGCCGAGCAGGAGCTGCTCCGCGAGCGGGTCCTCGATCAGGTTCTGGATCGTCCGGCGGAGCGGCCGGGCACCGTACGCGGCGTCGTAGCCGAGCCTGATCAGGTGCTCCTTGGCCGCCTGACGGATATCCAGGCTCATGCCCTGCGCCTTCAGCTGGTCGCGGACCCGCTTCAGCATCAGGTCCACGATCTGGCCGATCTCCTCGACGGTCAGGCTCCGGAAGACGACGGTGGCATCGATGCGGTTGAGGAACTCCGGGCGGAAGTTCTGCTTCAGCTCGGCGTTGACCTTGTCGCGCATGAGCTCGTACGACGCGCTGGCCTGCTGCTCCGCCGTCTCGCCACGGGCGCGGAACCCGAGCGAAGAGTTGGTCTGGATCTTCGAGGCCCCGAGGTTCGAGGTCATGATGATGATCGTGTTCCGGAAGTCGACCCGGCGGCCCTTGGCGTCGGTGAGGTGCCCGTCCTCCAGGATCTGGAGCAGGATGTTGAACACCTCGGCGTGCGCCTTCTCGATCTCGTCGAGCAGGATCACCGCGTAGCTCTTGCGCCGGACGGCCTCCGTCAGCTGGCCGCCCTCGTCGAACCCGACGTAGCCTGGCGGCGCCCCGACGAGGCGGCTCACGTTGTGGCGCTCCATGAACTCGCTCATGTCGATCTTGATGAGCGTGTCCTCGGAGCCGAACATGAACTCGGCGAGCGCCTTCGCGAGCTCCGTCTTCCCGACGCCGGTCGGGCCGAGGAAGATGAACGACCCGATGGGCCGCTTCGGATCCTTGAGGCCAGCGCGCGCACGGCGGACGGCGCGAGAGACGGTCTCGATCGCCTCGTCCTGGCCGATCATCCGCTGGTGGAGGACCTCCTCCATCTTCAGCAGCCGCTCGGACTCCTCCTGCGCGATGCGCGTGACCGGGATGCCGGTCCACATCGCGACGACCTGGGCGATCTCCTCCTCGTCGACCTTGGGCGGCTCGCCGGAGACCGTCGATTGCCAGGCCGCACGGAGCGTGTCGACCTGCTCGCGCGACGTCGCCTCGGCCTCGCGCAGCGTCGCCGCCTGCTCGTACTCCTGGGCGTTGATCGCGGCGTCCTTCTCCTTGGTGATCCGGTCCAGCTCCTTCTGCGCGGCCCGGAGCTCGGGCGGCGCCGAGGAATGGCGGAGGCGGACCCGGCTCGCGGCCTCGTCGATGAGGTCGATCGCCTTGTCGGGGAGGTGGCGGTCGGTGATGTAGCGGATCGCGAGGTCCGAGGCGGCCTGGATCGCGTCGTCCGTGATCGTGACCTTGTGGTGCTGCTCGTAGCGGTCGCGGATCCCCTTGAGGATCTCGATGGTCTGCTCAAGGGTCGGCTCGTCGACCATCACCGGCTGGAAGCGCCGCTCGAGGGCCGCGTCCTTCTCGATGTACTTGCGGTACTCGTCGAGCGTCGTCGCGCCGATGCACTGGAGCTCGCCGCGGCTGAGCGGCGGCTTGAGGATGTTCGCGGCGTCGATCGCGCCCTCGGCCGCGCCCGCGCCCACGAGCGTGTGGAGCTCGTCGATGAACAGGATCGCGTCGTTGGTGTTGCGCAGCTCCTCGATGATCTTCTTGAGGCGTTCCTCGAACTCGCCGCGGTACTTGGTACCGGCGACGAGCGAGCCGATGTCGAGCGTCAGGACCCGCTTGTCGAGCAGCGTCTCGGGCACGTCGCCCGACACGATCCGCTGGGCGAGAGCCTCGGCGATCGCCGTCTTGCCGACCCCCGGCTCACCGATGAGCGCGGGATTGTTCTTCGTCTTGCGACCGAGGATCTGGATGACG
>JAICUI010000023.1 GCA_025935925.1 Chloroflexota bacterium
AAGAGCTGGGAGCCCGACACGCCGGTCAGCATCTTCACCGACGACGACTCCGACGCTGGACGCGAGGCGTGGGCGATGGACGTCCACGCGCCGCGCGACCGGTTCGGCGTCGTGGAAACCGGGGTGCGCCACTTCGTCGGCCGCCTGCGCGGCGAGGAGCGTCCGGTCCTGACCGCGGAGCACGCACGTCACGTGCTCGAGGTGATCCTCGGCGCCTACGCCTCCGTGGCCGACGGCCGGGCGCACGACCTGGCGACGACGTTCGTCCCCGAGCCGGCGGCCGCGTCGATCACCAGCGGATCGTGACCGAGCCGCCCACGACGCCGTACACGTCGCGGTAGAGGTCGATCAGCTTCTCGTTGGACTGGCCCTTGTAGCACTGGCACCAGTCGACGAGCTTCACGCGCAGGCCGTCGACGCTCACGATCCGGCCCCGCCAGCTGCCCATCGCGGCGCGCAGCCTCGGTCCGGCCGCGGCGTACGCGTTGAACGCGCCGGTGTCGGGGTACGCGTAGTGGCAGGCGCTGATCGGGCCGCGTGAGCGGTCGCTGTTGCAGTACCAGGACGCCGCGCCGCGCAGCACGTGGCCGGTGGTCCGGACCGGCGCCGACCGCGCGTGGTGCGTCGCCTTCGGCCGCGGCTTCGGCTTGGGCTTGGGCTTGGCGACGGTCACACGCTCGGCGACCGGCTGGACGCGTCGCGCGTTCGCAGGCACGGGCGGCGCGCCCGGGTCCTCGAGGATCGAGGCTGCCGCGGCGCTCGCGGAGCCCGGACCGGTGATCGGACCGCCGGCGGCGGCCTCCGCGTCACCGGAGATGAGCGACAGCGTGATGGGCGTCAGGGCGAGGTCGGATGACGTCGTGGACGACGTCTCGGTCGCCGTGGCGGACGACGCGGTCCCGATGATCAGCAGGATCAGCGCGACGCTGAGCGCGAGCTGGACCCTCATGCCTCCTTGACGGGCGTGACGGCGCGGGACGCCTCGAGGGCATGGCGAGACGGGGCGAGGGCGAACGGGGTCATCGGGGGTCTCCTGTGGGCAGTGGTCCCAGCCTCCGACTGCCCGATGCCACGAACCTTCCACGGCGCCCGACCAGCATGTCATGCGCGTTACGGGAAACCGCGTTGTGATGCCGATGTCGGGGAATCCCGCCCGCCGCCGGGAGGCCCGCGGGTCGCTGCGGTACCGTGGCCGCGTGGCGCGACCTGCCTTCATCCCGCCGATGCTCGCGACCCTCGTCGCGGCGCCGTTCGACGATCCCGGCTGGCTGTTCGAGGTCAAGTGGGACGGCTTCCGGGCGGAGGCTGTCGTCGACGGCGGGCGCGTTGCCCTGTGGACTCGCGGCGAGCAGGATGCCGCCCGCTACTTCGGGGAATTCCTGGAGCCGGCGTCGTGGATCGACGCGTCGTCGGCCGTCGTCGACGGCGAGGTCATCGCGCTCGACGACCGGGGCGAGCCCGACTTCGCGCTGCTCCAGTCCCGGATCAAGGGCCGTGCGCGAGAGGTCGCACCCCATCCGTTCCTGTACGAGGTGTTCGACCTCCTGCACCTCGACGGGCGTTCGCTGCTGGACGAGCCGCTCGAGGAGCGGCGGCGACGCCTCGCGGACGTGCTCCGCCCGGACCCGCGGGTCCGGCTGAGCGAGCACGTCGAGGGCGACGGCGTCGCGTTCTTCGAGGCGGCCAGGCGGCGAGGTCTCGAGGGGATCATGGCCAAGGACCGCCGCTCGACCTACCAGCCCGGTCGCCGCTCCGACCGCTGGCAGAAGGTCAAGATCCGGCCCGAACAGGAGCTGGTGGTGGGGGGTTGGGCCCCGGGCACCGGCAAGGCGGTGGACCTCGGGGCGCTGCTCGTCGGCGTGTACGACGCCGGCGAGCTCCGCTACGCCGGGAAGATCGGCGCGGGGTTCACGAACGACACCCGCGCGGAGCTCCTGGCCGCTCTCGCGCGGCTCTCCGCCGAGGCGTCGCCGTTCGCGTCGGCGGTGCCGCGCGCCGCGGCCCGCGAGGCCCGGTGGCTTCGTCCGGAGCTCGTCATCCGCGCCGAGTTCGCGGGCTGGACGGGCGACGGCCTCGTCCGCCAGGCCGCGTACAAGGGCATCGAGCTCGAGAAGGACCCGCGGTCGGTCATCCGCGAGCGCCCGAACGGCTGACAGCACGGCGTACGCTGCGGCCGATGCACGAACAGGCCGATCCGAGGGTCGACGCCTACATCGACGCGCTCCCGGACTGGCAGCAGGCGATCTGCCGCGAGGTGCGCGCGCTGGTGCACGAGGCCGACCCGGCGATGGTCGAGACGATCAAGCGGACGGTGCAGCCGTACTTCGTGCTGGACGGGAACGTCGCCGCGCTGCTCGCGGCGAAGGACCACGTGACGGTGTTCCTGTACGACGGCGGGCTCGCGCCCGACCCGGAGCGGATCATCACGGGCGGCCAGGGCAACGAGACCGGCCGGATGATCGCGATCCATCGGGGCGAGCCGATCAACCGGCCGGCGATGCTCGCCCTGTTCCGCGCGATCGTGGCCGACAATCGCGCGGGCGGCTGGCGGAAGCTGAAGCGGGCACGCGCGTCGGCGTGACCGGCGGGTCTCAGCCGGGCTCGTCCGCGTCCGGCTTGCGCGTCTCCTCCTCGTCGCGGAGCGCGCGGATCGCCGCGAGGTCCGCCTTGGCCCGGCGATCCAGCCACGGCACGAGGAACGGCATCATGCACAGCCCGGCCACGAACAGCGGCACGAACAGCTCGAGCAGGTCGATCCCGGGCGCGATGGCGCCCACGAGGCGCACGCCCAGCAGGTAGCCGGCCAGCCCGGCCGGCAGCGAGAGCGCGAGCAGGATCACCGGCACGTGACCGCGGGCGTCGGGCATGGCCCGATCGTATGGCACGATGCCGGCCACGCAAGGAGGCACCCCGGTGGACCAGGCACTCGTCGGGCAGCTCGTCGACGCGGCTCGCGCCGTCGTCGCCGGCCGCGCCATCTCGGCCAACGGGCACGGCAACGTCAGCGTCCGTGTGCCGGGCGAGGACGCGATGGTCTACAGCGCGGCCTCGAGCCTCAGCGGCCTGGGTCCCGAAGGCGTCGTGCTCGTGGACCTCGACGGTGGGCTGCTCGAGGGCTCGCTGCCGCCGATCCAGGCCGCCGTCGTGGCGATGCACACGTTCCTGTATCGACACGATCCCGGGATCGGCGCCGTGCTGCACACCCACGCGCCGGCCGCGACCGCGTTCGCCGTGGCGCGACGCCCCATCGACTGCTGGATCGAGGCGATGGCCATGTTCGGCCTCGCGGACGGCGTCCCCGTGGCCGGCTACGGGCCGCGCGGATCGGACGAGGCCGTGGCGAACATCCGCGACGCGCTGCGCCCGGGCGTGCCGGCGGTCCTGCTGGCGAATCACGGCGTCCTGTCGTTCCACCGGACGGCGGAGCTGGCCGTCCTCGTCAACGGGGTCGTGGAGGAGGCGGCGCAGGCCGCGCTCGCCTCGCAGGCCATCGGCGGCCCCGTGGCCATCGAGCCCGAGCTCCGGGCCGCCGCGCTCCAGCGCGTGATGGCCTTCGCCGCCGCGGGGACGAAGACCGCCTGAGCGGCCGGCCGGCGGCTTGACGCGACGTGCGACCCTGAACCGGCACTGCCGCGAGCCAGTGACGCGAGAAAGGAGCCACATGGGAGCACCCGTGACCCCCCGGATGGTGACCACCTCCTTGGAAGGCACGAGGCTCCATGCGCACGCTCAATCTCGGCATCCTGGCGCACGTCGACGCCGGTAAGACCACCCTCACCGAGCGGCTCCTCTTCACCGCCGGCGCCATCGACCACGTCGGCAGCGTCGACGCCGGCACCACCCAGACCGACTCGCTCGATCTCGAGCGCGAACGCGGGATCACGATCCGGTCCGCGGTCGCGTCGTTCCTCGTCGGCGACCTCGCCGTCAACCTCGTCGACACCCCGGGGCACCCGGACTTCATCGCGGAGGTCGAGCGCGTGCTCGGCGTGCTCGACGGGGCGGTGCTCGTCGTCTCGGCAGTAGAAGGCGTCCAGCCACAGACACCGCTCCTGTTCCGGGCGCTTCGCCGGCTCGGCGTCCCGACGCTGATCTTCGTCAACAAGATCGACCGCGCCGGCGCGGATCCCGCCGCCGTGGTGGCCGCGATGCGGCGTCGCCTGGCGCCCGGGATGGTGCCGATGGGCCAGCCGCTCGTGACGGACGAGGCGGCGCATCGCCAGCTGCTGGCGGAGGCGCTCGCCGAGCACGACGACGCGATCCTGCGCGCGTGGATCGGCGACGAAAGCGTGCTGACGTCCGCGGCGCTCCGGGCGGCGCTCGCGGTCCAGACGCGCCGCCGCCAGGTGCACCCGGTGTTCTTTGGCTCCGCCGCGCACGGCCAGGGCATCGACGAGCTGCTCCACGGCGTCGAGGAGCTCCTCGGCGGCATCAGCCGCGATCCCGATGCCGGCGTCTCCGGGCGCGTGTTCAAGATCGAGCGGACGCCGGCGGGGGAGCGCGTTGCGTACGTGCGCCTGTTCGCCGGCACGCTGCGGGCCCGCGAGCGGGTCCGTGTCGGCGCGGGCGAGGAGGCGAAGGCGACGTCGATCAGGGTGTTCGCGCCCGCGGGCGCACCGCGCCGCGACACGCTCCGGGCCGGCGAGATGGCGACGGTTCGAGGGCTCGGCGCGGTGCGGGTCGGCGACGCGATCGGCGTCCCGCCGCCCGGCGAGGCCGAGACGGCCCGGTTCCCCCGGCCCGCCCTCGAGGCCGTCGTGTACCCGCTGCGCGCTGAGCAGCAGGGATCGCTGCGCGCGGCGCTCGGCCAGCTCGCCGAGCAGGACCCGCTGATCGACGTCCGGCAGGACGACACGCGGCGCGAGCTGTCCGTGTCGCTCTACGGCGAGGTTCAGAAGGAGGTGATCCAGGCGACGCTGGAGCGCGACTACGGCATCGCCGCGGCGTTCCGCGAGACCACGACCGTGTGCATCGAGCGTCCCGCGCGCGCCGCGGAGGCCGAGGAGGTGATCCACGCGAAGACGCACACCAACATCACGGGTCGCAGCTCGCCGCTCAGCACCAACCCGTTCCGGGCGACGCTCGCGCTCCGGATCGATCCCGGGCCCTTCGGCTCCGGCGTGACGTTCCGGGCCGAGGTCGAGCACCGGCTCGTCCCGCTGTACCTGTTCCGGACGCCGGACGGCTTCGTCGCCCAGATGGACACGTTCGTGCGCGAGGCGCTCGAGGAAGGCCTCGCGGGCTGGCAGGTCACGGACTGCACCGTCACGATGACCGACTGCGGCTACGCGTCGCCCGTGACGACGGTGGCCGACTTCCGGCGGCTGACCCGGCTCGTCGTGATGACGGCGCTCGATCGCGCCGGCACGTGGGTCTGCGAGCCGCTCGCGGATCTCGCCCTCGAGATGCCGGCATCGACGGCCCCGGCCGTGCTCGCGGCGCTCGGCCGGCTGGGTGGACGCGTGACGGGCCAGTTCTCGGCGAACGGCGTGTCCCACGCGAGCGCGGTGCTCCCGGTCGCGCGCGTCCGCTCGCTCCAGCACCAGCTGCCCGGGCTGTCGATGGGCGAGGGGCTGCTCGAGGCGCGGCCCGATGGTCACGTCCCGGTCGGCGGTGAGCACCCGCCGCGTCGCGAACGATCGGCACCGAGCCCGCTGGACCGGGAGGCGTGGCTCGCGTCGCTCGCGAAGCGCGGCGCCTAGCCGGCCGGCGCGACCGCCATCGCGCCGACGGCGTCGAGCGGCACGGATGCGTCCTCGAACGCGCGGCGATCGACGACGGCGCCGGACTCGACGAGCGCGGTCATGGGCTTCCGCGCGTCCCACGTGTCGGCGTGCATGGCGGCCACGGCGTGGCGGTCGCGGAGCCAGAGCGCGACGTAGCCCGTGCCGGTCTCGCGGATGGCGACGTCGGCGTCGTCCGTTGGGCGGCCGACGAGCTCCATGCCGAGCTCGAACTGATCGGAGAAGAAGTACGGGACCCGGTCGTACGCCTCGGACCGCCCGAGCAGGTTCTTCGCGGCGGTCCGGCCCTGCCGCCGGGCGTTGTCCCAGTGCTCGGAGCGCAGCCGGACGCCGTAGCGGGGGTGCCAGGCGTCGGCGACGTCACCCGCGACGAACACGCCCGGGGCGGCGGTTTCGAGCCGCTCGTCGGCCACGATCCCGCGGGCGACCTCGAGGCCGGCCGCCGCGCCGAGCTCGGTCACCGGCGCGGCGCCGAATCCCAGCACGACGAGGTCGGCGTCGAGGTGGTCGCCGCCCGCGAGGCGCACGCCGCCCGCGGAGCGTCGCACCCCGCGTGCCGTGACGGCTTCGACCCGCGACCGGCGTACGACGCGCATCCCGTGTGCCTCGTGCAGGCGGCTGAACCGGCCGCCGATCTCGCGGCCGAGGTGTCGCTCGAGGACCTCCTCGCCCGGGACGACGAGCGTGACCGCGAGACCCAGCTGGGCCAGGGACGCCGCGGCCTCGGCGGCGATCCAGCCGCCACCCGCGACCACGGCCGTGCCCGCGTGCCTCGCGGCGTCCCGCAGCCGGTCCGCGTCGCCCGCGGTCCGCACGAGGTGGACGTTCGGGCGACCGGCGCCGTCGATGGCCGGCCGGATGGCCCGCGCACCCGTGGCGATCACGAGGCCGTCGAAGGCGATCGTGGCGCCGTCCGACAGCCGGACGCGGCGTTGCGCGAGGTCGAGCGCCGTGGCTCGCGCGCCGACGCGGAGGTCGATGCGCGCGTCCTCGTAGAACGAGACGGGCTGGGCGAGCAGCGTGTCGGCGGCCGCCTCGCCGCGCAGGTACGCCTTGGTCAGCGGCGGTCGCTCGTACGGCGGCCGCGCCTCGTCGGTGACCAGGACGAGGCGATCGTCGTAGCCCTCCGCGCGGAGCGTCTTCGCGGCCTCGGCGGCGGCCAGGCCGCCGCCGACGATCAGGAACGTGCGGTCGGTCATCGGGTGGGCTCCTCGAACTGGTAGCGGAGATACAGGTGATCGCCACCGCGGCGCACCGAGGCGAGCCGCGTCCACGTGGCGAGGTCGGGCCACAGCGCGGTGCCCTCGACGAGGCCCAGCCGGTGCTCGCCCGGGCCGCGACCCGCGAGCTGCGGCGACAGCGTCAGGAACAGCTCGTCGACGCGCTCGGCGCGGATCAGGTCGCCGAAGATCGATGGGCCGGCCTCGGACACCACGACCCGGGCCCCGAGCCGCGCCGCGACGTCCAGCGCGCCCTCGACGGCGTGCTGCGGGCCGGACGATCGCAGCGGCTCGATCGACACGTTGCGTCCGAAGCCCGCCCGCGCGAGCCGCGCCGCGATGGCGTCCGGCGCCGCGATGACGATGGGCGCGTCGCGCCCTGCGAAGCCCGGCAGCCCCGGATCCAGGTCGCCCGAGCCCGTCAGCACGAGCGTCGTGGGGTGCGGCGGCAGCTCCAGCGCCTCGCGCAGCTCGGTGAACGCCGTCGCCGCCTCCGGCGCCACGGCGCCCGGCGTCCGCGCGACCTTGCGCGCGCGGCGGGCGACGGCCCCACCGACGAGCACGACGTCCGACATCGCGCGCAGGAGCCCCATCACGAACCGGTCGCTCGTGCTGAACCCGCTGATCTCCGCCCCGCCCGTCCGGCCGTGGACGTCCATGGCGACGACCCCGTCGAGCGTCGAGGCGAAGTTCGCGATGACCGTCGGTCGATCTGAGCACATCCCGATCCGGAGGTCGCCGTCGTAGCGCATCGCGAGCTCCGGGGTGAGCCCGCCGCGCGTGCCGCCGGCAAGGCCGGCGGTCGTCGCCTCGACCAGCGTGGTGAGCGGCTCCGTGCCGCGAGGCGTCGCGCGTGAGGCCAGCAGCGCTGCGTGCGGGATCGGCATCGCGGTCACCGGCCCGCGCTCCCGGCCGCGAGCTCGCGGAACTCCGCGCGGATGCTCGGGTCGTGCTCGTATGCGCCGCGGTACGCCGTGGTTCGGGTCCGCGACCCGTGCTCGCGCACGCCGCGGGTCCGGACGCACATGTGGTCGGCCTCGAGGTACACGGCCACGCCGTGCGCCTGGGTCAGCGATTCGACCGCGTCCGCGATGGACTGGGTGAGCCGCTCCTGGACGGCGAACCGCCGCGTGACGATCCGGACCAGCCGGGTGAGCTTGCTGATGCCGAGGATCTGCTCATGCGCGATGTAGCCGATCCACGCCCGACCGACGAACGGCAGCGCGTGGTGCTCGCAGAGCGACGAGAACTCGATCGGGCCCTCCACGATCTGCGCGAGCTCGCAGTCGCTGCGCCCGCGGCACTCCGTCGGAAAGGCCGTCACCAGCTTCGGATCGCCCTCGTACCCGTCGGTCGCCTCGACGAGCGCGTCGAGGAAGCGGCGGGGCGTGTCGCGCGTGGACGGCGTGTCGAGGTCGAGGCCGAGCGACGCGAGGATCTCGGCGACGTACCCGGCGTAGCGCTCCATGTCGGCCGCCGCGGGACGTCGCGGGGCCGGCGCGAGGGACAGCTCCTCGAGGATGAGGTCCTCGCGGCGCCGGAGCGTCGGCGGCGGGGCGGGCTCGGCGTGGACGTCGTGCATGGGTCGTGGCTCCTTCTACCGCGAGTATACATGTGCGATAGAAGGCGATACGCCGAGTGATGGCAACCGGTTTCGTCACGTTGGCGGCGTTACCCGGGATCGGCGCCCTCGGGCGGCGTGTGCCGGGCGCGCTGGGCGGCGAGCCGGTCGTGCGCCTCGATGATCAGCGGCTTGAGGTCGCGTTCGAAGGTGTCGCGGGTCGGGTTGAGGATCGCGATCCAGCGCTGCCTGGCATACACGGGGTGGGGGAGGATCCGGTCGAGCGCCGCGTAGTCGGGCGCCTCCTGCCCGCCGACGAGGCGCTCGAACGTGTCGCGTCCGACGCCGATGTTGAGTCGGAACACGCCCGGGCGCGCGAGGTCGGACGGCGTTCCCATGTCGTGCTCGTCCGTCGTCACGATGGTCGCGAAGTTCGGCCAGTGCGATTCGTCCAGCGAGAAGAACGTTGCGCCCATCGCCTGCGCGAGGACCGTGTCGGGCAAGGCCGTGGCGATCCAGGCCGTGATCTCGTCGGCGTCGGGGCCGGGGGTCGAAGCATCCATGTCGCAAGTCTGGATTGCGCATGTCAAGTCCGGCGGCGATCGGGCGCTCGACGCACGACCCCCGGCTATCCTCGGGCGATGACCGCGATCGACTGGCTGCTCGAGGGCGACCCCGCGGTCCGCTGGCAGACGCTGCGGGATCTGGTCGACGCGCCGGCGGGCGCGGTGGCCGCGGAGCGCGCCAGGGTCACCCGCGAGGGATGGGGCGCACGACTGCTGGCGCTCCGTGGCGACGACGGCCTGTGGGCGGGAGGCGCGCTCTTCCCGGCGCGCGACGGGGCGCCGCTGCCGTGGAGCCGGGAGGAGGGCCAGCCGTGGACGGCGACGGCGAACGTCCTCCAGCTGCTGCTCGAGCTCGGCGTGGACCCCGAGGACGATGCGATCCGGAAGGCCGTCGCGGACGTTCGCGACAAGGCGCGCTGGGAGCACGCCGGCCAGCCGTACTTCGAGGGCGAGGTCGAGCCGTGCATCAACGGCATGGTCGTCTCGCAGGGTGCGTACTTCGGCGTCGACGTCCGGCCGGTCGTCGATCGGCTGGTCGGCGAGCAGATGGCCGACGGCGGCTGGAACTGCGAAGCCGAGAACGGCTCGGTCCGGGGCTCGTTCCACACCACGATCCGCGTCCTCGAGGGGCTCCTGCTGCACGAGCGCGAGAGCGGCGGATCCGACGCCTCGATCGCGGCCCGCCATCGCGGCGAGGCGTACCTGCTCGAGCGGCACCTCCTCAGGCGGCGGAGCACGGGCGACGTCATCGACCCGGACTTCCTCCAGTTCTCGTTCCCGACGCGCTGGCACTTCGACGTGCTCCGCGGGCTCGAGCACTTCCGGTCGACGGGTGAGCGCCCCGACCCACGCCTCGTCGAGGCGATCGAGCTCGTCCGCTCGAAGCAGCAGCCCGACGGGACGTGGCTGCTCGAGCACACGTACCGGGGCGCCGTGCCGTTCGCGATGGAGGACGGCGACGGGCGGCCGAGCCGGTGGAACACGCTGCGAGCCTTGCGGGTCCTCGGCTGGTACGACGGGGCGAGCTAGCGCCTCGTCGGCCGCGCCGTCCCTACACTCGTCCGGACCACGCCGCAGCCGCTCGACGAGGAGGGCGCACATGCTCACGGCCACGAAGGACCTGATGCTCCCGGCGACGGTGACCGGCTCGTGGCCGCGGCCGCGCTGGTACGACCAGGGCCTGTGGGGCCGTCAGCTCGACACCGCGCTGCTCGACGTCCGGTTCCGCGAGCAGTTCCTCGACGCGCACGGCACGGTGATCGCCGACCAGGAGCGCGCGGGCCTCGACATCCTGACCAACGGCGACTACCACCTGGACGAGGACTTCGCGGGCCGCTCCTGGCACCACTATCCGCTGCAGCGGTGGACCGGCCTCGAGCACGAGGAGCTCCAGTACGCGAGGTCGCGCGACGCGCTGCTCGCGTTTGCGCCGGGGACGCTGATGAACGAGATCGAGACGACGTGGCGCTGGCCGCGCGTCGTCGGCAAGGTCGAGCACGACCCGAAGCACCCGCTCGAGTACGCGAAGCTGTGGCGGATCGCCCAGGCCCGGGCGGCATCGGGCAAGCCGGTCAAGTTCGGCACGTGCTCGTCGCAGGTGCTCGCGATCTTCCTCGACTCGCACACGAGCGAGTACGACCTGGACGACAAGAAGCAGCTGATCTGGGACATGGCGACGGCGATGAACACGGAGCTGCGCCAGCTCGCCGCGGCGGGCGCCAAGGTCATCCAGATCGAAGAGCCGACGATCCACTTCACGGCGTGCTTCCATCCCGAGGAGACGGAGCTGCTCGACTTCATGGTCGATGCGTTCAATCACGAGGTGGAGGGCCTCGACGGCGTCGAGCTGTGGATCCACACCTGCTGGGGCAACCCGAACATGCAGAAGGTCTACAGCGGCGAGTCGTACGAGAACTCGATCGACATCTACCTCAACCGCCTCAAGGGCGACGTGTGGACGGTCGAGGCGACGGAGAACGAGCTCCGGGACATCGACCTGTTCCGGCCGTACGCCGGGAACCTGGCCAAGAAGATCGCGGTCGGCGTCGTCAGCCACCGGACGCTCCAGGCGGACATGGCGCCGGTCGTCGCCGGCCGCATCCGGCGCGCGCTGGAGGTCATCCCGGCCGAGCAGCTCATCGTGTCCAGCGACTGCGGGTTCGGCCGCCAGGGCTTCAACCGGACCGTGGCGTTCTACAAGGCGACGGGGATCGCGCAGGGGCGGAACATCGTGCTCAAGGAGCTCGGCCTCGAGGAGCGCTACGTCGCGGCCGCGGACCCGCAGCTCCAGACGGACGTGCTGCCCGACTTCGAGCCGCTGACCCACCTGCCCTCACCCTGGGGATAGCGCGGTGCGGGCGTTTCGGGGCCCGATCGGCGTTCGAGCAGCAGCGTCTGCCAGAACCAGCCGCGATGCGAGGCCACGACGTCCAGCCCGGCCGCCCGGGCCACGCCGAGGACGGCGTCGGTCCGGTGCGCGTAGACCCGGAACGGGTCACCGCGGAACGCGCCCCAGCGGTTCTCCAGCGCGATGGCGATCCGGACGAGCGCGCCGTCCCGCGGCAGCACCATCCCGAGCCGGCGTCGCGTGCGGTCGGACGCCACCTGGACCAGCGCGTGCATGTCGCGGTAGCAGCAAACGACGCGGTCGAGCGCGACGAGGTCCGCGGCGGGCAGCTCGGCTGCGAGGCGGACGGCATCGCCCTTGAGAAACGTGACGCGGTCCGCGAGGCCGCGGCGCTCGGCCTCGAGCCGGGATGCCGCGAGGTACGGCCCGGACGCGTCCACGTCGGTCGCCGACGCCGCGCCCGCCGCGAGCAGCGACTGGTGGACCGCGCCGACGCCGGCACCGATGTCGAGCACGGTGAAGCCCTCGACCCCGCCGCGACCGAGGTCGTCGATGAGCCGCGCGGTGGAGCCCCGCGGTCCCTTCGCCCGGTACTCGCGGAGCTTCTGGTCGGCGGCGGCGGCGTCGAACTGCACGTCATACATGTCGGGTTCGCAGCAGTGCATGGGCGCATCCTAGGCGCGCGGGCCGCGCGCGAACCGGACCGACCGCGTGGAGGAAGCGATGCGCACCAGGGCCGAGCAGATCGACGCCATCCGCCGCGACCAGCGGTTCTGGCGCACCCTCGCCGGCGAGGTGGGGCCGGAGCGGTATGCGGAGCCGGGGCCGATGGGCGCGTGGAGCTTCGGCGACATGGCCGGCCACCTCGCGGGCTGGCGACGCCGGACGATCTCGCGCCTCGAAGCCGCGGCACGCGGTGAGGCCGACCCGCCGCCGCCGTGGCCCGCCGGGATGGACGACGACGAGGTCATCAACGACTGGCTCCACGACCAGGACGCCGGCCGCGATCCCGCGGACCTGGTCGCCGAGTACGACGCCTCGTACGACCGGCTCGTCGCCGCGATCGAGGCCCTGCCCGACCACCTGCTGATGGATCCGGAGGCCGTCCCGTGGCTCGGCGGTCCGCTCGTCGACGTCGACTTCACGGACCATCTGCACGACGAGCACGTCGGCGCCGTCCGGGCCTGGCTCGACGCCCAGCCGCGAACGCGCTGACGGTCAGCCCGGCGGCGCCTCGGACAGCCTCGCCGCCACGAGCGCGTTTCCCGCGCGGCGTGCCGGTGTCACGCGCGAATCGGCAGCCCGTACACTCCGCTCGATGCGCTGCGCGACCTGCGGCACCGAGAACAAGCCGGGACGCCGGTTCTGCGTCGAATGCGGGGCTGCCCTCGCGGGCGCCTGTCCGTCGTGCGGCACCGCGACCGAGCCCGGCGAGAAGTTCTGCGGCGCGTGCGGCGAGCCGCTCGTGCCGGGCACCCAACGCGTCGCGCCGACTGCCGAGGGATCGACCGCCGCCGGGACCGCGTCGGCGGCCCGGATCGCCGAGCGCCGCCTCGTGACCGTGCTGTTCGCGGACCTCGTCGGCTACACGACCCTCGCCGAGGGCAAGGACCCCGAGGCCGCCCGCGAGCTGCTGTCCAGGTTCAACGACACCGCCCGCCGGCTGATCGAGACCTACGGCGGCACCGTCGAGAAGTTCATCGGCGACGCGGTGATGGCGGTCTGGGGCACGCCGGTCGCCCGCGAGGACGACGCCGAACGCGCCGTCCGGGCGGCCCTCGAGCTGCTGCCGGCCGTCGCGGCCCTCGAACCGACGCTCCAGGCCCGGGCCGGCATCCTGACCGGCGAGACGGCGGTGAACATCGGCGCGATCGGGGAGGGGATGGTCGTCGGGGACGTCGTCAACACGGCCGCGCGCCTCCAGTCGGCCGCGCCGCCCGGCGGCGTGCTGGTCGGCGAGGCGACCATGCACGCGGCGAGCTCGGCGATCGCGTTCGAGCCCGTGGGCGACCAGGACCTCAAGGGCAAGTCGGCCCCGGTTCCCGCCTGGCGGCCGCTCCGGGTCATCGCGCAGCGTGGCGGCCAGGGCCGGTCGGACCTGCCCGAGCCGCCGTTCGTGGGGCGCGACGAGGAGCTGCGGATCCTCAAGGACCTCATCGCCACGGCGGGTCGCGACCGGCGGACCCGGCTCGTGACGATCTCCGGCCCGGGCGGGATCGGCAAGAGCCGGCTCGCGTGGGAGCTCCAGAAGTACGTCGACGGCATCGTCCAGGCCATCTACTGGCACCGGGGGCGATCGCCCTCGTACGGCGACGGCATCGCGTTCTGGGCGCTGGGCGAGATGGTGCGCCAGCGGGCCGGCGTCGCCGAGGACGACGACGAGGCGACGACACGCACCCGGATCCGCGACACGGTCGCCGAATACGTCCCGGACGAGGACGAGCGGCGCTTCGTCGAGCCGGCGCTGCTCGCGCTGCTCGGGCTCGAGCAGGGGCCGCCGGCCGGCCGCGAGGGGCTGTTCGGCGCGTGGCGCGTGTTCTTCGAGCGCGTCGCGGCCCACGGGACCACCGTCCTGCTGTTCGAGGACCTGCAGTGGGCCGACAGCGGTCTCCTGGACTTCGTCGACCATCTGCTGGAGTGGTCGCACGGCCTGCCGATGCTGATCGTCGCGCTGACCCGGCCGGAGCTGTTCGATCGCCGGCCCGGGTGGGGGACGCAGACCCGCAACGCGACGTCGCTCGCGCTCGAGCCCCTCGACGCGCCCGCGATGCGAGCGCTGCTCACGGGGTTCGTGCCGGGCCTCCCCGACGCGGCCGTCGATGCCATCGTCGCGCGGGCTGATGGCGTCCCGCTGTACGCCGTCGAGACCGTGCGCGCCCTGCTCGCCGACGGCCGCCTGGAGCGAGTCGGCGACGCGTACCGCCCGACCGGGAGCCTCACCGGCGTGGCCGTCCCGGACACCCTCCGGTCCCTCATCGCCTCGCGGCTGGACGCGTTGGGGCCCGCCGACCGGGCGCTCGTGCAGGACGCCGCCGTCCTCGGGCAGAGCTTCACGCCGGCCGGCCTCACCGCGGTGGCCGGGGGCGACCGCGCCGACGTCGAGGCGCGGCTCCGCGCGCTGGTGCGGCGCGAGCTGTTCGACTTGAAGTCCGACCCGCGGTCTCCCGAGCGCGGCCAGTACCAGTTCGTCCAGTCCCTCATCCGCGAGGTCGCATACGGCACGCTGGCCCGGCGCGACCGGCGTGCGCGGCATCTCGCCGCCGCCCGCCACTTCGAGTCGCTCGGCGAGGAGGAGCTGGCGGGCGCGCTCGCGACGCACTACCTGGCCGCCTACGAGGCGTCGGAGCCCGGCGCCGAGGCCGATGCCGTCGCGATCCAGGCGCGCATCGCGCTGTCGGCGGCGGCGGAGCGCTCGGCCTCCCTCGCCGCCCATGACCAGGCGCTCCAGCAGCTCCACCAGGCGCTCGCCGTCACCCGCGAGGATCGCGAACGCGTGGAGCTCCTGATCCGTGCCGCCCGCGCCGCAGACTTCGCCGGGCGCTTCGAGGACGGGATGCCGCTCGCCACGGAGGCCGCGGGCATCGCCCGGCGGCTCGGCGACCTCGTGGCGGCGGGCCGTGCGGAATCGGCCCTCGGCACCCTGTACATCGATGCCGGGCGCGTGGACGACGCGCGCGTGATCCTCGAAGCGGCCCGCGACACGCTCCCGGCCGAGGAACAGGGCGAGATGCGCGCCGAGGTCCTCGCGACCCTGTCGCGAGCGTACCTGCGGGCCGACCTGGTTCGCGAAACGATCGAGACGGCCGACCTCGCACTGACGATCTCCGAAGGCCTCGGCCTCGATCACATCACGGTCGAGGCGCTCCAGAACAAGGCCGGCCAGCTCGGCCGGCTCGGCCGCCGGCACGAGGCGATCGCCCTGATGGATGCATCGATCGAGCTCGCGCAGGCGGGTGGGTTCGTGCGGGCGGAGATGCGGGCGAGATCGAACCTGACGTCGATCGTCGCCCTCAGCGACCTGCCGCGAGCGCATGCGTCCGTGCTCGCGAGCCTCGCGCTCGCGCGCCGCACGGGCCACCGGCCGTCGCTCAGCTGGGCGCTGATCTTCCACGCCTGGCAGACGTACGTCGAGGGCCGCGGCTGGGACGAGGTGCTCGTCGAGCTCGAGGAGGAGCTGCCGCGGGTCGTCGGATCGCTCGAGGAGCTTCGCGTCCTCCAGGCCCTCCTCATGCTGACGCAGGCGCGCGGCGAGCGCGACGAGGCGCGTGCCGCGCGCGCGGCCGAGCTCGCGCCAGACGTCAGCGACGTGCTCACCGACGCGGTGTACCGGTGGACGCTCGCCGACGGCGCCATGGCCGCCGGGCGGTTCGCGGAAGCCGTGGATGCGTACGACGCGGCGTCGGGTCCGGGCCACATGTACCCGCTCGGGCTCGCGGCGAGCGCCGCACTGCGGCTCGGCGACGCGACGCGGATCCGCGACATCGCCCGCCGGCTCGACGAGGACCCCGAGGTCAAGGCGGACGCCCCGTCGCTGATCCTCGCGACGCACGCCGCCGTCGATGCCCTCGAGGGCCGCCGGGCCGATGCGCTCGCCGGGTATCGCGAGGCCATGGCCGTGTCGCGCCGGAACCGCGCCGACTTCGAGCTTTCGCTGATCGCGCTGGACGCCGCGGTCGCCCTGGGGACCGACGAGCCGGAGATCTCGGCGGCGCTCCAGTTCGCGCGTGACGTCTTCACCCGGGTCGGAGCCCGGCCGTACCTCGCGCAGCTCGATGCCATCGAACGGCAGCGGTCGACGTCGGCGGACGCCCGGGACCGCTCGCCGACGGACGCCCCCGTCCGAGCCTGACCGGCCGCCGCGCAGCTCGAGCGCACCGCGCATGCCGTGCCATCATGGCCGCGAGGCACTGCGATCGAGGGAGGGAACCATGCCGGACGCGCCCGCGATGGACCGGCTCGCGCCGTCGGACGTCGACCAGCTGCGTCGCTCGATCCGGGGCGACGTGATCGCATCCGATGACCCGGGATACGACGACGCGCGACGCCTGTGGAACGCCATCCACGATCGGCGGCCGGCGGTGATCGCCCGGCCGATCGACGCGGACGAGGTGGCGACCGCCGTGGCCTTCGCCCGCGATCGCGACCTCGAGATCCAGGTGCGGTCAGGCGGCCACAGCAAGGTCGGCCTCCGCGGCCGGGACGGTGGCCTCGTCGTTGACATGTCGGCGATGCGCGGCGTCGACGTCGACCGCGCGCGGCGGATCGCACGGGTGAACGGCGGCTCGCTCCTGGGCGAGCTCGACGTCGCGGCCCAGGCCCACGGCCTCGTGACGCCGGTGGGCGTCGTCGGCCACACCGGCGTCGCCGGCCTGACGCTCGGCGGCGGCGTCGGGCGGCTCCAGCGCCACTTCGGCCTCACCATCGACAACCTCGTCGCCGTCGAGCTCGTGACGGCCGACGGGCGGCAAGTGCGTGCATCCGCGGACGACGAGCCCGAGCTGTTCTGGGGCCTCCGGGGCGCCGGCTGGAACTTCGGGATCGCGACGGCCTTCGAGTTCCGCCTCCATCCGTTCGGGCCGAACCTCCATCGCGGGCTGTTCCTGTACCCGGCGAGCCAGGTCCACGAGGTCTTCGACGCGTTCCGGGACTACGCTCGGAGCGCACCGGACGCGGTCGCGGTCATCCTCAACCTCGATCGGGCCGGGGAGCGGAGCGGCGCACCCGAGGCCATGTTCGGCAAGCCCGTCGTGTACGTCGCGTACAACCACAGCGGCGACGCCGCGGACGTCGAGCGCGACACGGCGGGGCTCCGCCGCGGCCCGGCGCCGATGGCGGCGACCACCGCGAGCCAGCCGTACCTCGACGTCCAGACCGCGCACGACCTGCTGTTCGCGTGGGGCAACCGGTCGTTCATCCGGGGCACCAACGCGGACGACGTCCGGCCCGAGGCGCTCGACGAGCTCGTGGGGCTCGTCGGCTCCGCGCAGGGCGACAACACGATCTCGATCACGGCCCTCGGTGGCGCCATCGGCCGGCTGCCGGAAGACGCGACGGCGTACGCGGGCCGGAGCGCGGCCTTCGACCTGTCCGCCGACTCGAGCTGGACGGACCCCGCCCTCGACGACGTCAACATCGACTGGTGCCGGCGCGCGGTCGCCGTGATCGAGGCGGATGCCGTCCTCGGCCGCTACGCGAACGGCAACGCCGACGCCGGCCCCGAGCAGTCGCGGCTGATCTTCGGCGACGCGAAGGTCGCGCGGCTGGCCGCGCTCAAGCGCGCGTGGGACCCGGACAACGTGTTCCACGTCAACCACAACATCGCGCCCGCCGGTGGAGACGCGGCGGGTGACTGAGGAGGGCTATCGGGCGTTCCTCGCCGAGCCGGGTCTCGAGGACTGGGTCGTGCTCCACGGCGGCGCCGTCGCCGCATTCCGGACGGCCTCGCTCGCGGACGCGGCGCGCCTCGCGACGGCGATCGCCGACATCCCCGCCGTCGCGGCGTCGTCCAGCATCCTCACGCTCACCGGCGCGAGGTTGACCGTCCGCCTCACGCGCGACCTGTGGGAGCTCGAGGCGGCGACGGCCGAGCTCGCCCGCGAGGTGTCGGCGGTCGTGCGATCCCATGGCGCGACCCCGGACCGGGCGTCCGTGCAGGAGGTGCAGCTCGCGATCGCCGGCAAGGCCGCGGACCTCGACCTCGGGTTCTGGCGCGCGGTCCTCGGCTACGCGTCCCGGGTCGCGCCGGACAACGCCGTCGATCCGCTGGGTCACGGGGCCACCGTCTGGCTCCAGGAGCTCGACGACGCCAAGCCGCTGCGCCACGCGATGCATGTCGACGTGTCCGTACCGGCCGCGCAGGGACGCGCCCGGCTCGAGGCGGCGCTGGCCGCGGGCGGCCGGATCGTCGCGCTGTCGGACGAGCATTGGACGCTGTCCGACCGGGCCGGCAACCGGGTGTGCATCGCCGTCTGGCCCGACGGCGGGACGACCGGCGCCGCGGAGGACCGCGCGTGACCGACGCGAGCGCAGCGACCACAGCGCTCGGGCCCGTCGCGGGCTGGGCGCCCGTCATCGAGGATCGGGGGTTCAGCACGCTCCTGCGCCCCGGCGCGGTGCTCCACCGGATCGCGACCGGCGGGACGTGGTTCGAGGGGCCGGTCTGGCTGCCGGACAGCGGTTCGCTGCTGTGGAGCGACGTCGTCGGCAACCGCCTCCATCGCTGGCACCAGGACACCGGCCAGGCGGTCTTCCTCGAGCGCTCCGAGCACCAGAACGGCCACACCCTCGACCTCGACGGGTCGATCCTCGCGTGCTGCCACGGCCGGCGGCGCGTCGAACGCGTGGGTCGCGACGGCTCGATCACGGCGGTGGTCGAGCGCTGGAAGGGCCTCCGCCTGAACTCGCCGAACGACCTCGTCGTCAAGTCGGACGGCACGATCTGGTTCACGGACCCGCCATACGGGATCGTGATGCCCGGCGAGGGCCACCCGGGCGTGTCGGAGATCGGCGACAACCTCGTGTTCCGGTTCGACCCGGCCACGCGCGACCTCGACCCCGTGACGGACTGGGTGCAGGCGCCGAACGGCCTCGCCTTCTCGCCCGACGAGTCGATCCTGTACGTCGCGGACTCGGCGGGCGCCACGCCCGGCGACACGACCGGCAACCGGCACATCGTCGCGTTCGACGTCGTCGACGGACGCCGCCTGGCCCGGCCCCGCGTCTTCTATTCGATGTCGGCCGGAGCCGCCGAGGGCGTCCCGGACGGGCTCCGCGTCGACGTCGACGGGAACGTCTGGACGTCGGCCCGCGACGGCATCCACGTCGTCGCCGCAGACGGCCGCCGGCTCGGCAAGCTGCCGGTCCCGGAGGCCACGTCGAACTGCGCCTTCGGCGGCCCCGACGGCGACCGCCTGTTCATCACCGCGTCGTCGTCGGTCTACGCGCTCGACGTGGCGACCCGCGGCTGCGGGCGCCCGGCTACTGCTTGAGCGACTCCGTCATGTCACGCTCGTCGGGCTGGGCGACGTAGCACGAGACCGTCCGGTCGCCGCTGTTCCAGCTGTCCTGGCTGGGCGAGAAGTAGCCGATCGACAGCGCGGGGTCGTCGTCGATGCTGCGCCCGACGTACGACTCCGAGGCCGGGACGCAGTTGTCGCGCACGTACGACTCGAGGCTGAGCGAGATGGGGAAGGTGTCGCCGCTGTACTCGCCGACGAACACGACCTCGGCGTTGTGCGTCTCGGTGCACGGGTGCTTCTCGACCGTCTGGACGGTGGTGCCGTCTGGGATCGTGAAGCAGTCGCCGACCTTGAGGTCGTTGGCATCGACGTTGTTGCGGACGGCGAACAGGATCACGCCCAGGACGGCGACGATCGCCACGATCACGAAGATCGCGCGCAGCCTGCCCGGCCGCTTCGCCGCGGGCTGTGCGGGACCGGGGCCCGTCGCGGCGACCGGCGCGCCCTGGGCCGGCCACGGCGGCGCTGCGGGCGGCTCGCCGACGGGCGGCGCGGCCGGGGGCGGCGGGCCGTCGGGCGTTGCATCGGGCGGCGTCGGGCCGCCGCCGGGCTGGTGGTCCTCGGTCACTCGGGTTCCCTCCTGGCGACGAGCATAGGGCGTCCGCGGGCCCGCGGCGCGGCCTCAGCGAGCGGTCGCGGCGGCCGCGGGGGCGTCGGCCGTGGGCGCCTGGCCCGTCGTTCGGGCGCCGACGAGGTACCACGTCGCGACGTCGCCCTTGCCCTTGATCGCGACGGTGCCGCGTGGCTCCAGCCGGAACTCGTCGCGCAGCAGCTCGTACGTTGCGCGGCTGACCTGGATCTGGCCGGGCGTGCCGTGTGACTCCATCCGGCTCGCCATGTTGACGGCGTCGCCCCACAGGTCGTACAGGAACCGCTTCCGCCCGATGACGCCCGCCACGACGGGTCCGGAGTTGATCCCGATCCGGAGCTCGAGGCCGAGGTGGCCCATCGCATCGCGTGAGCGCATCGCCTCGCGCATGTCGAGCGCCATCAGCGCCATCACCCGCGCATGGTCGGGCCGCGGCGACGGGACGCCGGCCGCGACCATGTAGCAGTCGCCGATCGTCTTGATCTTCTCGACGCCGTACCGGTCCGCCAGCCCGTCGAAGTGCGTGAACAGGTGGTCGAGGATGCCGACGACCTCGGCGGGCGCCAGTCGCTCCGACAGCGGGGTGAAGTCGACGATGTCCGCGAACAGGATCGATGCCGCCGCGAACTGGTCCGCGATCGTCGAGGTGTCGGCCTTCAGCTTGTCGGCGATGGAGTGGGGGAGGATGTTGAGCAGCAGGCTCTCGGCCCGGTCCTGCTCGGTCCGGAGCGCCGCGAGCGCCTCCTCGCGCTGGCGGACGAACTGCACGAGCAGCGCGAACACGACCGCGCCGCCGACCGTGACGTTGAGCGCGATCATCAGCGGCGAGAACCACGCCGGGAACGGGGCCGGGCTCCCGGCGACCTCGCCGGCGAGCCCCGAGGCGAGGAAGACCGCCACGAACGCCGCGAACCAGCGGACGCCGGAGCGCGCGCCGTTGAACACGAGCGCGCCGAGCGGCGCCAGGATGCCCCAGATCCCCACCGCGCCCGAGGCGACGAAGCCGCCGACGAACGCCATGGACACCGTCGGTGCCAGCAGGATGTTCACGAGCTCCACGCGGAGCAGCCACTCGAAGTCCCGTGTCCGGGCGTAGATCGCGATCGCGCCGACCGAGATGAGCAGGTAGAGCCACGCCACGAGGCCGGCCCACGCGCCGAGCCCGACGTAGATCACGCCCCACAGCGCCGAGATCGGGAGGATCCCGAGGCAGATCAGGACGAGCAGCGCCTTGCGCAGCCGGACGTCGTCGGTGTCCTCGGGCGCCGCGCCGATCCGCGCGACACGTTCGAGCCAGCGACGCGCGACGGGACCGAGACGCTCCATCGCCGGAGAGTACCGGGGGCCGCCAACATGAAGACGCCCCCGCGGCCGTCGGGCCGGGGGGCGTCGTCCTTGCGTGGGTGGGCCCGAGCCCACCCGGATCAGATGGGACGGACGGTCGCGACGCCAGCGAGCGCGAGCGACGCGACGGCGATGACGCGCACGAGCGCGCCAAGGAGCGGGCGGGCCGTGGCCACACCAAGCCTCCTGACTTCGGCAACCCGGCTGACTCGTCCCATCTCGATCGCCGATGGCCCGAGCCCCGTGGCTTTGCGTCCCCGGGTCACCCCGGGTTTGCCTTTCTCGGCCAGCCTCCGCGGCTGGGACGGTGTCTGCCGTCACCACGGACCGTACGGCCGTGCCAGCTCGGCGTGCACCTTCCAACACGTCCCATGGCCGCCTCGTACCTTGTCGTCACGGACCCGGCAGGACCCGTCGTTCGACCGGGACCTGCAACGGTTCCCGAGGCGTCGGCCGGTCCGGTTGCGTGCCGCGTCGTGGTCGACTGCGGGCGCACGAAGGGAGGCAGGCGATGGACGTCGAGACCGTTCGCGAGCGCGCCGTCGAGTTCTGTGCGGCGCTCGATGCCGGGGACGTGGAGGCCGCGACGGGCCACATGAGCCCCGAGCTCGAGCGGAACCTGGGCGAGGTGCTCGCGCTCCTGCCGCTGCCCTCGGAAGGGTCCGAGGTCGTCTCCGCCGAGCGGGCCGGCTCCGGGTTCGACGTCGTCCTGCGGCTGGTGGGACCGGCGGACGAGGTGCAGCTGCAGACGCGCTGGAAGGATCGCGACGGCGAGCCGACGCTCGTCGAGGCGAGCCACCTGAGCCGGACGGAGCGCGCGGTGCCGGAGCCCGAGACTGCCGAGGGCGAGCCGACCGGGGCCGTGGGCTAGCGTGGCCATCGCCGACCCCGCCGCCCTGCCGATCCACCAGGGGGCCCTGGTCGTGGTCGTGGTCGAGACCCCACGCGGCTCCGGGAACAAGCTGAAGTTCGACAAGGACCTCGGCGTCTACCGGCTGGACCGCGTGCTCCCGCCGGGCATGGTCTTCCCGTTCGACTTCGGGTTCGTCCCGCGGACCGTCGCCGACGACGGCGATCCGCTCGACGCCATCGTCCTCCTCGACGAGCCGGTCCATCCCGGTTGCGTCGTGCTCACCCGGCTCCTCGGCGTGCTCGAGATGGAGCAGCGGGACGGCGGCAAGGGTCCGTGGGTCCGCAACGACCGGCTGCTGACGGTCGCGGGCGGGCCGAAGGGGCACGCATCGATGCGCTCGATCCGCGACGTCGATCCGTACCGGCTCGACGCCATCGGCTCGTTCTTCGCGAGCTACCACGCGCTCGACGGTGACACGATCCGGATCACGGGCCACGCGGGCGTGGAGGCCGCACGCTCCGCGATCCGCAAGGCGGCGGCCGCCGCGGGCCGGCCCGGGACAGGCTCGGGCGCCGGTACCCGCGGGTGAGCGAACCGGACCGGCTCCGGGAGGGGGATCGGCCCTGGTCGGAGGCCGCGGCCGCGACGCTCGAGGCGCGCGCCTCCGACGTCCGCGACCGTGCGAAGCGGGCGCGCCACCACGCTGACGCCGATACCGTGCACGACCTGCGGACCTCGACCCGCCGGCTGCGAACGGCGATGACCGTCCTCGGCGCGGAGGCGGACAAGGGCGATCGCAAGGCCGTCGAGCGAGAGCTGCGTCGCGTCGCCCGGATGCTGGGCGAGGTCCGCGACCTGGACGTCCTGCTCGACACGCTCGACCACGCGGCCGACGCGGACGCCTGCGCCGCGACTCGGCGTGCCTGGCATCGCGAGCGCGCCAAGGCGGCGAAGCGGCTGGAACGCGAGCTCGAGCGGCGCCGGCTTCGGAAGGCGCTCGACCGCGCCGCTCGCCTCGGTCCGGGAGGCGCACCTGACGGCCCAAGCGGCGCCTCGGTCGTGCACCGGGTCGCGGACCGAGCGCCGTCGCTCGTGTGGGTGGCGTTCGGCGACCTGCTGGCGCACCAGGTGGACCCGCGCACCGCCGATCCTGCCGTCATCCACGAGCAGCGCAAGGCAGCGAAGCGGCTCCGCTACACGCTCGAGGTGTTCGAGGACGCGTTGCGGCCAGCGGCCCGCCTCATCGACGAGGTGACGGCGCTCCAGGACGCGGCGGGCGACATGCACGATGCCGTCGTCGCCCGGGACCGTGCGCGGGCAGCGATCGGCGACCTGCATCTCCGGAAGCCGGAGGCCGCCGCCATGGCGGCATTCGCCGAGGCGCACGACCGTCGCGCCGACGATCAGCGACCGACCGTCGCTCGCGAGATCGCCACCGTGCGAAGCCGGGCGTTCCGCGAGGACCTTGCGCGAGCGCTGGCGATGATGGGCCACGTCGACCCGGCGGCGTGACCTTGCGCCCGGGACCTCAGCCGCAGCGGTCCGTGTAGCGGATGCCGCTGGAGTCCTTGACGCGAGCGCCCCCAGTCCGCGGAGAAGTGCCCGATACACTCGACCGGCGACCAACGACCGCAGCGACGAGGTATCCGAGGCGATGCTGTTCCACATCAAGCAGACGCACGCACCGGAGCACTGCCCCTACGGCAAGGGCGGGTCGCCGGGCCTGTTCGACCGCGAGGCGCCGGGCATCAAGCTCATCGGGTACTACCTCGCCTTCCCGCAGCACACGTTGTTCTTCGTCGTCGAGACGGACGACGTCCGGCACCTCCAGGCGTTCCTCAAGCCCGGGACGGGCATCTCGACCGCCGAGATCACGCCGGTGAGCGACCGCCCCGCGGATTGACGGGCTGACGCCGTCGACGCCGATCGCGCCGGTGTCGTGGCGGCGCTCGAGGCGTTCGACGATCCGCGGCCGGCTGGTCCGCGTGTGTTGCGGCGCGACCCGGAGGGCTGGCGGGTCGAGACGCGATGCATTCACAGCCGGCGCCGGAGGAGCTGCCGCCGGAGGAGCTGCCGCCGACGGATCAGTCCCGAGACTGAGCGGGCCGTCCGTGCACGGCCGCCGCGTCGGCGGCGCTGGCGACCATCGCGACGAGGATCCCGGGCACGACCCACAGCAGCGTCAGGAGGCCGACGAGCCAGAGCACGGGGAGGGCGAGCAGGAGCAGCGCTTCCATCGGTTCGCTCCGTTGGGGCGGCATCCTGCGCCCGTGCCGCCACGATCGCGCGGAGCCGCCGAGCTGCGACCGGACACGGGTCGTCAGCGCGGATGGACGAACGTCGATGCCGGCGCGCGTGAAGCGGCCGCGCGCTACCCGCGACCGCGTCGCGTTGGACGAACCACCCCGGCGCCCCCACCATGGAGCCCGATGAGCATCGACGCCGAGCGCCGGATCCGGAGCAAGAACCTGGACCAGCCCGACAGCGCCCGGGCGATGGGCCGCGGCACGGGCGCGTTCGTCGACCTCGGGAGGGGCCTCGCCATCGGCCGCGCCGAGCTCCAGCCAGGCTGGCGGTGGTCCGAGGACCTCAAGCCGATCGTCGGGACGCCGTCGTGCCTCGTCCACCACATCCAGCTCGTCCTGTCAGGCCGCCTCGGCGTGCAGATGGACGGCGAGCCCGAGCTGGTGTTCGAGCCGGGCGCCGTCATCGACATCCCGCCGGGGCACGATGCGTGGGTCGTCGGCGACGACCCGCTCGTGATCGTCGACCTTTCCGGCAACAGCGCCGACTTCGCGCTCCCGGCGCCCCGCTCGCGCACCGTCCTGACGATGCTCATGACGGACATCGTCGACTCGACCCGGACCGCCGCGCGGATCGGCGACGCCGCATGGAAGCAGCACCTCGCCGAGCACAACCGGATCGTCCGGGCGCAGCTCGACCGGTTCGGCGGCCGCGAGGTCGACACGACCGGCGATGGGTTCCTCGTCGCCTTCGCGAGCGCCGAGGCCGCACTCCGATGTGCGCTCGTGATCCGCGACGCCGTCGCGACCGCCGGCGTCGAGATCCGGGCCGGCGTCCACACCGGCGAGGTCGACCAGGTCGATGGCGGGGATCTGCGGGGGATCGCCGTCCACGAGACGGCGCGGGTGATGGCCGCGGCGCCGGCGGGCACGGTCTACGCCTCCGGGCTCGCGCGGGCGCTGGCGGCCGCGAGCGGACTGCGCTTCACGTCGACGGGGACCCACGCGTTGAAGGGCATCGAGGAGCCCGCCGAGCTGTTCCGCGTGGACGCGCCGCCCGGCAACGCCTGACGTCAGGCCGCGTCCGCCTCGTCCAGCAGGCGCAGGAGCGCCGTCGTCGTGGCCCAGTTCCGGATCGTCATCGACCGGTAGTGGGGGCTGCTCATCACCTTGCTCAGCCGGCTCTTCGTGCGCTGCGCGCTGAGCCGCTGCGAGTAGATGACGCCCTTGCCCGGCCAGACCGCGTCCACGCCGGGCCGCGGGTCGAACGCCCGCATGGCGTCGTCGGCGTCGATCCCCATGAGAAAGACCGCGTCGCTGTGGTAGGTCGCGGGCTCGTCGCCGAAGCCGTCGGGCCTCTGGTCGATGACCCGCCGCAGCTGCGCGTGGCTGAGGACGAGGACCGACACGACCTCGCTGTGGAGGTCGAACGCCCGCGGCAGCGCCTCCTCGATCCGGGCCTTGATCTCGGCGGCGGTATCGCTCGACGACAGGAGCACGTTGCCGCTCGCGATGTACGTCGAGACGTCCTCGAAGCCCAGCTCCCCGAGCAGCTCGCGGAGGCGCGCCATCGGCACCTTGTTCCTGCCGCCGACGTTGATCCCCCGGAGCAGGACGGCGTAGCGGGTCACGCGCGAACCTTGAACCGCAGGTGCAGCGCGCGGCGGCCCTGGACGACCACGGGATCCTCGAGCAGGAGGTGCCCGTCGGCGAGCCGCCCGAAGTAGGGCTTGCCCGCGCCGAACAGGACGGGGACGAGGCTCACCGCGATCTCGTCGACGAGTCCGAGGTCGAGCGCCTGCTGAATGACGTTCGCGCTCGCGATCGTGACGTCGTCGTCGCCCGCGAGCTCCTTCGCGGCGGCGACGGCCGCTTCGACGCCGTCGACGAATGTCGTCCTCGGCCAGCGCTCGGCGCCGTCGGCGGGTGGCTCGTGGGTCACGACGACGACCCTCGCGCCGGTCGGGTGCGCGTCGCCCCAGCCGTTCGCGATGTCGAACAGGTGCCGGCCCGCGACGAGCGCGCCGGCCCGCCCGATGAGGTCCTGGAGCACGTCGGCGCTCGCCTGGTCGACCTTGAAGTCGTCGAGGTCCTCGTTCGCGTGCTCGACGGCGACCTCGCCGGCCTGGTACCAGTCGAACAGCTCGTCGACCTGGTCGTCCGGCGTCGCGATGAAGCCGTCGAGCGACATCGTCATGTGCGTCATCACCTTGCCCATGGGCTGCCTCCGGTCGTGCTGCTCGGCGACTCGCGTCCGCGACGGTCAGTCCTCGCGCGTGTACGTCCCGGCCACGCCGCCAAGCCGCCGCCGGAGCCCGGCGAGACCGCGCCGCATGACGGCGTGATGGTTGAGGCGAAAGATCTCGTCGACGAAGGGCAGGGGAGCGAGGGCGTTCATCCACGCGGCCGTCGTCCGGATCGACCACACGTAGCGAACGACCGTCCACGTCCCGTCCGTCGAGAGCGACCAGTCGCCGATGCCCTCGAGCTCGCCCGTCGCCTCACCCACGAGGGCCGACGGTGCCACGCGCCGCGTGGCCACGAGCTCGAACCGCAGCTCGTACGGAAGCTTGCCGCGGAACGTGATGCGGTACCGCGCGCCGAGGCCGTCGGCGTCGCCGGCCGCGAGCCGCTCGACACGCCGGACGCTGGACCACCAGGCGGGCCAGTCCTCGATGGCGTCGATCTCCGCGAACACGCGCTCGATGGGCGCCTGCACCCGCCACACGGTCACGAATCGGTAGCTCGGCATCGTCCCATGGTGCCCGTCGCACGGGTCGCGGGCAACCGCGGGATTGCGCCTGCGCGTACCCTCGGCGCATGGGAAACGCGATCGATTACGTCGAGCTCGCGGTCGACGACCTCGAGCAGGCGAAGGCCTTCTACGCGAAGGCGCTCGGCTGGGTGTTCAATGACTACGGCGGCGAGTACGCCGGAATCAAGGACCCGGCGAAGCCGGACGTCGAGTTCGGCGGCCTCAACCCGATCGCGGCGGGCGCACGCGGCGACGGCGTGCTTGCGCTGGCCCGGGCGGAGGACGTCGACGGCGCCCGGGTGAGCGTCGCCGAGGCGGGCGGCCGGATCGTCGTGGAACTCCACGAGTACCCGGGCGGGCGCCGGTTCACGTTCGCGGACCCGTTCGGCAACATCCTCGGGGTGTACCAGCCCGCCGAATAGCGGCGCCGCCGACGGGCCCGCGCCTGCGCAGGCCCTGCCTCAGGGGACCAGCAGCGAGCTCGGGATGGTCGGCCCGGCGAAGCGGTCGGCGTCGACCGCGCCGGTGACACCCGGCACGGACGACGTGCTCGAGTACTGCCAGAACGTCCAGCCGGCGCCCGCCCAGTCCAGGGCGGGCAGCGTCGGCTGGCTCGCCGACGTCCAGCTCGCGATCCACACGCGGTACCCGTTGCGCGCGAACCAGTCCGTGTTGGCCATCGACGACGACCAGAACGAGCTGTTCGTGTAGATCATCGGGCGCGCGCCCGCCGCCGCCTCGACTTGGCTGAGCCACGTCTGCGCCCACGTCGTGAGCGACGCGGCATCGAGTCCGTTGGCGGTCTCGAAGTCGAGCACCGGGATGAGGTCGCCGTGCGCGACCGCCGCGTTCCGCAGGAACCACGCTGCCTCGTTGCCGGCGTCGTTGACCGCCGTGTCCGGGTTCGCGAAGTGATATGCGCCGACCTGCAGGCCCGCGGCGGTGGCGCCGGACCGGTTCGCGGCGTACATCGTGTCGGCCGTGAGCGTCCCGGCGCTCGCCCGGATGAACGCGAACGTCGTGCCGGCGGCGGCGACCTGGGTCCAGTCGATCGCCCCTTGGTGGTAGCTCACGTCGATCCCTGTCGCATAGCCCGGCGCGGGCGAGGCGGTCGGCGACGGCGTCGGCGTCGGGGCCGGGGTCGGGGTGGGCGTCGGAGTCGGCGTCGGGGTCGGGGTGGGCGTCGACGTCGCGGTCGGCGTGGGCGTCGGCACGGGCGGCGTCGGCGTGACGATCGGCGTCGCGGTCGGCCGTGGCGTGGGCTTCGGCTTCGGCTTCGCCTCGGCGATCGCCGGGCTCGCGAGGACCATCAGCGCGAGGACGAGGGCAACCGAGGCGGCGAGGACGCGGGACACTCCGGCGAATGATTGGGTCATTCGCGGATGGCGTCAAATCCGCATAACAGTCGAGCCGCGTTGTGCGGCGGCCGGATCGTCACGAACCGCATCGGCGGGCTCCTGCTCGCGCGGCGGGGGGATTGGCAGGGGACCGAAGAGCGACGCGACGGACCGCCAGGTCACCTGCACGATGGCGATCGCCGGCACGATCAGGAACATGCCGATCAGCCCGCCGATGGAGGCGCCGACGGGGGCTGCGAGCAGCACGACCGCGGGATGGATGTTCACGGTCCTGCCGAGCACGAACGGCGCGACCACGTTCCCGATCAGGATGTTGTTGACGACGGTCAGCACCGCGACGGCGACGACCGTCGTCGGTTCGCCGACCGCCACGGCCAGCAGCACCACGACACCCGTGACGATGAAGTTGCCGACGTACGGGATGAACCCGCTGAAGAACGTGAGCACGCCGATGGGGACCGCGAGCGGCAGCCCGAGGATCGTCAGCATCACGAACTGCAGGACACCCGCGATCGCGGACACGAGCCCCGTGCCGAGCGTCGCGCCGTTCAGCGTCGCGGCCGCGCGCGCGCCCGACTCGCCGAGCCGGCCGCGCTGGGCCTCGGGAACGCGGCGCAGCAGCGCGTGCCACCAGCCCGGTCCGTCGCGCAGGAAGAAGAACGTGAGGATCGCCGCGGTGATCAGCGCCCCGACGACGGCGACGGCGTTCGCGACCATGCCGCGTGACATGCCGACGACGTCCAGCTGGATCGAGCCCACCAGGTAGGCGAGCACCTGGTCCGGAAGCAGGCGGTGCGCGCCGCCGACCGCCTGGTCGATGATGGCCGGCAGCTGGTTCGCGAGCGACACGAGGGTGACGGCGAGGACCGCCGCAACCACGATGCCGCTCAGGATGGTCACGGCCAGGGCGGCGGCCGTCCGGTCGAGGCCCCGGTCGCGTAGCGCATCGGACGCCGGCTTCGCGGCGCAGGCGATGACCAGCGCGACGACCACGGGCGCCGTGAGGAACGGCGCGACGACGACCTGTGCCGCGACGACGAGGATCCCGACGAGCACCAGGATCCGCCAGCCGAGCTGCGCGACGCGATCCAGCCACGGCGGCACCACGGCCCCGACGGTCCGGCGCTCGTTCGCTCCCACGACCTCCGCGATGGCCGGCAGGAACGCCAGCACAGCGGCGGCCACGGGCACCGCGAGCAGCAGCCCGACGACGCCGAACAGCGCCGCGCCCGCCGGCGCAACGAGCAGCACGAGGGCGGGATGCACGCGCAGCGCCCGGTCGTACACGAGCCGGTCGACGACGCGCCGCTGCACGATGGCGGTCGCCCCGATCAGGACCAGCAGGATCACCGCCGACTGCGGCCCGACGGTCGCCGACGTGATGAGCGCGAGGACGCCGGCCGCGAGAATCGCGCCGAGGTACGGGACGAAGGCGGCGACGAACACGAAGACGGCGAGCGGCCCGGCCAGCGGGACGCCGAGCAGGGCGAGGTACGCCCCCTGCGTGATGGCGTTCGACACGGCCGTGAGCACGTTCGCCCGCAGGTACGCGCCGACCTCGCGCGTCGCCCACGCGGCCCGCCGGCGAACCTCCGTCGCCGCCTCGGGATCGAGGTCCTCGGTCGCGGCCGACAGCGCCCGGTCGGCGTCGGCCATGAGGTAGAACGCGAGGAAGCCGCCGAGCACGAGGATCGTGACGATCGTGCCGACCGACGCCAGGGCCGTCTGGACCAGGCCCGGCGCGGCGGTCTGGACCTCGACGAGTGAGCGCTGGATCGCGTCGACGACGGGGGAGGGGAGGCCGAGGTGCGCGAGCTGGCGCGCGACGCCGTCGGTCCCGAGGCTCGCGAGCGCGACGAGCTCGCCGACATACGGCAGGAACGCGAGGATCACGAGGATCGCCGCGCCCAGCACCGTCGCCAGCGCGAGGACGCTCGCGACCCCGGACGCCATGCCGGCGCTCCAGCCCGCGCGGCCGCGGAGCGCGCTGACGAGCGGGCTGAACGTCGCCGCGACGAACACCCCGACGAGCACCGCGAGGACCGCCGTCGACAGCGCGAGCACGATCTGCGCGGCCACGAAGACGAGCGCGACCAGGACGAGGACCCGCCAGCCGACGGCGGCGGCGCCGGCGACCCACGCCGGGACGGCGACCGAGGGCCGCGCGGGATCGCTCGGCACCGCGGGGTCCGTGGGCGGCGCCGCGACCGGCGACTCGTGCATCGCGCAGAGCGTACTCGCGGGCTCCCGGCCCGTTGCACCGGAGCCGCCGATGCATCGCGACCGTGGAGTGGTACGCGGACGCGTTCCTGCTGCTGCGCGGCAGCTTCCCGGGCCGCACCGCCGACGAGGGCGGCTGCGCCTGGGCGATGGCGTTCAGCCGCAACGAGCCGCGCGACGCCTTCCTCGCGCTCTACAACGACGACCGCGGCGTCTCCCGGGTGTTCGCGATGACCTTCGCGGAGGGCGAGTGGACGCTGCTGCGCGAGGACCCGGACTTCCACCAGCGCCTCGTGATCCGCATCGGCCCGGACCGGCTCGACTGGAGCGCCGAGGCGTCCGAGGACGCAGGGAGGACGTGGCGAACGGACCTCGACTACATCTTCGTGCGGCGGGACTGACACGGTCGAGGCCGGCCACGGCGGGCCGGCCTCGGGTTGACCTGTCGGCGCCGCTCGGGCGCCGATGAATCTACGGGTTGACGTTGCCGATGAACGTGCCCCAGTTCGCGAGGATCGTCCGGGTGCCGCCGCACGTGGTGTCGGCGACGAACTGGGCGAGCGTGCACACCTGGTTGATCGACTCGTTGGCGAACCAGATCGAGCCGTCGGCCGCGGCCACGGCGGCGCCGTAGTCGCCCCAACGCTCGACGCCGTTGTCGACGGGGTCCTGGCTCCGCTCACCGGTGAAGCCGTCGGCTGGACCGCTGCCCCGGTGGGCGAGGTTCACGGCCGTCGGCGAGTGGGTCGCGTCGAGCCGCACGAACGCGACGCCCGGGAAGTAGCCGGGCCCGACGATCGTGACGCTGAGGACGCCCTTGCCGGCCGCGTTCGCGGCGACGGCGGGGAACACGACGTTGTTGCCGGCCACGTTCAGGTAGCCCTGGTTCGCGATCGCCCCGTGGAGCGTCGTGCCCGTCCAGGACGGCGTGACGATGAACCACGCGACGCCGGTGCGGGTGACGCCGTTGGGTCCCTTGACCACGGTGTTCACCGCGCCCCAGACGTGGCCGCCCGCGTAGACGGTCTGGTTCATGCGGTCGTCGTTGCTGTTGAGGACGTTGAGATGCTCGGTCGCGGGCTTGGACACGAGCCCGAGCCGGACCCCGAGCTTGCCCTGGAGCGCCTCGTCGAGCGGCGCCGGTCCCTTCTTCTGCTGCATCGCCGGCGGCTGGCCGTAGACCTCGGTGGGGACGATGGCCTGCGTCAGCGAGACGGCCGGCGTCGCGGACGTCAGCGACCCCGTGCCGCTCAGCGCCCACAGGGTGATCCGATGGTCGAGCGTCGCGTCGAAGTCGAGCGCGGACAGGAAGTACTCGGTCCCGCCGTTCGCGGAGGCGTTCGTGCCACCGGGCGGGGTCGTGGTCGGCTGCATCGAGTACGCCGGTCCTTCGGCCTGCGTGAGCCCGCCGATGTGGACGACGGTCGGCAGCGTCCCGGCGGCCAGGGCCGCCTTGCTCATCGCGTACAGCTGCGTGCCGTTGAACTCCGGGCCCTCGATGGAGAACTCGTTGGTGCTGACGTAGAAGCCGGTGGCGTCCGCACCGATCAGCGGCTGGTCGCCGAGGCACGGGCAGCCGGGATGGCTCGGGGTGCCGTTCGTGCCGTCGTCCGTGGTGTCGATCGCGTAGCGGAACCAGTCGCCGGTCGGGTCGGACGTCTTCGAGACGGCGAGCAGGGTCGCCGAGTGGTCACCGAAGTCGCCGGTGGCCGGATCGACATCGATCTCCAGCACGGACAGGTAGAACCGCGCCGTCGTCTGGTCGAAGTAGCACTTGGGGTCCGAGGTGAACTCGCCGAACGGCCCGTTCGGTCGGACGACCTCCGGGCTGAGCCCGAAGAACTGGTTGATGGCGATCGGCGCGGTCAGGTTCGCGCCTCCGGTGCTCCGGACGCGGAGCGCGGTGTTCACGCTCTCGACGATGAAGCCGCCGCCGACGCACAGCGCCTGGTCCGGTGGCTCGAGGCTGAATTGCGTGTTGACGTAGTCGCCGGTGCCGGCATTGCGCTGGTCAAAATGGTTGAGCCCGTCGAATCCCGTGCCGCCGGTGGCGTCGACGACGGGCAGGGCCGCGGGCCGCGGGACGTGCGAGGACGGCACGCGCGCGGCGCTGATAGAGTTCGGGATCTGCTTGTCGAGCTCGGCGCGGGCCTCCTCGGGATCGGGCTGCGTCTGATCCACGGTGGCCGGCTCCGACGCCGTCTTCCGTCCCACGTGGGCCGTCCCGGTCCGGGTGATCTGCGCGGTGGACTGGTGGCCGAGCGAGTGCCGCGGAGCGGCCGCGGCGACCGGGAGCGCGGTCCCGGCGAGCAGTCCCACGACGGCAACGGCGGCCGTGAACCGGGCGATGGCTCCACGGGACACCAGGGGCAGGCTGGACATGCCTGACATGCGGACTCCTTGTGGCGAACGCCGATGGATTTGGCGGGAGCGCGCGATCGACCGGGGACCCGGGGCCGCCCTCGTCAACGACCGAGTGGGGCCTGGAGGCGCGTCGGCGGTGTCACCGGTCGGGAGTGGGTACGACGGTACTCCGTCATGGGATTGCCCGTCGATTCGGCGACCGGTACGTGCCCGCTCGTGATCCGACTCGTCGGTCGTCCCTGCGCACGGTAGGCGAACGGCCCGGTCCCTATGCAGCGGGCGACGCCCGGAAGATCGCGCGCGCTCCGGCAAGACCCTTCAGCTCGTGGGTCCCCGCGGGCTCGACCCGCAGGTTCGACCCCTCGAGCAGGTCGGCCGTGGTCGCGGTCATCAGCACGTCGCTACCCCCGGCGAGCGCGAGCACGCGTGCGGCGACGTGGACGGCGGTCCCGCGGACGTCGTCGCCAACCGTCTCGATCTCGCCGGTATGGACGGCGGCGCGGATGGGGACGCGGCATCTCGGTCGGCTCCGGGGGGGCGGGACGGTGCGCGGCCATGATGCCCGCTCCGGCGGGCGTAGGCTGATTGCATGAACGGTCAGGAGCCAGCGCCCATCACCTTGCGGACCGGCATGGAAGGCAATGCCAGCGACGCGAAGACGGCGGACGGCGACCAACCCGTCTTCGCCTACATCGCCAGCCTGCCGCAGCCTCAGCGCGCCATCGCCGAGCAGATCGATGCCCTGGCAGCCAGGACGCTGCCCGATCTGCGGCGCGCGGTGAAGTGGGGGATGGCGTACTACGGCGTGGACGACGGCTGGTGCTTCACGTCGGGCGCCTTCGTCGGCCACGTCAAGGTGATGTTCATCCGCGGCACGGAGCTCGACCCGCGGCCGCCGGTCACGCCTGTCGGCATGGGCAAGCAGACCCGAGGTGTCGAGGTGGCGTCCGTGGACGCGATCGATGCACCCCGGCTCGAGTCGTGGATGCGCCAGGCGGCCACGATGCCGTTCGCCGGCGGCAAGCGGCGCTCAGGGTGATGTGGCGGCGGCGCCCTACTTCAGGACGGCGTACGTGACCTTGACGCGCACCTTGTAGATGTAGAACGTGCCATCCCGACCAGGACCCTCCCGCGGACCAGGCGGCCCTTGCGGTTGGGACTCGCGGATCCGTTCGTCCACGCCCACGTCTTGACGCTCAGGGGACGGCCTGCCGTCTGCGCAGGGGTCCGCGGCGCGATCGCTGGCGGGCGCGGTACCAGGCCAGGTACTCGATGAGCTCGTCACGCTCGTCCTCGGTGAGGTCGGCAAACAGTGCCGCGCCCACAGTGTCGCTCGGCTTGGCGGATGGCTCGCCAGGGACCCGATAGCCCGATAACCGCATGAGGTCCGCGTACGGCACGGACAGCGCCTCGCTCAGCTGGTGGAGGACGTGCGGCGAGGGACGCTTGACGGCGTCGCGCTCGAGCTTGCTGAGGTAGGCGACCGAGATCCCGGCCGCTCGGGCGGCGTCGATGGCGGACAGACCGTGAACTTCCCGCGCCTGCCGTAGCCGGCCGCCGAACGAGCTTCCCATCGACGCTTCACGTTCCTATAGTAGTGATATGTAAACTACAGTTGACACTACCACCGGCGCGTGGTTGACTGCAAGCAGCGAGAGTGGTTGGAGCCGTCCAAGCGACCTCCCAGGCGCGACGCCGCCGAACGCTTCCCGTGCGAAAGGTCGCCTCTGGATGCCTCTGCTGCAGCTCCTGGTCCTCGCCGTGCTGTGCATGGTCGCGCTCGGTAGCCTTCGACTGGTCCGGGTGCACCTTGGGCGGACGCCGCTGCCGGACGGACCTGGACGGCGCCTGTTCCTGATCGCGTTCGTGGTGCTGCCGCCGCTCGTCCTCGGCGCGCTGATCCAGCCGGCGGGGCCCGCCGGGCCGCTGAGCGGCGTGAGCTCGCTGTTCGTCTACGCCCCCATGGTGGCCGCGCTCACGCTCCTGATGTGGATCGCCGCGCTCGTGATCGGCGAGGTCGTCCCCGGCCGGTCCGGCAGCCTGGCACGGCTGGCGCTCGCGGGAACGGAGGACGATCCCGCGCGAGGCATCCCGTCCGACCCGCCCATCACGCCGCAGCTCGCGCAGGCCGTCGCCGTCGTCGAGCGGGCGAACGCGGCGTTTCCGAGGGGACCGGCGTTTCCGGCGCAGGTCGATCGGGCCGGCTTCCTCGCCGACTGGGAAACCCTCGACGATGCCACCCGGACGCTCGAGCGGGACATCGTGGCCGAGCGGCGGCTCGCGATCGGGGTCGCCGTCAAGGCGGAGGCGACCGCGAGGGATGCCCGCAACCGCCTCGACACGCTCCGGCGCATCGCGACCCAGGATGGCCGCGCGCCTGGGCGCCCGATGGCACCATCGCCGCGGTGATGCCCGCTGCGTGACGGGGCGCCGAGCCGCTGCAGCAATCGGTAGCACCACCCGCCGATGTAGGGCGAACACGCGGCCGGTGCGGCGCACGGTCACCGCCCACCGATGCTCCCTGGGCGGCCTCGGCGGTCAGGCTCCGCCGAACCTCCACCGCGTCGGCGCGTGATGCCGGTCGTCATCGAACATGCCGTGCATGCCGGGAAGCGCGAACACCGTCGTCGGCTCGAGCCGGTAGAGCGCGTAGGGTGGGGGACCGGCGGTCGGGCCGTGCGGCCCGTAGACGTCCGCGCCGGTCGCTTCCAGCGGCCAGCCCTCACCGCCGAACTCGGTGGCGAGCCGAGCAACCGTGGCCTCGTCGGTGATCCGTCGGGCGCGGCCTTCCACGATCAGGTCCATCGACGGGATCGCCAGGCTCCCGGTCGCGATCACGCAGCGCTCCTCGGCCGCCAGGTTCCGGCCCTTGCGCGTGCCCGGCCCGACCAGGAAGTGGAACGCGCCGTCGATCCAGAACGCGATGATCGGCATCAGGTGGGGCGCCCCGTCGGGCCGCACGGTCGCGAGCCAGTGGTTCTGGCCGGGAGCGGGATGCTGGAGCCGGTCGAGGGCGACGTCCCACGCCGTCGTGCCGGTCTGGCCGCGGACCATCGGCTGCTCGGACGCCGGGGCGGGGGCTTCGTTCGTCATCTGGGTCGTTCCTCCGGATCGCTCGTCGCGGCGGCGACAGCCTGTCGGTCAGATCCAACCATGCCGGAGCACCTCCGCGACGGCGCCCCAGTCGTTGCCGAGCTGGTGGTCGCGGCCCGCGCCATCCTTTCGAGGCGCCGATCGTGAAGCGGTGTCGCCGTGCTGCCGTTCGAACGGAGGTGGGCCTTCGGGTCGGCAGGCGTCGACCGCCGGGCCGGCGGGGAGCGCTGGCACATCCGGTCACGGCCGGACGACGTACCTCGTTGCCTCCGGTCCACCCGCGAGAAGCCCCCCGCGGGCGAGGACCCAGTGGAGGACGGCGCCGTGCAAGAGCAGAGCCTGTACGAACGACTCGGCGGGGTGTTCGCGATCGCCGCCGTCGTGGATCACTTCAGCGAGGCGGTCGTCAGGAACCGGGTGGCTGGGCAGGGATCGGCCAACCCGCAGCTCCGGGAGTGGCATACCCAGCAGCTCGCCCGACTCCCGGGCCTCAAGTGGATGCGCACACTGTGGGTGTGCGACGTCGCCGGCGGCCCGTTCAGCTACGCCGGCACGAAGCCCGGCCACGAGCAGCTCAGCCTGGAGGAGGCGCACCGGGCGCTCCGGATCGCGCCCGAGGAGTTCGACGCCGTCGCGGGCGAGCTCGCGAAGTCGCTCGACCACTTCGGCGTCCCGGAGCCCGAGAAGCAACAGGTCCTCGCCGCGTTCGCGGCCCACAAGGGAGAGGTCACGGAGGGCTCGCCCGCCGCTTCGGCCTCCTGAGCGCCGCGCCCCGTCGCGGGGTGGGTTGAGCCGGAGGATCCCGTCCACGAAGGGCAGGGGAGCGAGCCGGTTCATCCACGCGGCCGTCGTCCTGATCGACCACACGTATCGGGCGCAGGTCCGGCCGTCGTCCGTCCAGAGTGACCAGTCGCCGACCCGTCAGGGCGGCGCAGTCAGGGCTGCCAGTCGGCCTCACGTTCTACGACAGCGCCTATGCCGCGGTGGCGCGCGCACGAGGCGGCACGCTTGTCACCTTCGACACCGAGCTGCTCCGCGCGGCGCTGGGCACCCGGCCGGCCGACGTCCAGCTTGGCGTCCCGAGCGGCCCCGGCTGACGGAGATCCGCGACGCCCGGTCCGCCCGTCAGGCCGCACGGTTGCGAGCCCGTGGCTTATCGGCGGGCGCGCGGCTTTCTCAGCTGGGTCGGTCCTGAAGCGTGCGGGATGGCTTCCAGGGGATCACCGAGCCGCGATCGTCGAGCCGGTCCGGCTCGTAGAGGTCGTAACCGCGCGCGGTCAGGTCGGCTGCGACATCGACCAATGCGAGGGTCGGGGGGTACGTTCGCAACGCGAACCAATGCGACACGTCGTCGCCGTGGGCACAGAGCAACTGCCCGTCATCCCGCAGCAGGAGGGTGCCGAAGGCGAAGCCTCCGCCGAAGTCCTCATCGAAGTCCATCGACCAGCGCCACCGCTGCCGTTCCGACGTACCGGGCGGCAGCTTCTCGACCTCGTCGTGGTCGGCGCTCACGTCGTGTCCGTCACAGGGCGCACGGGTGGTCGACAGTCCAGGCAGTACATCTTCCGTTCCGACCTCAACCACACGGCCTCGGTGCCTGTGCGGAGTTGCCTCCCACACGTCGAGCAGGTTCCGTCGTACTTGACGTGCCACGGCTTGTCACGCTGGGGCGCGTTCGGAACTGGCGCAACCGGCTCGCGCACCGTGGATGCCGTGTCACCTGGCTGACCAGCCACGCCGAATTTCGCCGCCCAATCCACGGCCGTTGGCGTATGCAGAGCTGCCAGGCCGCGCGCGAAGGTATTCAGCCCTTCTTTCCCGATCACTCGGAGCATGTCCCGAGCTGGGTTCGCGTCGAAGGCGTCGAACAGTCGTGTCTTGAGCTGCTCTGCCTTGATGACCTGCTCCAGCTCGTCGATCTTCGTACGAGGTCGCTTGATCGTCGCGTTGTCCGAGACCACGACAAGACTCCGGAGCCTTGGCTTCATCGGGGCAAACCCGAGCCGGCGGGGAACGGGAGCAAGCCCTTCGTCGAACGCTCGCGTGAGCAAGTGCATGTGCCGACGATTCTGCTCGATCGGTGACGGCATTCCCTCCCAGTGCCCGCGCCACCGTCTCGACCACTCGCCGTGTTCGTTGATCGCGACGCCTTCGGCGAACGACTTGCTCTCGCAGACCCAGACTTCGGCGAACCTGTTGATGATCAGGTGATCCATCTGCGCCGCCAGCCCGTCGACCTCGATGCGCAGGTCGTGGATCGTGGCCCAGTTCTCGGACTGCCCGAAGTACAGCTCGATCTGGTACGCCGCGTCCCGTTCGGCCCGCTCCCCGGCGCGGATATTCCGGATCTCGCGCTCGATTCGCTGGCGTATCAACGTCGGAAGATCTCGTCGAAGCAGCAGTCGATCGAGCACGGCGATGTCCACGTCGTGACCGTCGGCACCCGTGATCAACATCAGATACGGCAGCGACCTCGTTGATGTGAGTGCCGAGACATTGCGCCCGAACGACCCCTAGTGCCCCATCAGCGGCGCGACAAGCGACGCGTGGTCGGCCTCGGCCTGCCCCGGAGGCCGCGAGGCCTCCGGGGTGTTCGAATGTCAGCCGGGCGCCGCGCTAGAGTAAAGCGGTCGGCCGCTGGGCCGCCGATCGGGGAGAAGGGCACGGGTGGCGATCCAGCCGACAGATCCGGCGCGCACCACGGCGCCGCCTGAGCGACCGCCCACGATCGAGAACCCCGTCCTCAACTCGCCCTTCCACGAGCCGGCCCGGCACTTCAAGGTCGTCGACGGCCAGGTCGCGGGCGACATCGAGGAGGGCCGTCGGCCGAGCGAGTTCTTCGTTCCCGTCGCCAAGCCCAAGAAGGCCTCGGCGCAGCTCGCGCTCCAGTTCGGTGGGAGCGTCCGCCAGCAGCCGAACGAGATCGTCAACGAGATCCGGCAGGCTGTCGGCCGCTGGCGGCTCCAGGGCTATCCACACACGACGGCGACCACGAAGGAGCTCCTCGCGCACTGGCGCGCCGAGGACCGCGAGCGACGTCTGTTCTTCTGCCAGGTCGAGGCAGCGGAAACCGCGATCTACCTCACGGAGGCGGCCGAGAAGACCGGGGACACCAAGGCGCTCAACGTCATCCGGGCCGAGAACGCCCGACTCAACGACGCCCTTCCGCGCCTCGCCTTCAAGATGGCCACGGGCTCCGGGAAGACCGTCGTCATGGGGATGCTGATCGCCTGGCACGCGCTCAACAAGCTCGCCAACCCCTACGACAAGCGGTTCAGCACGCGCTTCCTGATCGTGGCGCCCGGCATCACGATCCGCGATCGGCTCCGCGTCCTCCTGCCCAATGACCCACAGACCTTCTACCGGACCATGGACCTCGTCACGCCCGAGCAGCTCGACCGGCTCCAGGCGGCCACGATGGAGATCACCAACTACCACGCGTTCATCCGTCGAGAGAAGGAGCAGGCGTCCGCGCTGACCAAGAAGATCCTGGCCGGGCCCGACGGCGACCTCGAACGGTTCAAGGAGACGCCGGGCGAGATGGTCCGCCGGATCTGCCGTGTGTTCGGAAACGCGAAGGATGTGGTCGTCCTCAACGACGAGGCCCACCACTGCTACACGCCGGCGCCGCCCGAGATCGCCGACGTCGCCAAGGAGGGTGCGCTCGACGTTGACGAGCGAACCGAGGCCAAGCAGAACGCCGAGGAGGCGCGCGTCTGGTTCGAGGGACTCCGGGCGGTGCGCGACAAGGTCGGCATCCGCAGCGTCTTCGACGTCTCGGCGACGCCCTTTTTCCTCAAGGGCTCGGGCTACGCCGAAGGCACGCTGTTCCCTTGGGTCGTCAGCGACTTCGGGCTGATGGACGCCATCGAGTCCGGGATCGTCAAGGTGCCGCGCGTCCCGGTGAGCGACGACTCGATGGTCGGCGACCTGCCCAAGTTCCGCGACCTCTGGGTCCACGTGCGCGACGCGCTCCCGCGCAAGGGCCTCCGGGACACCTCGGTCGGAGAGAAGGACCCGGTGCTCCCGAAGGAGCTCGAGGGGGCGCTCCAGGCCCTCTACGCGGACTACGAACGCTCGTTCCTCGAGTGGGAGAAGGCGTCGATGGGCCGGCCGCCCGTCTTCATCGTCGTGTGCTCGAACACCAGCGTGAGCAAGCTCGTGTACGACTGGATCGCGGGGTATGACCTAGTGCTGCCTGACGGATCGACCGTCCCCGCTCCCGGCCATCTCGCGCTGTTCAGCAACGTCCGCGACGGCCGCTGGCGAGACCGGAACGTCACCCTCGTCATCGACTCCGTGCAGCTCGACCAGGGCCAGCTCGACGCGAGCTTCCGCAAGGCGGCGGCCCGCGAGATCGACGAGTTCAAGCGCGAGTACGCCGCCCGGTTTCCGGGCCGGAGCGTCGAGGACATCACCGACGAGGATCTCCTCCGCGAGGTCCTGAACACCGTCGGCAAGCCCGACCGCCTGGGTGCCGACATCCGCTGCGTCGTCTCCGTGTCCATGCTGACCGAGGGGTGGGACGCGAATACCGTCACGCACATCCTCGGGATCCGCGCGTTCGGGACGCAGCTGCTGTGCGAGCAGGTTGTCGGACGGGCGTTGAGACGGGCCAGCTACGACACCAACGCCGACGGCCTGTTCGAGCCCGAGTACGCCGAAGTGGTCGGCGTGCCGTTCACGTTCCTCGCGACGACCGGGAAGGGCCGCGTCCGGCAGCCGAAGCCCGTGCAGGTCGTCCGTGCGCTGCCTGAGCGCTCCAGCCTCCGCATCGAGTTTCCGAGGGTCATGGGCTATCGGTACGATCTCCCCACCGAGCGCCTCGAGGCCACTTTCGACGAGAAGAGCGTGTTCCCGCTGTCGACCCGCGAGGTGCCGACGCAGACCGAGCTCGACCCGATCGTCGGCGAGATGAACCTGCTCGAGCTGCCACTGGAGAAACAGCGCCTCAACTCGGTGGTGTTCGCGGTCGCGAAGCGCACGCTGGACACGTTCTTCCGCGACGAAGAGGGCGGCGAGCGGCCATGGCTCTATCCACGGCTCGTCGCGATCACGCGCCGCTGGATCGGGGAGTGCGTCGTCCCGTACCTCGGTGACGGCGCTTACCCGCAGCTCCTGCTCCTGGCCGAGAACAGCCACGCGGCCGCCGAGCGGATCAACCGGGCGATCGTCGCCGGCACGGCGGGCGAGAAGCGCCTGATTCCGCTCCTGCGGCCCTACGACCCCATCGGCTCGACGGACGACGTGTGGTTCGAGACGACCAAGACCTGCTACGACACCACGAAGAGTCACCTCAACCGGGTCGCGCAGGACTCGGGCTGGGAGACCGAGCTCGCGGCCAAGCTGGAGCACATGTCCGAGGTCGTCACGTACGCCAAGAACCAGGGCCTGAACCTCAAGATCCCGTACAGCTACGAGGGCCGCGCCGCGAACTACGTCCCGGACTTCCTGATCCGGATGCAGGATCGCGATTCCACCGGCCCGAACGACCTGCTGACGCTCCTGCTCGAGGTATCCGGGGAGGCGAAGAAGGAGAAGCAGGCGAAGGTTGCCGCCGCCGCCGATCTCTGGGTCCCGGCCATCAACAACTGGGCCGGGCTGGGTCGGTGGGCCTTCCTCGAGGTCAACCAGATGGAGAACGCGGCAGACCTGATTCGATCTAGGTTCCTCGCGTGAATGTCGACCGTGCCACCTCCCTGCCCATCGACTCGGCGCGCTTCGAGCAAGTGCGCCATGAGTGGCTGTGGATCACAACGCGGCCACCGGTGGACCCAGCGCGGTTTGAAACGGTCAAGCGGGAAGCCGAGACGCTCGTCGCGGCAGGACGCTGGGTCTCCGGGCCCGCCGACATGCTGAGCGTCCTGCGTCGCCATCGCGACGAACTGACGCACAGCCGGCTGATCGCCTGGCTGCTGGTCCCCACGAATCGGCATGGCCTAGGTCGCGCGGTCCTGACCGGCTTTCTCGATGCCCTGTGGCCCGAGGAGCAATTGATGCGAATCGGACCGGTGACCGCTGATCTCGAGGTTCCAGCGTCTGGCATTGACGTCGTCGGCGAAGAGCACGAGGCACGCGCCGACATCGTGCTGCGCAGTGGTGGGATGACGATCGTGATCGAGAACAAGGTCGACGCAGGTGAGGGATGGCGGCAGGCGGAGCGGCTGTACTGGTCCTGGACGTGGGGGGCGGTCGACACTCGCTGGGTCTTGCTCACCCCAACTGGTCGGCCGGCCGAGTCCGCGGTGTCGAACGAGGCACGGGCCGCGTGGCACACGATGAGCTACCGCCAGTTCCGCGACATCATGAAAGCCGCCATCGAGCGCGCCGAGCCGACGACGTCGATCGGCCGCGCCACCGCGAACCAGTACCTCGAGACGCTCACGAGGCACCTGGCGCAGCCATGACCGACCTCTTTGCCGACGACCGGCTCCAGTTCTTCCTGAGGAACCGGGAGGACATCAGGACGTGGGCTGCCATCGAGAGCGAGGTCGTCACAGCCACGCGCGAGCTGCTCGCACGCGCGGAACCAATCCTCGAGACGGGGATCCGGGCGACGGACCCACAAGCGGTCACCGCCCGTTACGACTCGGGCTCGTGGGAGCGGATCCTCGCGCGGCACTCGTCGTGGCCAGCGACCGTGGGGCTCACACTCGAATGGCCGCGTAATGTGGATCCGCTCGGGGCCGCCAAACCGAAGGTCGGCGTCTTCTGGTGGGCTGATCCGCCGACCCTCGTCGCT
>JAICUI010000091.1 GCA_025935925.1 Chloroflexota bacterium
AACAAGCTCCAGGCGACCCTCGGCGGCATCCGCAAGATGAAGCGCCTGCCGGGCGCGATCTTCATCGTCGACCCCCATCGCGAGCGGATCGCCGTCACCGAGGCGAACAAGCTCGAGATCCCCGTCGTCGGCACCGGCGACACGAACGTCGACCCGGACGAGCTCGACTTCATCATCCCGGCCAACGACGACGCGATCCGCGCGATCCGGCTGCTGTGCCAGCTCGTCGCGGACGCAGCCATCGAGGGTGCCGGCGAGCGCGCCGCCCGGGCGTCGGCCGAGCCCGAGGTCACCGAGACCCAGGCCGTGGACGAGCCCGAGTTCGACGAGTCCGCCGCGGCCGATCTCGTCGCCCAGCTCGCCGCCGGCGGGACGCTCAGCTTCGACCCCGACCTCGACGACGACGAGCTCCTGCCCGGCGCGCCGAAGGGCGACGGCGGCGCGCAGGACGAGGCGCCCGCAGCAGCCGGCACGCCAGCAGCACCCGAGGCGCCCGCCGCCGGCTGACCCCCGTCGCGAGCGGCCACGACCGCCGCCCGCGACCGCAGCTCCCGGCCCCCCCGGCCGGGCTCGCACGACGACCCCGCGCGCGACCTGCTCGCGCGCCGCACACACGACAGGAGCAGCACGAGAGATGGCGATCACCGCCGATGCCGTCAAGGACCTTCGCGAGCGCACGGGCGCCGGCATGATGGACTGCAAGCGAGCGCTCGAGGAGACGGACGGCGATGTCGAGAAGGCCGTCCAGCTGCTCCGTGACCGCGGGATGGCCGCCGCGGCGAAGAAGGCCGGCCGGGACGCCCGCGAGGGCCTCGTGAGCAGCTACATCCACACCGGTGGCCGCGTCGGCGTCCTGATCGAGGTCAACTGCGAGACGGACTTCGTCGCGCGCACGGACGAGTTCCAGAAGCTCGTCCGCGACCTCGCGATCCAGGTTGCCGGACTCGCCCCGCTGTACGTGGACGTCGACCGCATTCCCGAGGAGGAGCTCGCCGCGAAGAAGGCCGCGCTGCTCGCGGACGATGCCGTCCAGAGCAAGCCCGAGAGCATCCGCGCGAAGATCGTCGACGGCCAGCTGAACAAGTGGTTCAAGGACGTCGTCCTCCTCGAGCAGCCGTTCCGCGACGAGGACCGCACGGTTCGCGACCTCGTCACCGAGAAGGTGGCGACGATCGGCGAGAACATCCGCGTCCGCCGGTTCACCCGCTACGCGCTCGGGGAGGAGCTGTGACGGATGCCCCGGGCGGGGTCCGCTACAAGCGGATCCTGCTCAAGCTGTCGGGTGAAGCGCTGATGGGGGAGCGCCAGTACGGCGTCGACCCCGAGTTCTGCGCGTTCATCGCCGGGCAGCTCGCGACGGTGCACGCGACCGGGGTCCAGTGTGGCATCGTCGTCGGTGGCGGCAACATCTTCCGCGGCCTTGCGGCCGCGGCCCAGGGGATGGACCGCGCGACGGGCGACTACATCGGCATGCTGGCGACGGTGATGAACGGCCTCGCGCTCCAGGACGCGCTCGAGCGGGTCGGGATCCCGGTCCGCGTGATGTCGGCGATCGGCATGAACGAGGTGGCCGAGCCGTACATCCGCCGGCGCGCCGTGCGCCACCTCGAGAAGGGCCGGGTGACGATCTTCGTCGCCGGTACCGGCAACCCGTACTTCACGACGGACACGGCGGCCGCGCTCCGCGCGGTCGAGATCGACGCCGAGGTCCTCCTCAAGGCCACCAAGGTCGACGGTGTCTACGATGCGGATCCGATGACGGACCCCGGCGCCAACCGCTACGAGCGCCTCAGCTACCAGGACGTCCTGCGCGACCAGCTCAAGGTCCTCGACGCGGCGGCGGTCTCCCTGTGCATGGAGAACGACCTGCCGATCGTCGTGTTCGACCTCAACACCCCCGACAACATCACTCGGGTCGCGCGCGGGGACGGCGTGGGGACCCTCATCTCCGCCCAGCCCGGAGGAGTCACCGGATGACGTCAGAGATCCTCGCCGACGCCGAGCGCAAGATGGGTCGCGCCGTGGAGGCCATGGAGCGCGACTTCCAGGGGCTGCGCACCGGCCGCGCCTCCACGAGCCTCGTGGAGCGCCTGCACGTCGACTACTACGGCACCCAGACGCCGCTCAACCAGCTCGCCTCGATCAGCGTCCCGGAGCCGCACCAGATCGCGATCCAGCCGTGGGACCGCGGCGTGCTCAGCACCATCGAGAAGGCGATCCAGAAGAGCGACATCGGCCTCATGCCCAACGTCGACGGCACGGTCGTCCGGCTCAACATCCCGCCGCTCACCGAGGAGCGTCGCAAGGACATCGTCAAGAGCGTCCACAAGCGGATGGAGGAGGCGCGGGTCGAGGTGCGCAACGTGCGTCGCGACGCGAACGACTCGCTCAAGAAGGAGGAGCGCGACGGCACGCTCGGCGCGGACGAGGCCCGCCGCCAGCTCGACCAGCTCCAGAAGATCACGGACCGGGTGATCGCCGACGTCGACCGGCTCGGCGGCGCCAAGGAACAGGAGGTCATGGAGGTCTAGTGGCCCAGGCGCCGCTCGATCGACCCCTGGCGCGGCCCACGGACGCCCCGCCGCTCGCCCACGTGCCGGGCGACGATGCGCGGCCCGCGATCGCGGCGCCCGCCGTCGACGCACCGCTCCTGGCCCGGGACGAGCTGCCCCGGCACGTCGCGATCATCATGGACGGCAACCGCCGCTGGGCGCGGGCGCAGGGGCTGCCGGACTTCGACGGCCACGCGGCCGGGGTCGAGGCGGTGCGCGCGCTGCTCCAGCACGCCGTCCGTCGCGGCGTCCCGATGCTCACGATCTACGCCTTCAGCCGCGAGAACTGGGCGCGCTCGGACGACGAGGTGAGCGGCCTGTTCGACCTCCTCGGCCGGGCGATCGCGAGCGAGACCGACGAGCTCGCCGCGCAGGGCGTCCGGGTCAAGCTGCTCGGCCGGCTGGACGAGCTGCCCGCCGAGACCCGGTCCTCGATCGAGGGCGCGCTCGACCGCACCGCCGGAGGCACGCGCCTCCACCTCAACGTCGCCTGGAACTACGCCGGCCGGACCGAGCTCGTCGACGCCTTCCGTCGCATCGTCGCCTCGGGCATCCCGCCCGACCAGGTGGACGAGCGGGCGATCAGCGCGGCGCTGTACACCGGCGGCCTGCCCGATCCCGACCTCGTCATCCGCACCGGCGGCGAGCAGCGGATCAGCAACTTCCTGATCTGGCAGTCCGCGTACGCCGAGCTCGTGTTCGCGGAGTGCCTGTGGCCGGACTTCGGGCCGGACGCATTCGACGCCGCGCTGCTCGAGTTCGCGCGGCGCACCCGTCGCTTCGGCCGGTAGCGGGCGCGTGCTCCGGACCCGGGCGCTGTCGGCGCTCGTCCTCGTCCCGGTGCTGCTGGTCGCGCTGTGGCTCGGGCTCGGGGCCATCGCCGCGGTGCTCGTCCTCGTCGCGGCGCTCGGGGCGATCGAGGTCTTCCGGCTGCTGCGTGCCGCAGGCTATCCGTCGCTCGCCCTGTTCGGGACCGCGCTCGCGATCGCGTTCGTGCTGGAGGCGTTCGTCCGGCCGGCGGGCGACAAGGCGATCCTCCTCGCCGCCGTGGGGATCGTCCTTGCGGGCGTTGGCGCGATGTCGCGGAGCGACCCGCGCGACGGGCTCGTCGCCTGGTTCGCGACGGTGTTCGGGGCGGCGTACGTCGGGCTTATCGCGCTCGTGCTGACGGTCGGGGCGACCGGTCCGGCGGTGCCCGCGGGCGCGCCGCTCGAGGTGGTCGGCGCCGAGCGCGGCTGGATCCTGCTGCTCGTGCTCGGCGTGTGGAGCTACGACACGGGCGCGTACCTCGTCGGTCGGCAGATCGGCCGGCACAAGTTCATGACCCACATCTCGCCCGCCAAGTCGATCGAGGGCCTCGTCGGCGGGCTCGTCGCGACGACCATCGTGACCGGGCTGCTCCTCGCGGGGCTCGGGCAGGACTGGCGAGGTGCGCTGATCCTCGGCCCCGTCCTGGGACTCGCGGCGCAGGCGGGCGATCTCGCCGAATCGATGCTCAAGCGAGCGGCGGGCGCCAAGGATTCCGGGACGCTGATCCCGGGCCACGGCGGGATGCTCGACCGCGTCGACTCGTTCCTGTTCGCCGCCCCCGTCGTTGCGCTGTATGTCGCCGTCCTCACGGCCTGACGCGGGGTCCGACGCGCGGCTGCGCGTCGCGCTGCTCGGCTCCACGGGGAGCATCGGGCGCCAGGCGGTCGACGTGCTCGAGGCGCATGCGGATCGGTTCCGCGTCGTCGCGCTCGCGACCGGCAGCAACGCCGAGGAGCTCCAGCGCCAGGCCGTCCGGCTCCGCCCGGCCGTCGTCGCGCTGGCCGCCGAGGCGTCCACACCAGAGCTGCCGACGGGCACGGCGCGCGTCGGCGGCGCGGATGCGCTCGTCGAGCTGGCGACGCGCGACGACGTCGACCTCGTGATCGTCGGCACGGGAGGCGTCGTGTCGCTGGAGCCGACGCTCGCGGCGCTCCGCGCGCGGAAGCCGGTCGCCACCGCGAACAAGGAGACGCTCGTCGCCGGTGGGCACCTCGTGATGCGCGAGGCCCGCGCGCTCGCCGCGCAACGGGCCGCCTCCGATTCGTCCGACGCGCTTGCCAGCCCGCTCGCGTGGCTGCGCCCGATCGACTCCGAGCACTCGGCGATCTGGCAGTGCCTGGCCGGGGAGCGGAGCGGAACCATCGCGCGGCTGCTGCTGACCGCTTCGGGCGGCCCGTTCCTCGACACCCCCGCGGACGAGTTCGCCGCGATCACGCCTGAACGCGCCCTCCGGCACCCGACGTGGCGCATGGGCGCCAAGATCACGATCGACTCCGCCACGCTCGCGAACAAGGGCCTGGAGGTCATCGAGGCACACTGGCTATACGATGTCGAGTACGACGCCATCGACGTCGTCGTGCATCCGCAGAGCGTCGTCCACTCCGCGGTCCAGTTCGTGGACGGCTCGCTCAAGGCCCAGCTGGGCACCCCCGACATGCGCCTCCCCATCCAGTACGCCCTCACGCACCCCGATCGCCTCCCGTCGCCGGCTGCGGCTCCCGATCTCATCGCCGCGGCCAGCCTCCACTTCCGAGCGCCCGACGAGACCCGCTTCCCGGCCCTCCGGATCGCCCGCGACGCCGGCCGCACGGGGTCGCGTGCGACGGCCGCGCTGATCGCGGCGGACGAGGTCGCGGTCGCGCGGTTCCTCGAGGGGTCGCTCGACTTCCCCGGGATCCCGCGCCTGCTCGAGGCGGCCGTCCGGCGGTTCGGCGAAGCCGCGGACCAGGCACCCGACCTCCCGGCCCTCGTCCAGCTCGACCGCGAGGTTCGTGCCGCGTTCGCGTCCGGTCCGGTGGCCGTCGCATGAGCCAGCTCATCGACGTCGCCGTCACGATCGTGCTGTTCATCGTCATCCTCGGCGGGATCGTCCTGTTCCACGAGCTCGGGCACTTCATCACCGCGCGGCTGGCGAAGGTTCGCGTCCTGGAGTTCGGCGTCGGGTTCCCGCCGCGGGCCAGGGTGCTACGGACCGGCAAGCCCTCCGCCGAGGACGTGGCGCTGGCCGCGCGACGGCGCGAGGCAGCGCTCGCGGCTGCCGCGGACGAGGACGAGCGGGAATCGATCCTCGACCAGGAGCCCGAGGCGCCGAAGGGCACCGAATACACGCTCAACTGGCTGCCGATCGGCGGCTTCGTCAAGCTCGAGGGCGAGGACGGCGACCACGCGGACGATCCCCGGTCGTTCGGCCGGCAGCGGCTCCCCGTCAAGCTCGGGATCCTCGTCGCGGGCGTGCTCATGAACCTGCTGCTGTCGCTCGCGATCTTCACGGGGATCGCCTGGTTCGCGACGCCCTACGTGGGGTTCGGGTTCGAGACCGTCGAGGCGGGGTCGCCCGCCGACAAGGCCGGGCTCGAGCCGGGCGACACCGTCGTCAGCGTCAACGGCGAGCAGGCGGACTTCTACAGCGTCTACGACGAGGGGTCGATCATCGACCGGCTGCGGGCGCATGCCGGCGAGACCGTCACCATCGGCGTCGTCCGGGCCGACGGGACCCACGAGAATCTGACCGTCACGCTGCGGACGCCGGCCGAGATCGCGGCCGGCCGCGGTGCGCTCGGGATCGCCGCCCCCGACGGCTTCACGCCCGTGTTCCTCAACGAGTACACCGGGCGGCCGTTTCCCGAAGCCGTGCGCATCGGCGTGTCGGAGACCACGCGCTGGTTCGGGCTCATCCTCGACGGGCTCCGGAGCCTCGGCAGCTCGATCGTGACCAACCCGACCGCCCCGCCGCCGGTGTCCGGCCCGGTGGGCATCGCGACGTCGCTGGGCGACGTGTTCCGCAACAGCGGCATCGTCATGACGCTCTACGTCGCGGGCATCCTGTCCGCGAACCTCGCCCTGGTCAACGTCCTGCCGTTCCCGCCGCTCGACGGCGGCCGGATGCTCGTGATCGTGCTGAAGGCGATCCCGCGCTTCGGGTCGCGGATCTCGCTGCGCGCGGAGCAGCTCACGTATGCCATCGGGTTCGTCGCGCTGTTCACGTTCCTGATCTGGGTGACGGTGTTCGACATCGCGCGCCAGGTGGGCGGCTCCTGATGACGCCTCCGACGGACGAGCGCGCTCATCGGAGCGCATCGACCGGAGGATCGCGGCCGGTGCGGCGGCCGACCGTCTCCGTCGACGTCGGCGGCGTCCTCGTCGGGTCCGCGCACCCGGTCGTGGTCCAGTCGATGACGAACACCGACACGGCGGACCCCGACGCCACCGCGATCCAGGTCGCCCGCCTGGCCCACGCGGGCTCGCAGCTCGTCCGGGTGACGGTCAACACGGACGCCGCCGCCAAGGCCGTGCCCGAGATGCTCCGCAAGCTGCGCGACAACCTGGGCGTCGACGTCCCGGTGATCGGCGACTTCCACTACAACGGCCACAAGCTCCTGGTCGAGTACCCGGAGATGGCCGCGGCCCTCGCGAAGTACCGGATCAACCCGGGCAACGTCGGCACCAAGCACCACGACGAGAACTTCCAGACGATCGTCCGGGTAGCCGTCGAGCACGACAAGCCCGTCCGGATCGGGGTCAACTGGGGATCGCTCGACCAGCAGCTGCTGACCGATCTCATGTCGGCCAACGCCCTGCTCGCCGACCCGCGCGACGCGCGCGACGTGAT
>JAICUI010000001.1 GCA_025935925.1 Chloroflexota bacterium
CCCCTGCAGATCCGACGCGGTTCGGTCGCGAAGCCGGTGTGAGTCCGGCACAGTCCCGCTACGGTGACCGCCCTCTCGGGGGCGGAAGTCCGGTCGCCGACCAGCCGTCGCCGCTCGAGCCTTCGAGAGAAAGGTCAGGCGTGCCGTGCGATCCACCGCCTGACCCCCGCTTCGTGACCCGAAGCCGGGGTCATTCCGTCTCCACTCCCTGCCGGAGCCCCTTCGTGGACGCACGCCCCGTTCCCGCGCGCCGCCGACGCCCGCGGCCCGCCCCTCCCCCCGTCCCGTTGCTCATCGCCCTCCTCGCGCTCCTCGTCGCGGCGTGCTCGGGCGCCACGGCGACGCCCGTGCCCGCGGCACCGACGCCGCCGCCCAGCCCGGCCGCGACGCCGGCATCGACCGCGACCCCGACCGTGTCGCCGGTGGCGGCGTTCCCCGTGACCGTCACCGACGACGAAGGCACCAAGGTCACGATCGACGCGGAGCCGCACAGGATCGTCGCTCTGACGCCCGCGGCGACCGAGACGCTGTTCGCGCTCGGGCTCGGCGACCGGGTCGTCGGCAAGGCGCAGGACGTGGACCTGTTCCCGCCCGAGGCGAAACCGATCCCGGAGGTCGCGGTCTACGATAACGTCGACGTCGAGAAGGTGACCGGGCTCGCGCCCGACCTCGTCATCGCCGGCGGCAACAACTTCAACAAGCCGGACGCGATCGCCAAGCTCCGCTCGCTCGGGGTGCCGGTGGTCGTCGAGTACGCGCCAGACGTCGCGACGGTGCTCGCGGACATCCGGCTCATCGGCAGCGCGACCGGCACCGCCGACGCGGCAACCGGGATCACGGACCGCATGTCGCGGGAGATGGCGCGCGTCCAGACTGCCGTGCAGGGCCTCCCGCGGCCGCGGACCTGGTACGAGCTCGACGCGACCGGCGCCTTCTACGGCCCGGCCGATCACTCGTTCCTCGCCGAGATGCTGGGGATGGCGGGCGCCGACCCGATCACGACGGGCTCGCCGGACGCCTACGACATCCCCGCCGAGCGCCTGATCGCGGCGGACCCCGAGCTGATCCTGCTCGCGGACGCGCGGTACGGGACGAAGGCCGAGGACGTCGCGAAGCGCCCGGGGTGGTCGGCGATGAGCGCCGTCAGGAGCGGCGACATCCGGCCGATCGACGACACCACGGTGACCCGCCCCGGGCCGCGGCTGTTCCTCGGGCTGGCGCTCCTCGCCCGGACGATCCATCCCGACGCCCCGATCCCGTCCGCCGAGCCCATCCCGCCGGTGCCGTGACGCGATGACCACCCCGACCACGACCCGCGCGCCGGCGCTCGGCGGCCTGCCGCTCGCCGTACGCGTCCGGCCCCGGACGCGAGCGTGGCGACTGGCCGTGGTCGGCATCGCGGTCGCCGTCGCGGCGTGCATCCTCGGCATCGTCCTGGGCACGGTGACGGTGCCGGTCGCGGACACCCTCGCGGTGCTCGTCGACCACCTCGTGCCCGGCGCGACGTCGAGCGTGAGCGCCACGACGGACGCGATCGTCTGGGACCTCCGGGTGCCGCGGGTCCTGACCGCGCTCGTCGTCGGGACGGCGCTCGCGGTCGCGGGTGCGACGTTCCAGGGCCTGCTGCGCAACCCGCTCGCGGACCCGTACGTCCTCGGCACGGCGTCCGGCGCGGCCCTCGGTGCGGCGATCGCCGTCCTGGTCCCGGTCCGGTTCGCGATCGTGGGGTTCGGCCTCGTCCAGGTGCTGGCGTTCGCCGGCGCGCTGCTCGCGGTGACCGCGGTGTACCGCCTGTCGCGCATCGGCGGGCTGTCGCCCCTGACCAGCCTGCTCCTGACGGGCTACGCGGTCGGATCCCTGCTCGCCGCCGGGCTGGCGATGGCGATGTACCTCTCGGGTGCCGCGCTGCGGACGATCTTCGGGTTCCTGCTCGGCGGGTTCGAGGCGTCGTCGTGGGAGCGCCTCGCGGGCGTGCTGCCGCTGATCGCGATCGGCACGGTGCTGATCGCCGTCCGGGCGCGGTCGCTCAACGCGCTGCTGCTCGGCGAGGAGTCGGCGATGCACCTCGGCGTCGACGTCCGGCGCGAGCGAACGATCCTGCTGGCACTCGCGTCGCTCGTGACCGCGGCCGCGGTGACGGTGAGCGGCCTCATCGGCTTCGTGGGGCTCGTGGTGCCGCACGTGGTGCGGCTCATCGTCGGGCCGAACGCCCGGGCGGTGATCCCGCTGTCGGCGCTCTGGGGCGCGAACCTGATGCTGCTGTCGGATCTCGTCGCACGGCTGCTCGGCGACGTGCCCGTGGGCGTCGTGACGGCGGCGATCGGTGCGCCGTTCTTCCTCGTCGTCCTGCGCTCGGCGCGGGCCGGGTACGAGCTGTGACCGCCGCCGCGATCGCCCTCGAGGGCGTGACCGTCGCGTACGGCGAGCGACTCGTGCTGCGGGACGTCGACCTCGCGATCGGGCGGGGTGAGCTCGTCGCCGTCATCGGGCCGAACGGCGCGGGCAAGTCGACGCTGCTCCGGGCCGCGACGGGGCTCGTGGCGCCGGCGGCGGGCCGGATCCTGGTCGACGGCGAGCCGGTCCGCGGGCTCGATCGCGCCGCCGTCGCGCGACGGATCGCGGTCGTACCCCAGGTGGCCGCGCTGCCGTTCTCGGCGCGCGTCGAGGAGGTCGTCGCGCTCGGGCGCGTGCCGCACGAGGACCCGATCCGCGGTCCGCGGCCGTCCGATCGCGCCGCGGTCGCCGCCGCGATCGAGCGCGTGGGCCTGGGTCACCTGCTGGGTCGGGACGCGCGCGAGCTGTCGCAGGGCGAACGGCAGCTGGTCCTCGTCGGCGTAGCCGTCGCGCAGGCCGCCGCGACGATGCTGCTCGACGAGCCGACGATCCACCTCGACCTGCGGCACCAGGTGCAGACGATGGAGCTGCTCGCCGACCTGAACGAGCGCGACGGCACGACGACCGTGGCCGTGCTCCACGACCTCGCCCTGGCGGCCGCGTTCTTCCCGCGCCTGGTCCTCGTCGCGGACGGTCGCGTGGTCGCCGACGGCGCGCCGGCCTGGGTCCTCGCGCCGGAGCGCATCCGGGACGTGTTCGGCGTCGACCCGGCGCTCGTCCGCCTGCCGGCGCCCGTCTGAGCGTGCGGACGATCCTGGCCGCGGTCGCGTTCCTGACCCGGATCCCGGTGCCGGCTGCGACGCCCACGGCGCCCGAGGCGTCGGCGGCCTCGTCTCCGGCCGGCCCGGCCGCGTTCGGGCTCGTCGGCGCCGGGCTCGGTGCCGTGGCGGCGCTCCCGCTGCTCGCCCTCGGCGATCGCGTCCCGTGGATCGCGGCGCTCCTCGCCGTCGCGATCCTCGCGATCGCCTCGGGCGCGCTCCACCTCGACGGCCTCGCCGACACCGCCGACGCGCTCGCCGCGCCCGACCCCGAGCGCGCCGAGCGGGCTCGCAAGGATCCGGCGGTCGGCGCCGCGGGCGCCGTCGCGCTGCTGCTGGCGCTGGGGCTCGAGGTCGCGGCGCTCGCGCAGCTCGCGTCGAGCCCGCGGGCGGCCGTCGTGGTGCTGGTGATCGCCGCCGCGTGGGGCCGGGCCGCGGCGGTGGTCGTGGCGATCGCGGCGAGGGGCGGGGCCCGGGCCGCTGGACTCGCGGCGGGGTTCGCACGCGACGCGCGCGGCGTCGACGCGGTCCTCGCGGCCGCCGTGCCCGTCGCGCTGCTCGCCGGCCCGATCCTGCTCGAGGGATCGCTGTTCGCGTGCATCGCCGTCGCGCTCGGGATGGTGGTGGGGCTGGCCGCCGCGTGGGCCGTCGTGCATGCCCGGCACGGCCTCGACGGCGACGGCCTCGGCGCGACCGTGGTGCTCGCCGAGACGTCCGTCCTCGTCGCCGCGGCGATCGCCGCATCCGCCGTGGCGCCGAGCTGATGGCGCACCCGCTCGTGTTCCTGCTCGGCGGCACGCGCAGCGGCAAGAGCGGTCGCGCGCTCGCGCGCACGCGCGAGCTCGCGGGCGACGGCCGGGCGTGGGTGCTCGCGACGGCCATCCCGGGCGACCCGGAGCTCGATCGCCGGATCGCGCGCCATCGCCGGGACCGGCCGGCGTCGTGGCCCACGATCGACGTCGGGACCGACCTGGCCGGCGCGATCGCGAGGACCGCGGACGCCGAGCCGGTGCTCGTCGAAGGCCTCACGCTGTGGCTCAGCGCGCTGGCCGGCGACGAGCCCGTCGACCCCGACCCCATCCTGGACGGCCCGCTCGCCGCGGCGCTGGCGGCGATCGACGCCCGGCCCGGACCCGTCGTGATCGTCAGCGACGAGCTCGGGATCGGCCTCGCGCCGATGCACGCGGGTGCCCGATCGTTCCGCGACCTCACCGGCCTTGCCCACCAGCGCATCGCCGCCCACGCCGACGAGGTCGAGCTCGTCGTCGCCGGCCTGCCGCTACGGCTCAAGCCGTGAGCGAGCTCGAGCGCGCGCTCGCCGCGATCCATGCCCTGGGCGAGCCCGATGCGGGCGCCATCGCGGCGGCACGTGCGCATCTCGACGCCCTGACGAAGCCGCCCGGGAGCCTGGGCCGGCTCGAGGAGCTCGTGGAGCAGCTCGCAGGGATCACCGGCGATCCGGCGCCGCGCGTCGATCACCCGGCGATCGTCGTCGCCGCGGGCGATCACGGCGTCGCCCGGCACGGCGTGTCCGCCTATCCGCCCGAGGTGACCGCGCAGATGGTCGCCAACTTCGTCGCCGGCGGGGCGGCGATCAACGCCCTCGCCGGGGGCATCGGGGCCGACGTCGTGGTGGTCGACGTGGGCGTCGCCGGGGCCGTCCCGGACGGTGACCCCGACACGGCGCACGCGCGGCTGCTGCGCCGCCGGGTCCGCGACGGCACCGCGGACTTCACCGCGGGTCCCGCGATGCGCCGCGAGGACGCCGAGGCCGCGATCGAGGCCGGCATCGAGGTTGCCCGTGATGTGGCCGCGGATGGCGCCGGGATCGTCGGCGTCGGCGAGATGGGCATCGGCAACACGACCGCGGCGAGCGCCGTGGCGTCGGTGCTGACCGGGTTCGCGCCCGACGCGGTCACCGGGCTCGGGACGGGCGTCGATGCCGAAGGACGGCAGCGGAAGGTCCGGGCCATCGAGCGGGCGATCGCCGTGAACGCGCCGGACCGGCTCGATCCCGTCGGGGTTCTCGCGGCGGTCGGCGGGCTCGAGATCGCGTGCCTGACGGGCGTGATCCTCGGCGCGGCGGCCGCACGCATCCCCGTCGTCCTCGACGGGTTCATCACCGGTGCGGCGGCCCTCGTCGCCTGCGATCTCGCCCCCGGGCTGCCCGACCGGCTGATCGCCGCGCACCGGTCGCCCGAGCCAGGGCATGCCATCGTCCTCAACCGTCTCGGCCTGCGCCCGCTGCTCGAGCTCGAGCTGCGGCTGGGCGAGGGGAGTGGCGCGGCCCTCGCGATCGGGCTCCTCCAGGCGGCGGCGCGCGTCCGCGACGGCATGGCGACGTTCGACGACGCGGGCGTGTCGGGGCCCGCCTGACGCCGCCCCGCGGCCCGCGTCTCGATCGGCGCCCGGATGCCGGATGATGGCGGGGATGCGGATCGCGGACTTCGAGCTCGAACGCTTCTTCGCCCGCTACGAGTTCGCCGTGCGCCACCTGCTGTGCGCGAGCGACGTCGAGGGCTGGGCGATGGCGGACCTGGTCGCGCTCGCGGACGCCGAAGGCGCCGAGCTGTGGCGCGACCTCCGGCTCGGCTACACGGAGTCGCTCGGGCACCCGCTGCTGCGGCGCGAGATCGCCACCCTGTACGACACGGTGGCCGAGGACGAGGTCCTCGTGTTCAGCGGCGCAGAGGAAGCGATCTTCGTGCTGGCGAACGTGATGCTCGGCCCGCGCGACCATGCGATCGTCGGGTGGCCCAGCTACCAGAGCCTCCACGAGGTCGCCCGCTCGACCGGCGCGGACGTCGCGCTCCACGAGCTCCGCGAGGAGGACGGCTGGGCGATCGACGTCGATCGGCTGCGCGGAGAGCTGCGCGCGACGACCAGGCTCATCGTCATCAACGCGCCGCACAACCCGACGGGCTCGATGCCGGATGCCGCGACGTTCGGCGCGATCGTGGACCTCGCGGCCGACGCCGGCGCGACGCTGGTCGTCGACGAGGTCTACCGGTTCCTGGAGCGCGACGCGGCGGACCGCCTGATGGCCGGCGCCGACGCGGGCCCGCACGTCGTCAGCATCGGCGTGATGTCCAAGTCGTTCGCGCTGGCCGGCGTGCGGATCGGGTGGCTGGCCACCCACGACGCCGCACTCCTCGATGCCGCCGCGCGGTTCAAGGACTACACGACGATCTGCGCGTCGGCGCCCGCCGAGGTGCTGTCGCTGATCGCGCTGCGCGCCCGCGACGTGGTGCTGGGGCGCAGCCGGGCCATCGTGGACGCGAACCTCGACCTGATCGACCCGTTCTTCGAACGGCAGGCCCGGCACTTCCGATGGGTCCGGCCGCGTGGCGGCCCGGTCGGCTTCCCGGAGCTCCTGGGCGGCGTCCCGATCGACCGGTTCGCGCAGGACCTGCTCGAGGCGACCGGCGTCCTCATCGCGCCGGGCTCGATCTTCGGGCACCCGGGCAACCACTTCCGTCTCGGGTTCGGGCGCACGACGATGCCCGCGGCGCTCGCCGAGCTCGAGGCCTTCACGTCGCGGACGCTCGGCTGACATGGCGGAGTGGATCTGCGAGCGGGTGCGGGCGAACCTGGGCGACGGCTAGCTAGGGAACGCGCGGGACCTCGGGCAGGGCCGCGAACCCGCCGAGGAAGCGCGCGGTGATCCGCGTCGCGATCCCGAGGTCGTCGATCCGGATGTTCTCGTCGGGTGCGTGGGCGCGACAGTCGTCGCGCGCGGCGCCGAGCGTCGTCGCGGGGACGCGGTTCGCGGCGCACACCTGGAACATCGGCACGGTCCCGGCCATCGACACGCCGACGCTCGCCGGCATGCCGACGACATCCTCGGACGCACGTGCCGCGAGCCGGACGAGCGGGTGGCTGGGCGGGGTCCACCACGCCGGCTCGCCCTCGCGGGGGATGATCTCGACATCCCCGAAGCCGTGGTCGTCGAGGTGCCGGCGAACGGCGGCGATCATCGCCGACGGGTCCTGGTCGGGGACGATGCGGATGTCGAGGCGCGCGTTCGCCTCCGCCGGCGTGACCGTCTTGGGCGTCGCCTCGGTGTGGCCCGCCCACAGGCCCTGCAGGTTGAGCGTCGTCTGGAACGTCAGCGCCTCGAGCGCGTCGTAGCCGTCGAGCCCGCCCACGAACCGCGACACCTGCCAGTCCTGGCGGATGTCGTCGAGGGTCGAGAGGTCCATCGAGCGGATGGCCGCGAGCTGGTCGTCGGTCGGCGCCCGTTTGCCCGCGGCGAGCCCGGCCACGGCCGGGCGGCCGTCGGCGTCCCAGAAGGTCGCGAGGGCCGCGATCAACCGGTGGCCCGCGTTGGGCAGCACGACCGTGAGGCTCGAGTGCGCATCGTGGGCCATGGTCCGGACCCGGAGGTCGAGTACCACGATGCCCTTGCCGCCGCCGACGACCTGCGGTCGGCCCTCGAAGTCGAGCCCGCCACCCTCGATCAGGGCGGCGTCCGCCTCGCGCAGGCCCGGGCGCAGGCCCAGCAGCGCATCGAGCGCCCCGCTGCCCGTCTCCTCCTGACCCTCGACGAGGTACCGGACGCGGCACGGCAGCGGCCCGATGGCCGCGAGCCACGCTTCGACCGCCCAGACGCGCGGCAGGAACTCGCCCTTGTTGTCGGTCGCGCCGCGCGCGTAGACGCGGCCGTCGCGGACCGCGGGCTCGTATGGAGGCGTCGTCCACAGCTCGAGCGGCGACGCCGGCTGGTTGTCGTAGTGCTGGACGGCGGTCACGGTCCGGGGCCCGTCGCCGATCTCGCCGACGACGAGGGGCGGTGCGCCGTCGACCTCGAGCACTTCGACGCTCGCGCCGAGGCGTCGCAGGCGCGCGGCGGTCCAGTCCGCGGCGGCCCGCAGGGCAACCGCGTCGCCGCCCTCCGACGGGATCGCGAGGAACTCGATCAGCTCGTGGGTCCAGCCGTCCAGCCGTTCCGCGACGACGCGGTCGAGCGCCGCGAGCTGGTCATCCGTGGCGGTCATGCGCGCTTGCGCTCGAGGTCGAGGAACGGCAGCTCCACGACTGTCGCGGCGACGCGGCCGCGGCGACCTTCCACGCTCCACTCCACCTGCAGCTTCGACCCGACGCGGTCGTATCGGGCGGGAACGAACGCGAGCGCGATGGCCTGCTTCAGGATCGGGCTCCATCCGTGCGACGTCGCCTTGCCCACCTGCCGGCCGTCCGCGAACACCGGCGTCGGGGAGCGGTCGACGAAGGGCGAGATGGCGGGCGGCAGCCCCTGGGCGTCGAACAGCCCCTCGATGTCGTACCAGTCGAGCTGCAGGCCGACGAGCCGACGCGCGGGCCCACCGGCCGCGACCTCCGCCTCGAGCGCGCGTCGCCCGACGAAGTCGCCCTTGTCGAAGCTCACGAGCTTCCCGAGCCCGATCTCGAACGGGCTGTAGTTCTGCTCCGGGTTCATGGCGTGGCGCGCCGAGGTGTAGTCGACCTCGAGCATGATCAGGCCGGCCTCGAGCCGCGTGACGTCGAGCGCGTACATCCCCGCGGGCCGGATCGCATACGCCTGGCCGGCGGCGAACAGCGAGTCCCACACCTGCGGCGCGCCCTCGGCCGGGATCCACAGCTCGTAACCGAGGTCGCCGGTGTACCCGGTCCGGCTGACGTCCACGTCGATGCCTGCCACCTTTGTGGCGCGCCGGCGGAAGTAGCGCAGGTCCGAGAAGTTCTCGCCGGTCGCCGCCTCGAGCACCGCGCGGCTGAACGGGCCCTGGAGGGCGAGCGCGGCGACGTGCTCCGAGACGTCCTCGATGGCGACGTCGAGCCCGGCCGCGTTGAGGCTCAGCCAGCGGTACTGCGGATCGGCGGCCGTCCACCGCAGCTCCTGGTCGCCGACCCGGTGGATCGTGCCGTCGTCGACGACCTTGCCGTGCTCGTCGCACCACGGCGTGTAGATCACCTGGCCGACCTTGAGCTTCGACGCGTCGCGGGTGATCACGCGGTCGGCGAGGCGCAGGGCATCGGGCCCCGAGACCCGGTACTTGTACAGCGGGCTGACGTCGATCACCGCCGCGGCCTCGCGGATGGCGTTGTACTCGATGTCATGCGCGTCGGCATAGGCGGACGGGGCGAAGTAGCCCGCCCATTCGCGCCACTGCATCTTCACGTTCAACGGCGCGGTCCGGTCATGGAACGGGGTGCCGACGCTCACGGGCCCTCCTCGTGCGTAGGGCCCGAGGGTAGCAGCGGCGACCGTGGGCGCGGGACGAGGCAGCCGCTCCGCGCTGGCCAGGGAGTGCGGGCTCGTGCCCGCGGCCCATCTCCCCGACGTCCCGATCCACCAGATCCGAACCGCGTGACCGCCATCCACGTCGATCGACGGCCGCCGCTCGTCGGCGCCTGCGTCTTGACCGATGCCGTGCACGCCGATGCGGATCGTCGCCGTTCGATGCGCGCGGAAGCAGCGTTCGACGCCCCTGGAGCTGGATAACGGTCACGGCTTGGAGATGTGGTGGGTCCGTGCCACGCACACGGACGGCGGTGCGGCCCGCACGCGTGCGTCCGCTAGACTGCATCGGCTTGATGCACGGTGCATAACGGAGGGGACCGCGTGCCGCAGCGCTACGACGCGGTGATCATCGGGGGTGGCCACAACGGCCTGATCTCGGCCGCGTATCTCGCGCGCGCCGGCCTCAGGACGCTGGTCCTCGAGCGCCGCCACGTCCTGGGCGGCGCCGCGGTCACCGAGGAGATCGTCCCCGGGTTCCGGTTCTCGGTCGCGTCGTACGTCGTGAGCCTGCTGCGGCCGGAGATCATCCGCGACCTCGAGCTGCCGAAGCACGGGCTGGACATCCTGCCGCTCGACGGCACGTTCACCCCGCTGCGCGAGGGCGAGGGGCCGAAGGGCGGCGACTACCTGTGGCGGGTCAACGACCACGGCCGCACGATCCGCGAGCTGCGCCGGTGGTCCAAGAGCGACGCCGAGGCGTACGAGGAATACGGCCAGCTCATGGTCGAGATGGCCCGCTTCATCAAGCCGATCCTCGGCATCGTCCCGGGCGATCCGACCGAGAACGACCCGCGGCCGATGCTCCCGCTCGCGTCGCTCGCCCGCCGCTTCGGCCAGCTCCCCGAGCGCCAGCAGGCCGTGTTCGTCCAGCTGATGACGATGTCGGCCAAGGACTTCCTCGACCAGTGGTTCGAGACCGATCCGCTCAAGGCGACGATGTCGGCGTCCGGGATCATCGGGACGTACCAGGGGATCCGGTCGCCCGGCACCGCGTACGTCCTGCTCCACCACTACATGGGCGAGATCGATGGGGCGTTCCGCGCATGGGGCATCCCGAAGGGCGGCACGGGCGGCGTGTCGTACGCGATCGCTCGCGCGGCGCAGGCCCAGGGCGCGCAGATCCGCACCGAGGCGCCCGTCGCCCGGATCAAGGTCAGCGGCGACCGGGCCACGGGCGTCGTCCTCGCGTCGGGCGAGGAGATCGAGGCCGGCGTCGTGCTCTCGTCGGCGGACGCCAAGGTGACGTTCCTGGACCTGCTCGAGGCCGGCACGCTCGACCCGACGTTCGAGCAGGAGGTCAGGCGGTTCAAGTTCCGCGGCTCGTCCGGCAAGGTCAACCTCGCCGTCGACCGGCTGCCCGACTTCTCGTGCCTGCCCGGGTTCGGCGAGCACCTGCGGGGCGCGATCTCGTTCAGCCCCACGACGCGCGAGATGGAGCAGGCCTACGACGACGCGAAGTACGGGCACTTCTCCAGCCGCCCGTACATCGACATGATCATCCCGACCCTCGTCGACCCCCAGATGGCGCCGCCCGGCAAGCACGTGATCAGCTGCTTCGTCCAGTACGCGCCGTACAAGCTGGCGCCCGAGCTCGGCACCTGGGATGACCAGCGCGAGGCGTTCGGCGACGCCGTGATCAACCGGATCGCCGAGTTCGCGCCGAACATCCGCGACATCATCGTCGGCCGCCAGGTGCTGACGCCGCTGGACATCGAGCGGACGATCGGCCTCACCGAGGGGAACATCTTCCAGGGCGAGCTGTCGCTCGAGCAGCTGTTCTTCAACCGTCCCGTCCCGGGCTACGCCCGGTTCCGGACGCCGATCCGCAACCTGTACCTGTCGGGCTCGTCCACCCACCCGGGCGGCGGCCTGATGGGGGCGAACGGCCGGCTCGCGGCGCTCGAGGTGCTCAAGGCCCGGGGCGGCCGGAGGGCGGCATGAGCGGCGCGACCGCGGCACCTGGGGTGCCGGCGAACGCCGTGGCGGGCGGGAGCGCCTACGACGCGATCGTCGTCGGCGCCGGCCACAACGGGCTGACCGCGGCCGCATACCTCGCGCGCGCCGGCCTGCGCGTGGCGGTGGTCGAGGCGCGCGGCGTCGTCGGCGGCGCGGCGGTCACCGAGGAGCTTGGCGGCGTCCGCGTCCCGGCGCTCGCCCACACGGTCGGCCGGCTGAAGCCGTCGGTGGTCCGGGAGCTGGAGCTCGCAAAGCACGGCCTGTCGCTCGTCGCGCCCGAGGTGCGGGTGTTCGCCCCACAGCCGGACGGCCGCGCCGTCACCCTGTTCGCCGAGCTCAACCGGACGTGGGACGCGCTGCGGGCCTATTCCGCGGACGAGGCAACCTCCTACGTCGAGTTCGACAGCCGCGTCCGGTCGCTCGCCGGGTTCCTCGCGGACCTCGCGGACGAGGCGCCGCCCGACGTCCGGGCGCCCGGGTTCGGCGACGCCCTCCTCGGGCTTCGGCTCGGCCGCGCGTTCCGCGGCCTCGGCAAGGACGACGGACGGACGATCCTCCGCGTCCTCGCGATGGCCGTCGCGGACTTCACGGGCGAGTGGTTCAGCGCGGAGCCCATTCGCGCCGTGACCGCGTGGCGCGGCGTGCGCTACACGGCGATGGGCCCGTGGTCGGCCGGCTCGACGGCGGTGCTCCTCGCGGATGCCGCGGGCAACGACGGCGGCGGGTCCGGCGAGACGGTCTACGCGCGCGGTGGGCCTTCCGCGGTCGCGGAGGCGATTGCGGCCGCGGCCCGTGCGGCCGGCGCGGAGATCCGGCTCAACGCCAGGGTGACGGAGGTCACGACGCGCGACGGCGCGGTCACCGGCGTCGCCCTCGCGTCCGGCGAGGAGCTCAGGGCGCCGGCGGTCGTGTCGGGCGTCGATCCCAAGCGGCTCCTGACCACGCTCGTCGACCCCGTGGTCGTCGGGCCGTCGATGCGCTGGCGCGCGGGCAACATCCGAACGCCCGGGTCGGTGGCCAAGGTGAACCTCGTCCTCGACGGGCTGCCCTCGTTCCCCGCGGCCGGCGACGATCCGCGGCTGCTCCGCGGCCGGATCCTGGTCGGGGCGTCGTCCATCGACGACATGGAGCGGTCGTTCGACCCGTCGAAGTACGGGCTGCTGCCGTCGTCGCCCGTGCTCGAGGCGACCATCCCGTCGCTCGTCGACCCGTCGCTCGTCGCGGGCGCAAAGGACGGCACGCACGTGATGAGCGTCATCGCGCAATGGATGCCGGCCCGCCTGCCGGCCGACGCGTGGGCGGAGCGGCGCGAGCAGGTTGGCGACCTCGTGGTCCGGACGCTCGAGACCGTCGCGCCGAAGCTCGGCAAGCGGGTCCGCGCCCGCCAGGTGCTCACGCCGTCGGACCTCGAGGCCGAGTACGGCCTGACCGGCGGTCATCCGCTCCACGCGGAGCCCGCGCTCGACTCCTTCTTCCTGTGGCGGCCGCTCCTCGGCTGGGCCCGCTACCGGATGCCGGTCGACGGGCTGTACCTGGCGGGGTCGGGTGCGCACCCGGGCGGGGGCGTCACCGGGCTCCCCGGCCGCAACGCGGCGCGCGAGGTGCTCGCGGACGCGAAGCGCCGCCGGCGATAGCGAACGGTCAGGCGGGCAGCGCCGCCGGGCCCGCGGGCGTCGAGTCGAAGCCGCGAAGCCGATCCGCCAGGCGGTCGAGCCAGCCCGCGAGGGCCGCCGACAACCGCGGTGCCGTGCGCGCCGCGCCGGCCGCGCCGGCCGCGCCGGCCGCGGTCACCGGGCGCTCGGCCCGGCCGTGCCACGCCACGAAGCGGCTGGGCACGACGCGGACCGATTGCGTGTAGGTCGCACGGAACCCTTCGGGGTCGAGGCCCGCGGTGGCGAGCTCGTCGTGGTACTTCGCGAAGAACGCGTCCGGGACGGACAGCGACCCGGGCGCCGCGAGCTCCGCCGACGCCTCGATGAGCCCCACGTTGAAGTCGGCGTGCGGGTCGCCGACCGCGACCATCAGCCGCGGGTTCGCGCGAAGGTTGCGCACCTTGACGGCGTTCGGCTTCGACCACACGAGCAGCGCCTCGCCGTCCCACAGGAACCACGTCGGGACGAGGTGCGGCGAGCCGTCCGGTCGGACGGTCGAGAGCCACACGACGCGCTCCTCGGCGAGCATCGGCAGCACGCGGCGCGCGGTCGCCGCGGCGTCCGGGTCATAGCCCGGGCGCGCGGCGGGTGCGGCGATCGATGCGGCGGCTGCGTGCATGCCGCGATCGTGGGCGAACGCGGCCGCCGAGCCAGCGGGCGACCGTCCCCACGCCCGATGGACGCATGACGATGCGCCGCCTCGCCGCGTGCCGGGCTACCGGCGCTCGATCTGCGCCTCCTCGACGATGCGCTCCTGCTCGACGGGGCTCGTCGTCGGGACGCCGTCGGCCACGGCCTGCTCGCGCTCGAGCGTCCACTCCCAGGACTTGAGCTGGCGCATGAGGCTGCGGCCCGTGAGGTCCAGGTGGAGCGGCGTGACCGAGATCCGGCGGTTGACCACGGCGTGGAAGTCGGTCCCGGGCACGGGGATCCCCGACGGTGCCGGGCCGCCGATCCAGAAGTACGGGATGCCGCGCGGGTCGGTGCGGCGGATCAGCTCGTCCTGGTACACGCGCCGGCCGACGCGCGTGATCTCGAAGCCCTGCGCCTCGTCGGCCGGCACCGCCGGCACGTTGACCGAGATCAGCTCGCCGCGCTTGAGCCCGTGCTCGAGGATGTTGCGGGCGACGACCGTTGCGGCCATGCCGGCGAGCGTGAAGTCGATGTGCTCGTCGTACTCCTGCGAGATCGCGAACGCCGGGCAGCTGTTGATCACCGCCTCCATCGCGGCCGACACCGTCCCGGAGTATGTGATGTCGTCGCCCAGGTTCGCGCCGTAGTTGATGCCGGACGCGACGAGGTCGAACCGCTCCTCGAAGAAGCCGAGGAACGCGAGCGAGACGCAGTCGGTGGGCGATCCGTCGACGGAATAGCCCATCGACCCGTCGCCGAGGCTGCGCTCGCGGACCCGGAGCGGCCGCATGAGCGTCTTCTGGTGGCCGACGGCGGACTGGTTGGTGTCGGGCGCCACGACCGTGACGTCGCCCAGCGGGTCCAGGGCGAGCTTGAGGGCGAGCAGGCCCCGCGACTCGATGCCGTCGTCATTGGTGACGAGGATCCGCGGCCGCGAGGGCGCCTCGCCCGGCGTCGCGACGCGCTTCAGGGATCGCGGCTTGCCGCGCTTTCCGGCGACGGGCTCGCCGCGCTCCTTGTCGAGGTCCCGCCGCTCCGCGCGAGCGCGTTCGCGGGTCATCTCGGGCGGCTGGTCGCGTGCGGCGTCGCCGTCGCGCGCCGGTTCCTCGTCCCGCGCCGGTTCCTCGTCCCGTGACGGCGTTCGGCCCTTCTCGTCGGTCACGCGCCGGATTCCTCCGCGGGCTGCGCCGGGGGCCGGACCGGCGTGGCCGCGGAGCGTGGCGCGGCGTCGGGCACGCGGCCAGACGCGTCGGGCAGGGCGCGCGGGGCGTGCGGCGGCTCCCCGGGCGTCGCACCGGCGGCGGACGGCTCGGCGGGTTCGGCGATCGGCGAGCCGGGCTGTCGGTCATCGTCGACGTCGGCGTCCACGCCCGGCACGGGCTCGCGCGGCCGGCGGACGTTCCGCCCTTCCCGCGCCGCGACGCGCCGGGTCGCCCGGTCCGCCACGGTCCCGCTCTCCCGCGACCGTGCGACCCAGTGGAAGAAGAACGCCGAGAGGACCGCCGCGATCGGGATGCCGAAGATCGCCCCGGCGATGCCCGCGATCTTCGAGCCGATGACCACCGATGCCAGGACGACGATCGGGTGGACGCCGACCGACCCGGACATGAGCCGCGGCGACAGGATGTTCATCGTCACGAACCACGCGATGGCCATGAGGATGAGCACCGGCAGGACCGGGCCGTCGGGCGTCAGCGCGGCCGCGACGACGGGCGGCGCCCACGACAGGAACGGGCCGAAGAACGGGATCATCTGGAGCAGCCCGGCGGCGACCGTCGTGAGCGCCGCGTACTGGAGCCCGAAGACGATGTTCACGAGCGCGGTGAACGCGCCGAACACCAGGCCCAGGATCAGCTGGCCGCGCAGGAACCCGCCGAACGATCGCCCGACCGCGACCTGCAGCAGCCGCGCCTGGGGCACGAGCGCAGGCGGCACGAGCCGGTACAGGAAGGCGAGGATGTCCTCGCGGTCGAGCGCGATGTAGATCGACAGGATCACCAGCAGGAGCACGTTGCCGAACACGCCGATGGACGCGAACGCCAGCGACTGCAGCGGCCCCACGAGCTGCGCCGCCCACTCGCGGAGGTTGGCCACGATCGTCGGTGCCTGGCCGACCAGGTCCACGTTGAGGCCGAGCGCCGCGAGCCGCGACTGGATGTCGGTGAGCAGGATCGTCAGCTGGGTCTCGAACTCGGTGAACGGGAACTGGCTGATCGAGGCGTAGATCGTCGCCGACGCCTGGACGATGATGCCGAGCAGCAGGGCCACCATCGTCAGGTACACGATGATCACGGCGGCCTGCGGCGGCACCCGGGGCACCCGCGCCACGAACGTGATCAGCGGCAGCAGCGCGAACGACAGCAGCCACGCGAGGAAGAACAGCAGCAGGATGTCGCCGAACGCGTAGAACACGCTCCCGGCGAAGCCGATCACGACGAACGCGAGCGCGACGACGCCCAGGATCAGGACGGCGTCGAGGAGCCGGCGCTGGCGCTCGGTGAGGACGTCCTGCGGCATGGGCGACAGCCTACGCCGCGGCGCCAGCGACGATCCGTCGTCCCACGGCCGAGGCGACGCTCACAAGCATCGGCCCTCCGACGGCCGAGGCGACGCTCACAAGCATCGGCCCTCCGACGGCCGAGGCGACGCGATGCGAGCCATCGTCCGGAGGACTGCTCAGCGCAGGCCCATCCGGTGCCGGACCTCGTCCATCGTCGCCTGCGCCTTCGGCTTCAGGCGGTCGGCGCCGGCCTCGAGGATGCCGTCGATCTCGGCCGGGTTGGCCATCAGCTCGGCGTACCGCTCCCGCGCGGGGGCGTAGTGGTCGATGATCCGCTGCGCGAGCAGCTTCTTGGTGTCGACACAGCCCGTCCGCGCGGTCCGCTCGCCGTCCCAGATGTCCTCGTAGTCGTCGCCGAAGAACCGGTGCAGCTGGCAGACGTTGCACACCTCCGGCCGGCCCGGATCGGTGCGCAGGATGCGCTTCGTGTCCGTCACCATCGACATGACCTGCTTCCGGATCACGTCCGGGTCGCCCAGGATGTCGATGGTGTTGCCGACCGACTTCGACATCTTCTTGACGCCGTCGGTCCCCAGGACGACGGGGGCCGGCGTGTACACCGCCTGCGGCTCGGGGAACGTGTCGCCGTAGCGGTTGTTGAAGGCGCGCACGATCTCGCGGCTCAGCTCGAGGTGCGCGGCCTGGTCCTTGCCGACCGGCACGAGGCTCGCCTTGTAGATGACGATGTCGGCCGCCTGCAGGACCGGGTACGTCAGCAGGCCGTGGTTCACGTCGTCGGGCTGGGTGGCGATCTTGTCCTTGTAGGTCGGCGTGCGCTCCAGCCAGCTCACCGGCGTCACGGTCGAGAGCAGCCACATCAGCTCGGTGTGCTCGGGACGGTGGCTCTGGACGAACAGCGTGCAGCGCTCGGGATCCAGCCCCAGCGCGAGGAGGCCTGCGGCCATCTCTCGGGTCCGCGACCGGAGGACGTCCGCGTCGTGCGTGCTCGTGAGCGCGTGGTAGTCGACGATGCAGTAGATCGCCTCGTACTCGAACTGGAGCATGACGTAGTTGCGGATCGCGCCCAGGTCGTTGCCCAGGTGCACGAGGCCGGACGGCTGGATCCCGGAGAAGATCCGCGGGCGCGGCGCCGGCGCGGCGGTCGGGGACGGCGCGGGAGCGAGCTCGACGGTCATTGGCGGCGAGTGTACGGGACCGCCCTCACCCGGCGGCAGGCGAGTCGGGTGCCGGCGGCGGATCCTTCGCCGGCTGGGGCGCCGGACGGTTCGGTACCATCCCGCCAGCCCCATTCCGTCACGAGAGGCGACGTGTCCGTCCAGCCCCTGCGCATCGGCGTGATCGGCGCCGGCACCGTCGGCCGCGAGGTCGTCCGCGCGCTCCTCGACCGGTCGCCACGGCTCCAGCCCGCCGATGGCGCGCCGCTGGTGCTCGCGGGCGTCGCCGTCCGGAACGTCGAGCGCGCGATCGCCGCCGGCGTCCCCGAGGAGCTGCTCACGGACGCGCCGGCCCACCTCGTCGCTTCGGACGAGATCGACGTCCTCGTAGAGCTGGCCGGTGGCGACGAGCCGGCCCGGACGCTCATCGCCGCGGCGCTCGGCACCGGCAAGGCCGTCGTGACCGCGAACAAGCACGTCGTCGCGCATCACGGGGCGGAGCTCGAGCGGATCGCCCGCGAGGCCGAGTCGCCGCTCCGCTTCGAGGCCGCGGTGGCGGGCGGCGTCCCGGTCCTCGGGCCGCTGGCGCTCGACCTCGCCGCGAACCGGGTCGCGCGGGTGCGCGGCATCGTGAACGGGACGACGAACTACATGCTCACGGCGATGGCCCGCGAGGGCCGCGAGTACGCCGACGTCCTCGAGGATGCGCAGGCACGCGGCTACGCCGAGGCCGATCCGACGGCCGACGTCGAGGGCCTCGACGCCGTGAACAAGCTGGTCATCCTCGCGCGGCTCGTGTTCGGGCACTGGCTCGCCCCGGAGGCGATCGGGAACCGTCCCGGCACCACGCGCGGCGAGGCCGGTTCGCCCGGCATCACGGGGGTGACCGCCGACGACGTCGCGGCCCTGGCCGCCGAGGGCCGGACGATCCGGCTGCTCGCGACCGCGCGCCTCGCCGAGGACGGCGCGATCGAGGCGTCCGTCGTCCCGACGGCGCTTCCCGGCGGGTCGGCGTTCGGGCGCTGCGACGGCGTGCTGAACCGGATCGAGGTCGACGCGGCGCCCGTCGGTCGGGTCGCGTTCGAGGGCCCGGGCGCGGGCGGCGCGGCGACCTCCTCCGCCGTGCTCGGCGATCTGGTCGCGGTCGCGCGCGGGCAGGGATCGACGTGGGCAGGGCTGCCAGCCGCAACCGCGCGCTCGCGCATCGAGGTGCGGCCGGTCGCCGGCGAGTGCGTCGCGGCGCCGTCCGGCGCCTGCTACCCGGTGGGAGACTGACCACGATGTCCACGACCCTCGCGCCGCGCCCGTCGCTCGTCGATCGCTACCGCGACTTCCTGCCCGTCACCGACGCCACGCCGGTGGTATCGCTCGGCGAGGGCGGCACGCCGCTCGTGCCGGCTCGCCGGCTGGGTGCCGCGATCGGCGTCCCGAACCTGCACCTCAAGATCGAGGGCCAGAATCCGTCCGGCTCGTTCAAGGATCGGGGCATGGTCGTGGCGGTCGCGAAGGCGCTCGAGGACGGGGCGAGGAGCGTGATCTGCGCCTCGACCGGCAACACGTCGGCATCGGCCGCCGCGTACGCCGCCGCCGCGGGCCTCGAGTGCGTCGTCGTCCTGCCCGAGGGCAAGATCGCCGTCGGGAAGCTTCTGCAGGCGCTGGTCTTCGGTGCACGGACGATCAGCGTGTCGGGCAACTTCGACGAGGCGCTGCGTATCGTGCGGGCGCTGTCCGAGCAGGACGACCACCCGATCACGCTCGTCAACTCCGTCAACCCGTTCCGGCTCGAGGGCCAGAAGACGGCGGCCTTCGAGATCTGCGACGACCTCGGGCGGGCGCCCGACATCCTCGCGATCCCCGTCGGCAACGCGGGCAACATCAGCGCCTACTGGCGCGGGTTCCGCGAGTACCGCGACGCCGGCCGGGTCGATGCCACCCCGCGCATGTGGGGCTTCCAGGCGGCCGGCGCGGCGCCACTCGTGTCGGGCCGGCCCGTCGACCATCCGGAGACCATCGCGACCGCGATCCGGATCGGCAACCCCGCGTCGTGGGACCTCGCCGTCGAGGCCCGCGACGCCTCCGGCGGGCGGATCTCGGCGGTCACCGACGAGCAGATCCTGTTCGCGCACCGCGAGCTGGCACGCCTCGAGGGCGTGTTCTGCGAGCCGTCGTCGGCGACGTCGGTGGCGGGCGTGGCCGCGGCCGCCGCGGCCGGCGAGGTGGACCGCGACGCGCTCGTGGTGTGCGTCCTGACCGGGAACGGCCTCAAGGACCCGACGACGGCCGAGCGCGGCCTGTCGATCAACCCCGTGCAGGCGGAGCCCACGGTGCCGTCCGTCATGCAGGCGCTCGGCTGGTGGTGAGACGGGCGGCGACGGCGTGGTGACCTGGGCGGACCTGCCCGGGCGGTCGCTCGTCGTCGAGGTCCCGGCGTCGTCCGCGAACCTCGGCGCCGGGTACGACTGCCTCGGGCTCGCGCTGGAGCTCGTGAACCGGGTCACGGTGGAGGCGTGCGACGGGGACGGCTCGATCGACCTCGTCGTCACCGGCGAGGGAGCCGGCGACCTGCCGGCGAATCGCGAGAACCGGTTCGTCGCGGGCCTCGAGGCGGCGCTCGAGGCGGCGCTGGGGCCGCGCCCGGCATCGCTCGGCTGGCGGATCGTCATGGACAACGAGATTCCGCTCTCGCGCGGCCTCGGCTCGTCGGCCGCGGCGACGGTCGGCGGCGTCGTGGCGGGCAATGCGATGGCGGGCGCGCACCTGCGCGACGACGCGCTGCTGCACCTCGCGACGACGATCGAGTCCCATCCGGACAACGCCGCGGCCGTGCTCCTCGGAGGGTTCGTCGTCTCGGCGCACCTCGGCGATCGCGTCGAGGCCGTGCGGTTCGATGCGCCCGAGGGCCTGCAGGCGGTCCTGTTCATCCCGGATCGGCGGCTGTCGACGGAGGCGATGCGTCGCGTCCTGCCGGCCGAGGTCCCGCACCGTGACGCCGTCGAGAACATGGGCCGCGTCGCCATCGGCGTGGCGGGCATCGCGTCCGGCCGGCTCGAGCTGCTCGCGGACCTCACCGTCGACCGGATCCACGAGCCCTACCGCTCGGTCGCGTACCCGGAGCTGCCACGGCTGACCGGTGCCGCTCGGGCCGCCGGTGCACTGGGCGCGTTCCTGTCGGGCGCGGGCTCGACGGTGCTCGCGTTCGTCGGCCCCGGCGGCGACCCCGCGCCGGTCGAGCGTTCGCTGGCCGAGGCGGCCGCGGCGCAGGGCCTCGACGGCGTGACGCGCATCGTCCGGCCTCGCAACACCGGGCCGGTCGTCAGCCCGGGCTGACGCCGCCGATCTCGGCCGCCGCCCCGACCGCCGATCCGGGTGGTCGCGGCGCCCGGCCGATGGCGGTACGGTTTCGGACGTGAGCCGAGAGGTCGAGGACCTGAACCGCCGCCTCCTGCGGGCGCGTGACGCGATGGACCGCGCCTATGCGGAGCCGCTCGACGTCGCCTCGATCGCGGCCGTCGCGCACGTGTCGGAGGCCCACTTCATCCGCAGCTTCCGGGCCGCGTTCGGCGAGACGCCGCACCGCTACCTGCAGCGCCGGCGCGTCGAGCGCTCGATGTTCCTGCTGCGCGAGACGGATCGGAGCATCACGGACATCTGCTTCGACGTGGGCTTCATGAGCCTCGGCACGTTCAGCCGCACGTTCCGCGAGATCATCGGCGAGACGCCGTCGAGCTACCGGGACGGTCACGGCCCGATGGTCGCTCCGAACTGCATCCAGATGTGGGCGATGCGGCCGCGGTACGCCGTTGGCGAGGGGCCGACCGCGGCGATGCCGCCCGCAACGCCGGAAGCCCCGGAATCGAGCAGTTTTGGAGAAGCGACCGCCGCGGCGGCTCCCTAGCCTGACCTCATCGACACCAGCCACGCACCGGAGACCGACGATGATCACCAGGCTCAACGTCACCTCGATCTACGTCCTCGACAAGGACGAGGCGCTCGACTTCTACGTCAACAAGCTCGGCCTCGAGAAGGGCTCGGACTTCAGGCAGGGCGACTACCGCTGGCTGACGGTCCGGGTCCCGAACGAGCCCGGCATCGAGATCTCGCTCGAGCAGCCCGGCGCCCCGCTCCACGACGAGCAGACCGCCGAGCAGCTCCGCGAGCTGATCACCAAGGGCGCGCTCAGCGGCCTCGTGTTCCACACCGACGACATCCGGGGGCTCTACGAGCAGCTCCAGGAGCGCGGCGTGAGCGACTTCACGCAGGAGCCGATCGACCACTTCTACGGGACCGACATGGGGCTGCGCGACCCGTTCGGCAACGCGATCCGGATCCTCGAGCGCAAGGCCGCGCCCGTCGCGTCCGCCTGACCCGCGACAGCACACGAAAGGAGGCCGACGATGGCCGACACGAAGACCGCCGCGAAGAAGCCCGCCAAGAACGTCTGGACGGACGAGGAGCGAGCCGCGATGCAGGCCAGCGCGCACGAGCGGAAGTCGCGCGCGAAGCTCAGCCCCGAGGACGAGCGCTCGGCCGGCCTGCAGGACATCAAGGACAGCCTCGCCAAGCTGCCCGACGACGATCGGGAGCTCGGCCAGCGGCTCCACGAGGTCATCACCGAAGCGGCGCCACAGCTGATGCCCCGGACGTACTACGGGATGCCCGCCTACGCGACGGGCGGCAAGACGGTCTGCTTCTTCAAGGCGAAGTCCAAGTTCAAGGAGCGCTACTCGACGCTCGGCTTCGAGTCCATCGCGGAGCTGGACGACGGGGACATGTGGCCGGTCGCCTTCGCCGTCGCGGAGCTCACGCCCGCCGTCGAGGCGCGCATCGCCCAGCTCGTCAAGAAAGCGGCGGGCTGACCGCTGGCCGCCGAGCTGCGCGCCGACTGGGGCGCGATCGAGATCCGGGGCGCCCGGGAGAACAACCTCCGCGACGTCGACCTCGACATCCCCAAGCGGCGCCTGACGGTGTTCACGGGCGTGTCCGGCTCGGGCAAGAGCTCGCTCGTGTTCGGGACGGTCGCCGCGGAGTCGCAGCGGCTGATCAACGAGACCTACAGCGCCTTCGTCCAGGGGTTCATGCCCAACCTCGCCCGGCCCGACGTGGACTCGCTCGAGGGGCTGACCACGGCGATCATCCTCGACCAGGAGCGGATGGGCGCCAACGTCCGCTCCACGGTCGGGACGGTCACCGACGCCAACGCGATGCTCCGCGTGGTCTTCAGCCGGATCGGCGAGCCGCACATCGGCGGGCCGCAGGCGTACTCGTTCAACGTGCCGTCGGTCAGCGGGGCGGGTGCGGTCAAGGTCGAGCGTGGCGCGGGCGTGATCAAGGAGAGCCGCAGCTTCAGCATCGCCGGCGGCATGTGCCCGCGGTGCGAGGGCATGGGCACGGCGTCGGCCGTCGACGTGACGCAGCTCTACGACGAGTCGAAGTCCCTCAACGGGGGCGCGATCACGGTTCCGGGCTACACCGCGGATGGCTGGTCGACGCGGCAGTACAGCGAATCCGGCTTCTTCGACCCCGACAAGCCGATCCGCGACTACACGAAGCAGGAGCTCGACGACTTCCTCTACCGGGAGCCCGGCAAGAAGAAGATCGCCGGGATCAACCTCACCTACCAGGGCCTCGTGCCGCGCATCCAGCAGTCGATGCTGTCGAAGGACGTCGACGCGCTCCAGCCGCACCTGCGCGCGTTCGTCGAGCGGGCGGTGACGTTCACGACCTGCCCGGACTGCGGCGGGACGCGGCTCAACGAGGGCGCGCGGTCGTCGAAGATCGCCGGGATCAGCATCGCCGATGCCTGCGCGATGCAGATCAGCGACCTCGCGGGCTGGGTGCGCGGCCTCGCGGAGCCGTCCGTCGCGCCGCTCCTCGCCGCGCTCGGCGCGACGCTGGACGCCTTCGTCGAGATGGGCCTCGGCTACCTGAGCCTCGACCGGCCGTCGGGCACGCTGTCGGGCGGCGAGGCCCAGCGGACGCGGATGATCCGCCACCTGGGCTCGTCGCTGACCGACGTCACGTACGTGTTCGACGAGCCGACGATCGGCCTCCATGCGCACGACGTGGAACGCATGAACCGCCTCCTGCTGCGGCTGCGGGACAAGGGCAACACGGTGCTCGTCGTCGAGCATGACCCGGAGGTCATCCGCATCGCCGACCACGTCGTCGACATGGGGCCGGGCGCCGGGCCGCACGGTGGCAGAATCGTGTACCAAGGCCCGGTCGAGGGTCTCGTCGCGTCGGGCACCGCCACCGGCCGCCACCTCGACGCCCAGCAGACGCTCAAGACGAATCCCCGGACGCCGGCGGGCTCCATCCCGATCCGCGACGCCTCGCTCCACAACCTGCGGGACGTCTCGGTCGACGTGCCGCTGGGCGTCCTCGTCGCCGTCACCGGCGTCGCAGGCTCCGGCAAGAGCTCGCTCATCCACGGCTGCCTGCCGCGTACCGACCCGTCCGTGACGGTGATCGACCAGTCCGCGATCCGCGGCTCCCGCCGCTCCAACCCCGCGACCTACACCGGGATCCTGGACCCGATCCGGACGGCGTTCGCCAGGGCCAACGGCGTCAAGCCCGCGCTGTTCAGCGCGAACTCGGAGGGCGCGTGCCCGAACTGCAACGGCCTGGGCAAGACCTACACGAGCCTCGGGTTCATGGCCGAGGTCGTGAGCATCTGCGAGGTCTGCGAGGGCCGCCGCTACACGGACGACGTGCTCCAGTACCGGCTCCGCGGCCGGAACATCGTCGAGGCGCTCGCGATGCCGGTGGAGGAGGCCCGCGAGTTCTTCACCGAGAAGCCGGTGCGGACGATGCTCGAGCGCATGGCGGATGTCGGCCTCGGGTACATCGCGCTCGGCCAGGAGCTCGACACGCTATCCGGCGGCGAGCGCCAGCGGCTGAAGCTCGCGATCGAGATGTCGGGCGACACCGAGGTCTACGTGCTGGACGAGCCGACCACCGGCCTCCACCTCCAGGACGTCGACAACCTCATCGGGCTCCTCGACCGGCTGGTCGAATCCGGGAAGACGGTCATCGTCATCGAGCACAACCTCGACGTGGTCGCGCGCGCCGACTGGGTCATCGACCTCGGGCCGGGCGGCGGGCACGATGGCGGCCGCGTGATCTTCGAGGGGCCGCCCGCGGCGCTGGTGCGCGACGAGGCGTCGCTCACCGGGCAGCACCTGGCGCGCCGCCTGGGCGAGGTCGCGGTCACCTAGCCCGGGAGCCTCGCCTCCGGGGCCTTCGTGCCGGCGGCGACGAACGTGTCGGGCTGGGGCGCGTCCTGGACCATGCGGACCGGGATGACGCCGCCCCAGGCGGGCCACGCCTCGTCGTCGTCGTCGTGGTTGATGTCCGCGCGGACCTTCGCCGACGCCTCCGTGAGGTCCATCCACAGCACGGACGTCGCCTTGCGCTCCTTGGGCGACATCGGCCGGAGCTCCGGCCAGCGACCCGGATAGAGGTGCTCGACGAACGCCTCGAGGGCCCGTTCGGCCTCCGCGGGATCGGTCACGAGGTGGGCCGTCCCCAGCGCCATCACCGACCGGAAGTTCACGGAGTGGTTGAACCCGGACCTCGCGAGCACGAGCCCGTCGAGCAGCGTGACGGTGACGCACACCGGGACGCCGTCCGTGCTTCGGAGCATCCGGCTCGCCGACGAGCCGTGCCAGTACAGCCGGTCGCCCTGGCGCCAGACCGCGGTCGGCGTGGCGTACGGCTGGCCGTCCTGGACCCACGCGACGTGGCCGACGATCGCGGCGTCGAGGATCGCGTCGATCGTCTCGCGGTCGTACCGGCCGCGCTTGGGCAGGCGGCGGACGCGCGTTCGGTCCGACGGCGGGAGAACGAGGGGGACAGGCTCGGCGGGCTCGCCCGGCTCCGTGTCGGGGTCCGGGTACTCGGCGCGCCCGGCGGCCGGGGTCTGGCTCACTTGCGGTACAGGACCCAGAGCGTGACGCCGGTGGGCTGCGGCGCGTAGCCGTATGCCGGGGCCGCGGCGGGCGGCGTCGTCGCGACGGCGCCGATGTTGGCGATGCGCCAGCCCTCTGGGGCTCGGCGGGCGGCGTCGGCGGCGACCCAGTCCCAGAGCGGATCGCCAAGCGTGGTGTCGGCCGTGACCAGGAGCTGGTCGTCGCCGATGAGTCGCTCCTTCATCCCAGGTCCCCTCGCTGCGAGGCGTGAACGCGGACAGGGTACGCGGCGCGAGGCGGGCGTGGACACGGAACGCCGCGCCCGGCGGATGCCCGGCGCGGCGGTTGGACCGTGGATCGAGCCCGGGCGACGGTCAGTCGCTGCCGCAGCTCGAGTTCACGTGGTCGATCGTGACGTCGAAGTCCCTGATCTGCAGGACCGCCTGGTAGTGGCACGTCTCGTCGAGGAAGCGCGACTTCGTGTTCGTCACCGTGTGGTACACCGCGACGCCGTCGTTGCCGAAGAAGAACCGGTCGTTGGTGAGCTCGGTGCTCTGCCCGAGGACGACGCCGCCGAGCGAGATCGTCGTGACGACCTTCTGGTGGACGATGACGGCGGAGCCCGGCTTCGAGTCGGTGAACTCGGCCTTGCCCGTGACGTCGAAGCAGTACGTGTACCAGGGGCTGTCGTCGAAGCACCACGCGTCGGACAGGTCCTGGGACGTGGGGGAGGCGGCGAGGGCCTGCGACCCGCCGGCGACGGCGAGGGCGGCGACCGCAAGCACGGGGGCGAGGAGGCGGACGAGGCGATGCATGGGATTGGCGCTCCGTGGGTGGCCGCGGTCGGGCCGGGATCAGTTCGAAGGAACGGGGATGGTCGTCGAGACGCCGCCCGGCTTCACCGGGCCGGCCTTGGGCGAGACGGCGAGCGCCGAACCGCTGAGGGCGACGACGAGGGCGATGGCGGCGATGACGGGGGCCGCGATGCGGGCGATGCGCTTCATGTCGATGACTCCGGGTTGGGCGGCTGGCGCGGCGCGGGGTTGTCGCCGCTGCCCGGAGTCTTGGCGGCGGCGCGGCGCGAGGACACGGACGCCCGTGGCCGGCTGCGGTCGTCGCTCGGCCGCGGCGGGATGGACGTTCGTCGATGGCGGTCGGGCCGCCGGCGCCTCACGCCGTCCTCGGTCGCCGGTGAGGTCGACGGCCGCGAGCTAACCCTCGGCCGAGCCGCCCTGCTCGTCGTCGGCTCGCCGGGTGCCGCCCTGGGCCGGCGGCGTCCAGGACCGGTCGGCGTACCGCAGCTGACGCTGGATCAGATCGTCGTCGAGTCGCCGGGCGTCCTCGCGGAGGAGCTCGCGATCGCGGGCGTTCTCCTCGTCCTGGGCGGCGGCGGGATCGACCGGCGCGGGCGCCTGCTCCGGCGTCGACCCGTCGTTCCCGAAGAGCCGTTTGAGGAAGCTCATGCGGCTGCGGGCGCGGCGCTCCGGATGAACGCGAGCACCTCGTCCCACGCCTTGGCCGAGGACGACGAGAACTCGTCCGCCTTGCGATCGAAGAACGAATGCGGCGCGTTCGGGTAGACGACGATCCTGTGGTCGACGCCTGCCGCGGTCAGCGCGGTCTCGAACGTGCCGCGAACCTCGGGTCCGATGTTGTCGTCCGCCCCGCCGAACAGCGCGAGGACCGGCGCCTGGAAGCTCGTCGCGACGTCCGCGGGCGCCGGGGTTCCGTTGCTCGACCCGCCCGTCGGCCAGCCGTAGAAGCCGATGACGCCGGACAGGCCGAGGCCCATCGTCGCCGTCAGGAACGCCGTCCGGCCGCCCATGCAGAACCCGATCGTGAAGATCCGGGTCGCGTCGGTCGTCGAGCGGAGGTGCTCGACGGCGGTCGTGATATCGGCGGTCAGCCCCGCGAACGTCGTCTGCGCAACGTGCGGCCGGTAGTCGAAGCCGGGACCGCGGTCGCCGATGCCCGCCGTACGCCCGAAGTAGTCGATGGCGATCGCCTCGGTGCCGTGCTCGGCGAACCGCAACGCGAGGTCGCGGTAGTAGGCGTGGAGGCCGCGCACGTCGGGCAGGATCACGATCCCGGAGCCGTCAGGCTCGGCGGCCCGCGCCTGGTAGGCCATGAACCGGTTGCCGTCGGCCGCCTCGAGGACGAGGTCCTTCGCGTCCAGCGAGCCGCCCTCGATCGGGGCGATGGGCGGGCGGGAGTCGTGGTCGAAGCACATGCGCGCACCTCCGACGTGATTGTTGCCCATAAGCCGGACGTAAGTCGCCCGGGCCATGCTCCGGGTCGTGGATGTGAGGCGCGTGGGCCGCGCGGTCCGAGCCCTTCGGATCCGCCGTGGCTGGCGCCAGGAGGACCTCGCACGGCAGGCGCGCCTCGCCCGTTCGGTCGTCGGCCGCGTCGAACGCGGCGAGCAGGCCGGGCTCACGCTCGATGCGGTTGCCGCCGTCGCCGAGGCGCTCGGGGCGAGGGTGTACCTCGACCTGCGCTGGGATGGCGAGGGCCTCGACCGACTGCTTGACGAAGGGCACGCGACGCTCGTCGATCGGGTCGTCGCGTGGCTTCGCGCGCACGGATGGGAGGTCGCGGTCGAGGCGTCCTTCGCGATCGGTGGGGAGCGCGGGTCGATCGACATCCTGGCGTGGCACCCGGTGCGTCGGGCGCTCGCGGTCTTCGAGGTCAAGTCCGTGACGCCGGACATGCAGGCGATGCTCTACGGCCTGGATCGGAAGGGCAGGCTCGGTCCGGGCCTCGCGCGAAGCAAGGGGTGGGCGGCGCGCACGGCGGCGCGGATCCTCGTGCTGTGGGACACGCGAACGAATCGACGACGCATCGAGCGGCACGGCGAGTCGGTCCGGGCGGCGCTGCCGGCCGGGACACGTGAGGTCGTGGCGTGGCTGCGCGATCCTTCGGAACCACCTCCCGCCGGCGTCTGGTTCGTGACAGATGTCGGTGGCATGGACGCAATGGGTGTCCGCCGACGCCGCGTCCGCGTCCGACGAGCGTGAACCGTCGGCTCTGTCGTGCCATCGGTCCACCATGCGGCCCGTGGGCGGCGCCGGCTTGCCAAGGGTCCGTGTGGCGGACGGCCGACGGCACGGGCCTCGATACGGGCCGCGGGATGGACCCATGACGACGCACCGGGGATACCGTCCGCCGGGCGGACGGCTGGCGCGTACGGCTCCGAGCATCCGGCGAGGGGCTCCGGGACCCCTCCGCTAGAATGCCGCGCATGCCCGCCCCCCTTGTCGTGATGAAGTTCGGCGGCTCGTCGGTCGCCGGCGCGGAGCGCATCAAGCGGGTCGCGAGGCGCATCGTCCGCGAGCGCGCGCGCGGGTCGGAGCTGGTCGTCGTCGTGTCCGCGATGGGTGACACGACGGACGAGCTGCTCGCCCTGGCCGCCGCCATCACCGACGAGCCCGACGCCCGCGAGCTCGACGTCCTGCTCGCCACCGGCGAGCACCAGTCGGCGACCCTCATGTCGATGGCGCTCCAGTCGCTCGGGGTCCCGGCGATCAGCCTGACCGGCCCGCAGGCCGGGATCACGACCGACGGCCGCTATGGCAAGGCCCGCATCGCCGGCATCGACCCGCGGCGGGTCAGGGCGGAGCTCGCCGCCGGCAAGGTCGTGATCGTCGCCGGGTTCCAGGGGATGAGCGTCGCGGCGCTCGACGGCCTCGAGGCGACCGAGCCGGCCAGCGCGGTGCACACGGCCGAGATCACCACGCTCGGCCGCGGCGGCTCGGACACGACCGCCGTCGCCCTGGCCGCGCAGCTCGGCGCGGACCGCTGCCAGATCTACACCGACGTGAAGGGCATCTACTCGGCCGACCCGCGCATCGTCGCGGACGCGCGCCAGCTCGACGTCGTCGGCTACGAGGAGATGATGGAGCTCGCCCACCAGGGGGCCCAGGTCATGCAGGTCCGGGCGGTCGAGCTCGGCTGGGTCAACGACGTCGTCATCGAGGTGCTCAGCTCGTTCGAGGACGCGCCCGGCACGCAGATCAGGGAGGACCCGCTCGTGGAGCAGCGGAACAAGGTCCGGGGCATCGCGCACGACCGGAACGTCGCCAAGGTCACGCTCGTCGACGTGCCCGACCAGCCGGGCGTCGCCCGGAGCGTGTTCGGTCCGCTCGCCGAGCAGGGGATCAACGTCGACATGATCGTCCAGAACGTCGGCCACGGCGGGGCGACCGACCTCAGCTTCACGATCCCGCGCGTCGAGCTCGCGAAGGCGAAGCGGATCCTCGAGCCATTGATCCGCGACCTGGGCTTCCGCGACATGACCACCGACTCCGCCGTCGCGAAGGTCAGCATCGTCGGCGCCGGCATCCACAACGCCCCGGGCTACGCGGCGCGGATGTTCGGGACGCTCGCCGATGCCGGGATCAACATCGAGATGATCTCGACCTCGGAGATCCGGATCACGACGATCATCGCCGAGGACCGCGTGGAGGAGGCGGTCCGGAGCCTGCACGCGGCCTTCCAGCTCGAGCAGCCCGAGACCGTCGAGGCCGCCTCCGCCCTCGCGGGCTGACCGCCGGTGACGGGACCCGGCACGACGACCATGTACCGCCGCGTCGATCGGTTCGGCGCGATCGGCAGCACCAACGACATCGTCCGCGACTGGCTGCGCGCCGGCGAGGACGAGGTGTGCGTCGCCGTGGCCGACGAGCAGACGACCGGGCGCGGCCGCCACGGGCGGACGTGGCAGGCGCCCCCCGCGGCGGCGCTCCTCCTGAGTGCCGGGTTCCGGCCGCGCTGGCTCGACCCCGACCGGACGTGGCGGCTCGCGGCCGTGGTTGCGCTTGCGATGGCCGACGCGGCCGAGGATGCTGCTGGGCTGCCCGTCGGCGCGGTCCGGCTGAAGTGGCCGAACGACCTCGTCATCGAGGCGGCCGGTCCGAACGCGCTGCTGGTGGGCGACCTGTCGCCCGACGCCGCAGCAGCACGCCTCGGCGCGCCGCTCGAGCTCCGGAAGCTGGCCGGGGTGCTGGGCGAGAGCGAGGGCCTCGGGTCGGACGACCCGCGGGTCGTCGTGGGCATCGGCATCAACGCGGACTGGCAGGCGGCCGACTTCCCCCCGGGGCTTGCGACCGCGATGACCAGCCTCCGCGAGGCGTCCGGTGGCCGCCCCATCGACCGGGAGGCGCTGCTCCGCGGCTTCCTCGACCGGCTCGAGGGCCGCATCGAAGCGCTGCGCGCCGGGTTCTTCGACGTCGGGACCTGGGTCGAGCGCCAGGCGACGACCGGGCGTGCCGTGCAGCTGGAGCAGGCCGACGGGTCGGCGTCGGGACCGGTCCTGGCCGCGGGCGTGGACGGCTCATCCGGCGCGCTCATCGTCGAGGACGAGACGGCGCCGGGCGGGGATCGCCGGGTCCACGCGGGCGAGGTCGTCCGCGTCCGTCTCGCCGGGCTCGGGGTGTAACGCGGTGGCCCGCCCGGTGTTGGGAAGGCGTGACGGCGCCGCGTCGTCCGTCGTGCCCCTCGACCGCGATCGCCCCCTCGTGGAGGCGGCGCGGCGCGACCCCGCCCAGTTCGACGCCCTGTACCGGAAGTACCTCGCCCAGGTGTACGCCTTCGCCCTGTATGAGCTCGCGGACCATCACGCCGCCGAGGACGCCACCGAGCGCACGTTCCTGCGCGCGCTCGCCGCGCTGCCGCGGTTCCGGGAGCAGGCGCGCGCCGAGGACGGGCCGGACGCGTCCACGTTCCGCGTCTGGCTGTTCCGGATCGCGCGCAACACGATCGCGAACGAGCGCCGGGCGCGTCGCCGCCGGCCGGCGGCCTCCCTCGAGGTGGCCCTCGGCGCGGGGCTCGCGATCGCCGACGGCTCCGACCTCGAGACGGAGGCCGTGACCCGGGACGAGGCGTCCGCGGCGCTGCGCACCCTCCAGTCGCTCCCCGACGACCGGCGCCGGGCGCTCCTGCTCCGCTTCGTCGACGAGATGACGACGGCCGAGATCGCGGGCGTCCTCGGCCGGTCCGAGGGCGCGGTGCGTGTCCTGATCCACCGCGCCCTGCGGGACGTCGCGCGGCGGCTGGACACGACCCGGTGACGGGCCCGCGGCTCCCCGAGCGCGACACGACCCAGGTCGACGCCCTCATCGCGGACAGGTATCTCGACGCGCTGCTCGCCGCCGCCGACCGGCGAGCCGGCGATGCCCCGTCCGACGCCGCGCTGGATCCGGCGATCCGGGACGCCGTGCGGGTGCTCCGGGCGGCGCTCGTCCGCGTGCACCCGTCGTTCCGGTTCGAGGACCGGCTCGCCGCGCGACTCGCGGCGCTCGCCGCGGCGCAGGCCGGCGACGCGCGCGCGGCCGCGGGCGGCGGCGTCGTGCCATTTCCGGCGTCGCTAGGCGGGGATGCGGACCTCGACGCCATCCTCGACGGCGACCTCGATCCCGCGGCCGACGACGACGCCGGCGCCGGCACGGACCGCCGGCCGCTGCTCGTGACCGGCGCCATCACGTCTGCCGCGCTATCCCTCGCCGGCGTCGCGTGGGTCGCGTGGCGCGCGTCCCGGCCGGCGGCCCGCCGCTCGGCGATGGGTCGCGCCGCCCGGACGGCGCACGAGCGACGCGCGTCGGCGATCGCCGGCCTCGGCGGTCCCGCCTGATGCCCGTCAAGTTCCCCCAGTTCCGGTCCCGTCGCGACGCGTTCCCCGAGTCGCTCTGGACTCGCTGCCCGTCGTGCGAGGAGCAGCTGTTCAACAAGCAGCTCGAGAAGGCGATGAACGTCTGCCCGTCGTGCGGGCACCACTTCCGCCTGTCGGCGCCGCTGCGCCTCGGCCAGCTGCTCGACGAGGGGTCGTTCGAGGAGCACGACTCCGGCCTGGTCTCGGTCGACCCCCTCGGCTTCGTCGACCAGAAGGCCTATCCCGACCGCGTGGCCGCGGCGCAGCTCGCGACGGGCCTCAACGACGCGGCGGTCTGGGGCCTCGGCCGGGTCGACGCGACGCGCATCGCGATCGTGGTCATGGACTTCGGGTTCATGGGCGGCTCGATGGGCGCCGTCGTGGGCGAGAAGGTTGCCCGGGCGGCGGAGGCGGCGCTCGCGGAACGCCTCCCGCTCGTGGTCGTCTCCGCGTCCGGCGGCGCGCGGATGCAGGAGGGCACCCTGGCGCTGATGCAGCTCGCGAAGACGATGGCCGCGCTCGAGCGCCTGCGCGACGCGGGCGTCCCGTTCGTGTCGGTGATGTCCGACCCGACGACGGGCGGCGTGTTCGCCTCGTACGCGGCGATGGGCGACGTCAACCTCGCCGAGCCCAACGCCCTCATCGGCTTCGCCGGCGCGCGCGTCGGCGCCGGCACGATCGGCCAGGAGCTGCCGCCCGGCTTCCAGCGCTCCGAGTTCCTGTACAGCCACGGGTTCGTCGACCGGGTCGTGGCCCGCGCCGACCTGCGGCGCGAGCTCTCGCTGCTGCTCCGCTACCTCGTCCCGCGGCCACTCGACGCGCTCGCGCGGCCCCTGGAGGCGTCCGTTGGTTGACCGACTGCTCCGCCGGGGCGACGGCGCGCGGGCCGAGGCTGCCGAGGCCGAGCCTGTCGTGCCGGCGATCAACCCCGACGGCGACCCGAAGGACGTCATGTGGGCGCGCGTCCAGCTCGCGCGGAACCTGCGCCGCCCGCGCACCCTCGAGCTGCTGTCCGTGATGGCCGACGACGTCATCGAGCTCCACGGCGACCGGCTGTTCGGCGACGACGAGGCGATCGTCGCGGGGTTCGCGACGATCGGCGGCCACCGCGTCGCGGTCGTCGGGCAGCAGAAGGGCCAGGACACCGAGGAGAACGTCCGGCGCAGCTTCGGCATGCCCCACCCCGAGGGCTATCGCAAGGCGATGCGGATCATGGAGCTCGCCGAGCGCTGCGGGCTGCCGGTCGTGACGTTCGTCGACGTCCCGGGCGCCCACCCCGGGCCCGAGTCGGAGGAGCGCGGCATCGCCGAGGCGATCGCCCGCTCGGTCGGCCTCATGACCCGCCTGCGGACGCCGATCGTGACCGTCATCACCGGCGAGGGCGGCTCCGGCGGGGCGCTGGCGATCGCCGTCGGCGACGTCGTCCTCGCGCTGGAGAACGCGGTGTACTCCGTCATCTCGCCCGAGGGCTGCGCCAGCATCCTGTGGCGGACGTCGGACGAGGCGCCGACGGCCGCGCTGGCGATGCGGATGAGCGCCCAGGACCAGCAGGCGCTGGGCGTCGTCGACGAGGTCATCCCGGAGCCGCCGCAGGGCGCCCACGCGGATCCCGAGGAGACCGCGCAGCGGCTCAAGACCGCGATCGTCCGCGAGCTCGACCGCCTGTCGGGGATCCCGCTCGACGCGCTGGTCGAACAGCGCTATCGCCGGTACCGTTCCCTCGGCGCGTTCGAGGAGATCGCCGCGCCGGCGCCGACGCCGACCGTGCCGCCCCGCCCGGGGCTGGCCGAACGGCTGCGCGGACTCATCGAGGCGGGCCAGCGGGCGATCCCCGCGCCGCTCCCCGTGGGCCGGCGCCAGGAACCTCCCGCCCGAGAGGACGTCTGAGCCGATGCCCGATCCCACCCCGCCGCGCGACCGGACGCCGGCCGAGCGCCAGGCCGACCACGAGGGCCTCGCCCGGCTGTCGGAGTCGCTCGTCCCCGCCCTCGTCCAGAAGCTGAACGCTTCGGCCCTCGGCGAGCTCGAGGTGCGCGAGGGCGAATGGCGGATCCGGCTCCGTCGTCACCACGCCGCTGCGACGCGCCGCGAGCGGCCGCGCATCGGCGCCGGCGGGACGAGGCCGGCGGCGCCGGCCGTCGCGCCCGCGGTCGCCAGCCCCGCGGCGGACGTCGCGGGGCTGGATCGGGTCGTCGCCCTGTCGCCCGCCGTCGGTGTGTTCCGCGCCGTGGCGGCGGTCGGGACGAGCGTGCGCAGCGGGGACCGGATCGCCGTCGTGGACCTGCTGGGCATCGCGCAGGACGTCGCGGCGCCGGCGGACGGCGTCGTGGTCGAGGTGTTCGCCGAGAGCGGCGAGGCCGTCGAGTACGGCGAGGAGCTCGCGCTGGTCGAGGTCGCGGATGCCCGCAATGGCGACGGGCACGCCACGGACGGGCGGGGCTAGATGATCTCGCGCGTCCTGATCGCCAACCGCGGCGAGATCGCCCTCCGGATCCTGCGCGCGTGCCGCACGCTCGGCCTCGAATCGGTCGTCGCGTACTCCGAGGCCGACCGCAGCTCGCTCCCGGCGATGCTCGCGGACGAGGCCATCTGCATCGGCCCCGCCGACGCCCGCCGCTCGTACCTCTCGGCGCCCGCGCTGATCTCCGCCGCCCTCGTCACGGGCTGCGACTCGATCCACCCGGGCTACGGGTTCCTGTCCGAGGACGACGCCTTCGCCGACGCCGTCCGGGAGCACGGCCTCACCTTCATCGGTCCCTCGGCGAACGTGCTCGAGCGGTTCGCCTCGAAGGAGGAGACCCGCCGGCTGCTCGCCCAGTACGGCCTCCCCACGATCCCCGGGTCGGGTCTGCTCGTCGACGACGCGATGGCCCTCGAGGAGGCGGAGCGCATCGGCTACCCGGTCCTCGTCAAGCCGTCAGCGGGCGGCGGCGGAAAGGGGATGCGCATGGTCCGCTCGCCGCGCGAGCTCGCCGGGATCCTGCCGATCTGCCGCTCGGAGGCGAAGGCGGCCTTCGGCGACGACTCGCTGTACCTCGAGCGCTGGCTCGAGGACAACCGCCACGTCGAGATCCAGGTCGCGGTCGACCGGTTCGGTCACGGCGTCCACCTGTGGGAGCGTGACTGCTCCGTCCAGCGGCGGCACCAGAAGATCATCGAGGAGTCGCCGTCGCCCGCGATGACGGCCGCCGGGCGGCAGGAGCTCGCCGAGCGCGCGATCAAGGCCATCGTCGCCGCGGGCTACGAGAACGTCGGCACCCTCGAGTTCCTCGTCGACAATGACGGCAACGCCTACTTCATCGAGATCAACTGCCGGATCCAGGTCGAGCACCCCGTGACCGAGATGCTCACGGGCCTCGACCTCGTCGCGCTGCAGATCCGCATCGCGGCGGGCGAGCCGCTCGGGATCACGCAGGCCGACATCCCGCAGCGCGGCCACGCGATCGAGTTCCGGATCAACGCCGAGGACGCCGCGCACGACTTTCGGCCGAGCACGGGAACGATCGAGCGGTTCAATGCGCCTGGCGGCCCGGGCGTCCGGTTCGACTCGCACGCGTACGCGGGCTACGAGATCCCGCCCTATTACGACTCGCTGCTGGGCAAGCTCGTCGTCTGGGGCCCGACACGCGAGGCGGCCATCGCCCGCGGGCACGCGGCGCTGGGTGAGCTTGTGCTCGACGGCGTCGTGACCAACACACCGATCCACCGCGCGCTGCTGTCGTCCGAGCCGTTCCTCGAGGGCCGGTTCACCACGAATCTCCTCGACCGCGTGGGGAGCGCCGCGTTCCTCGCGGCCGCGGAGCGGACGCCCGCATGACCGCCCGTCCTCGTCGCGTCTTGCAGCCCTGCACGCAAGCCGCGGCAGGCGCGCAGCCGCCCGCGGCACACTGTCCGCAGACCATTCCCTGGAGCCGTTCGTGACCGACACCGCGACCCCCGAGACCGCGCCGCCCACCGTTGGCGCCACGACGCCGACCCCGACCCCCGGCCCGGTCCACAGCGTCCGCGAGATCGAGGCGCTCATCCCGCACCGCTGGCCGATCCTGCTCGTCGACCGGATCGTCGAGTACGACGCCGACGCCCGGCGCATCGTCGGGATCAAGGCCGTCACGGCGACCGAGTGGTTCTTCCAGGGCCACTTCCCGGGCCTGCCGGTGATGCCCGGCGTGCTCCAGGTGGAGGCGCTCGCGCAGACGATGGCGGTCTACGTCGCGAAGCAGCCGGGCTTCGGGGACCGCATCGGGCTGTTCGCCGGCATCGACGAGGTGCGCTTCAAGCGGGTCGTCGTGCCGGGCGACACGCTGCGCCTCGAGATCACGATGGAGAAGCTCGGCAGCCGGTTCGGCAAGGGCCGGGGCGTCGCGAGCGTCGACGGCGAGGTCGCGTGCGAAGGGCTGCTCAGCTTCGTCATCCCGCCGGTTGGCGTCCTCCGATGACCCGGATCGCGGTGCTCAGCGACGTCCACGGCAACCTGCTCGCGCTCGAGGCCGTGCTCAAGCAGATCAAGAAGGATCGCCCCGACGCCGTGCTCGTCGCCGGCGACCTCGTCATGAACGGACCGGATCCGAACGGGACCGTCGACGCGCTGCGGGCGCTCGAGGGCGACGGCGCGCTCGTCGTGTCGGGCAACACCGACATCGCGGTCGGCGACTTCGACTACGGCGCGGCGTTCCCGCAGTACCAGGACGGCGTCCCGGACACGATCACGGTCGCCGCCGAGTGGGCGCACGACGAGCTCGGCGACGACGAGCTCGACTGGCTGCGCCGGCTGCCGGCCGAGCGGCGGATGCGGACCGCCGACGACACGCTCGTGCTGGTGGTGCACGCCTCGCCCGGAAGCCAGACGCGGGGCTTCGACCAGTCGCTGGACGCCAACATCGTGTTCGAGCGTGCGGCCGCCACCGACGCGCGCATCATCTGCGTCGGGCACACGCACGTGCCGGAGGTCCGCGACCTGGGCTGGAAGGTGATCGTCAACGACGGCTCCGCCGGGTACGTCTTCGACGGCGACCCCACCGCCTCGTGGGCGATGGTCACGGTCGCCGACGGCGAGGCGAGGGCCGAGATCCGGCGCACCGAGTACGACGTGCTGACGGTGGCGAACGCGATCTCCGCCCGCGGCCTGCCGGGCGACGTGTATCGCGCGGCCACGGTGCGCACCGGGAAGCTGGTCCGATGAGCTGGCGCTGGCCGGATGCGCCGCGGCGCGTCGTCGTGACCGGGATGGGCGCGCTCAGCGCGCTCGGGCAGGACGTCACCTCCACGTGGGACGGCCTCGTCGCGGGCCGGTCCGGCGTCGCGACGATCGACAGCTTCGACCCGTCGCGCCTCGACTGCCGGATCGCGGCCGCGGTGAAGGACTTCGACCCGTCGGGCGTCCTCGACCGCAAGGAGACGCGCCGGACCGACCGCTACATCCAGTTCGGGTTGGTGGCCGCTCGTCAGGCGCTGGACGACGCCGGGCTGCCGGGCCGGCTCGAGGGCGAGCTCGCGGAGCGGACCGGCGTGCTCCTCGGGAGCGGCCTCGGCGGCGTCAACACACTGTTCGACAACGTGCTCGTGATGGCCGACCGCGGACCCGACCGGATCTCGCCGTTCTTCATCCCGATGGGCATCGCCAACGTCGGCTCCGGCCAGATCGCGATCGCGAGCGGCGCGCTCGGGCCGAACTTCGCCACCGTGTCGGCGTGCGCGACGGGCGGCCACGCGCTGGGCGAGGCGTGGGAGATCATCCGGCGCGGCGACGCCGACGTCATGATCGCCGGCGGCGTCGAGGCCGGGATCCACGAGGCGACCGTGGGCGGGTTCGCGTCGATGAAGGCGCTGTCCACCCGCAACGACGACCCCGAGGCGGCCTCGCGGCCGTTCGACAAGGGTCGCGACGGGTTCGTGATGGGCGAGGGCTGCGGCGTCGTGATCCTCGAGGCGCTGGACCACGCCGAGGCCCGCGGCGCGACGCCGCTCGCGGAGCTCGTCGGCTACGGGGCCACGGCGGATGCCTCGCACATCACGCTGCCGGCGCCGGGCGGGATCGGCGCGGTCCGGGCGGCCCGGCACGCGCTCGCGAAGGCGGGCATGGACCCGTCCGAGATCCAGCACGTCAACGCGCATGCGACGTCGACGCCCGAGGGCGACAAGGCGGAGCTGCAGGCGATCCGCACGATCTTCGGCGACCACGCGCCCGAGGTGTCCATCACGGCCAACAAGTCGATGCTCGGCCACACCCTCGGCGCGGCGGGGGCGATCGAGGCGATCGTCACGATCCTGACGATCCGCGAGGGCTGCGTGCCGCCGACGCTCAACCTCGAGGACCCGGATGACGAAGCGGCCGGGCTCGACATCGTCGCCGGCTCGGCCGCCCGGCGCGGGGTGACCGCGGCCATCTCCAACTCGTTCGGCTTCGGCGGCCAGAACACGGCGCTCGTGTTCCGCCGCTTCGACGCATGACCGCGGACGATGCCGCACAGCCGCCGAAGGAGGACGAGGGCGTGATCGAGCCGCACCTCGCCGACGCCGCGGAGCCGGTGCAGCCGGTGGCCGTCGGGCCGGGCGATCCGGAGCCGCACGCCGGCGAGCCTGCCACCACGGCGGACGGCGGCGCGAACGCCGCCACGGACGCCGCGACCGCGCCCGGCGGCAACGGGACCGACGGCGGGAGCCTCGCCGACGCGCTGCCGGCCGCGTGGACCGGCGTCACGACGCCCGGGGACGCGTCGCTCCTGGAGCTCGTCGATCGCCTCGCCGCGGTGCTCGAGCGGAGCGATCTCGCCGAGCTCGAGGTCGCGTCGGGCGGGACGACCATCGTCCTCCGCTCGCCGGCGGCCGTCGCGGTTCCGATGGCCGCAGGCGCCGCGGTGGCGGCCGGGCTCGCGCCGGTGGCCGACGGCGCCGACGCCGCCGTCGCAGCGGCCGCACCCGCCGGCGTCCCGGCTGCGGTGCCGGAGCGGCCGTCGGTCAAGGCGCCGCTGACCGGGATCTACTACGCCGCCCCGTCGCCCGGCGCGCAGCCGTACGTCGCCGTCGGCAACCACGTGTCGGCGGGGCAGATCATCGGCCTCATCGAGGCGATGAAGCTGTTCAACGAGATCAAGAGCGACCTGTCCGGGCGCGTCGTCCGGATCTGCGCCGAGAGCGGCTCTCTCGTCAAGGCCAAGCAGCCCCTCATCGAGGTGGAGCCCGCATGACGCCGCCCGCGAGTCGCTCCGTCCGCCTCACCGGCTGGGGTCGCTACGCCCCGAGCCAGGTCCTGACGAACGCCGACCTCGAGCGGATGGTCGACACCTCCGACGACTGGATCGTGAGCCGCACCGGCATCCGCGAGCGGCGCGTCGCGGCCGCACACGAGTCCACGGCGTCGATGGGCGCGGTCGCGGGGCTGCGCGCGATCCACACCGCCGGGCTGCGGCCCGACGACATCGACGTCATCATCCTCGGCACGCTGACGCCGGACTACTGGATGCCGTCGACCGCGGCGCTGGTGAAGGAGGCGATCGGCAACACGCGGGCCTCGGCGTTCGACGTCATGGCCGCCTGCTCCGGGTTCGTGTACGGCTACGCGACGGCGACCGCGTACATCCAGGCCGGGCTCGCGAAGCACGTCCTCGTCATCGGCTCGGAGCTGCTGACCCGGTTCCTGGACTTCACGGACCGCGGCACGTGCATCCTGTTCGGCGACGGCGCGGGCGCGGTCGTGCTGTCGGCATCGGAAGAGCCGACGTCCCCGGTCGGCATCGAGCTCACGACGGAACCGCAGGGCGCGTACATGATCTGGCTGCCCGCCGGCGGCTCCGTCGCCCCGCCCTCGACGGAGACCATCGCGAAGGGCCAGCACAAGATCCGGATGGAAGGCCGCGAGACGTACCGCTTCGCGACCCGGACGCTCGCGTCGACGGCGCTCGCCGCGGTCGGCAAGGCGGGCTGGACGCAGGACGACGTCGACCTCATCGTCCCGCACCAGGCGAACGTGCGGATCATCGAGGCCGTCGCGAAGGGCCTCGACCTTCCGATGGAGCGGATCTACGTCAACCTCGACAGGTACGGCAACACGTCGGCGGCGTCGGTGCCGATCGCGCTCGCGGAGGCCGTCAACGAGGGCCGGGTGAAGGTCGGCGACCGGATCGTGTTCGTCGCCTTCGGCGCGGGGTTCACGTCGGGCGCGGTCGCCCTTGAGTGGACCGCCGACCCGGCGCGCGGCCGCGACGCCGACGACGCCATCCGGCCCGAGAGCGTGCACGTCCGCCCGCCGGTGGACTGGGACTCCGTCGACCCGATCCCGGCCGCCCTCGCCGAGGTCCTCGCGCGGCCGCTGCCGGTGGACCTCGACCTGTCCGATGTCGTCCCCGACGAGCCGGCCCCTGCGCAGCCCGAGCCCGCCGCGCAGCCGGTCAGTCGCTGATCACGCCGGGCGCGCCGCCCGGGACCAGGAGGAGTGAGCCCATGATCGACCTGACCGGAAAGGTCGCCCTCGTCACCGGCGGCTCCCGCGGCATCGGGCGGGCCATCGCTCTCCGGCTCGCGACGCAGGGCGCCGACGTCGCGTTCAGCTACAAGGGCAACCAGGCCGCCGCGGAGTCCACGGCAGCGGAGATCGGGGCCCTGGGCCGGCGGTCCCTCGCGATCCAGGCGGACGCGCGCGAGCAGGAGGGGGCCGAGGCGCTCGTGAAGCAGGTCCTCGACGCGTTCGGAAAGGTCGACATCCTCGTCAACAACGCCGGCATCACCCGTGACGACCTGATCATGCGCATGAAGCCCGAGGACTGGACGGACGTCCTCGAGACGAACCTGTTCGGCGCGTTCTACGCGCTCAAGGCCGTGACCCGCCCGATGCTCAAGGCGCGGGGCGGACGGATCGTCAACATCACGAGCGTGTCGGGCCAGGCGGGGCAGATGGGCCAGGCCAACTACAGCTCCGCGAAGGCCGGGCTCATCGGCCTGACGAAGGCGGCCGCGCGCGAGCTCGCGTCGCGCAACATCACGGTCAACGCGGTGGCCCCCGGGTTCGTGCTGACGGAGCTCACGCAGGACCTCCCGGACGCGCTCAAGACGGAGCTGACCAACCGCACGCCGCTCGGCCGTTTCGGCACCACCGAGGAGGTCGCGAACGCGGTCGCGTTCCTCGCCTCGGACGAGGCCGCGTACATCACCGGGCAGGTCCTGGCGGTGGACGGCGGCCTGGTGATGATGTAGCGGTGCCGTTCGCCGTCGAGGACACCGCGATCCCCGAGGTGAAGATCGTCCGGCCACGCCTGTTCGGCGACGAGCGCGGATGGTTCGGGGAGGTCGTCCAGGTCGAGGCGTTCGCGCCGCTCGGGCTGCCGACGCGGTTCGTCCAGGTCAACCAGTCGCGCTCGGCGCGCGGCGTGGTGCGTGGCCTCCACTTCCAGTGGGACCCGCCGCAGGGCAAGCTCATGCGCGTCGTCCGGGGACGCGCGTTCATGGTGGCTGCCGACATCCGTCCGGGCTCGCCGACGCTCGGCCAGGTGGTGACGCTCGACGCGTCCGACGAGGAGCCGGTGCTGTTCTGGGCGCCCGCCTCCTTCGCGCGCGGGTTCGCGGCGCTCGCCGACGTCACGGAGATCGAGTACTTCTGCACCGCGACGTACGACCCGCGCCACGAGTCCGGGATCCGCTGGGACGACCCGACGCTCGCCATCGCGTGGCCCGTCGACGCGCCGAGCCTCTCGTCCAAGGACGCCGCCGCGGGCTCGCTCGCGGACTGGCTGGCGAGGCCCGAGTCCGGCGCGTTCGCCTGGGGGCCCAGCGCCGGGTAGTCGCTCTGCACGACGCCGGCTGGGACCATCGGCTGGTGCCCGCCGCCACCCCGTGATGCGAGCATCGCGCCATGCAGCGCCCGCGCCTGCCCGGCGTCCAGTCGGCGATGCCGGTCCGCGGCCGGCCCACGCCCGGGCGGCTGCACGCGCTCGCATTCGCGGCGGGCGTGGTGTTCCTCGTGCTCGGGCTCGTCGGATGGATCGCGCACGGCGGCCCGGGGTCCCTCGAGGAGGTGACGCTCGTCCTCGACCTGACCATCGGCGGGACGCTGCTGTGCACCAGCGCGCTCGTCGGGCGTGCCCGGTCGTCCGAGCTGCGGCGCTCCGCGCAGCTCGCGGTCCTCCAGCTCGCCGCCCGCCGGATGAGCGCGTCGCAGGGCAGCGAGGAGGTCGGCCGCGCCGTCGTCGAGGAGACCCGCCGCGTCATCGACTACCACAACGCGCGCGTGTACCTGTTCGCCGCGCCCGACCAGCTGCTGCCGGTCGCGTTCGAGGGGCGCGTGGGCGCGTACGAGCGCGTCGACATGGCGATCCTGCGCACCACGCTCGGCGAGGGGTTCACGGGCTGGGTCGCCGAGCACCGGACGCCGCTCAAGGTCGACGACGCGAACCGCGACCCGCGCGGCTCCACGATCCCGGGTACCGACGACGTGGACGAGTCGATGCTCGTCGTGCCCATGGTCCACGACGACGAGCTGGTCGGCGTGATCACGCTGTCGAAGCTCGGGCTTCGGCAGTTCGACGACGACGATCTCCGGCTGCTGCTGATCCTCGCCGACCAGGCGGCCACCGCGTTCACGGGCGCGGCGCACCTCGCCGAGGCCAGGCGCCTGACGGCCGACCTGCGCCGCCTGCTCGACATGAGCAGCGCGCTGTCGCGATCCCTGGACCCGGTCGCGGTCGCCGACCTGATGGCCGAGCACCTCGCTCGGACGGTCGGGACCGAACAGGCGCTGATCAGCCTGTGGGACGAGACCAACGACCAGGTGCGCTCCATCGGCTGCTATCCGCCGGGCACGCGCGAGCGGCTGGACGGCTGGTACGACCTGGGCGACTACCCGCTGACGCGCCGCGTGATCGCGGACCAGCGCCTCGAGCAGGTCGATGCCGACGACCCGGCCGCCGACGCCGCCGAGGTCGCCTACCTGCGGCAGCACGGCTACGGCGGGCTGCTGATGCTGCCGCTGGTCGCCAAGGACCGGGCGATCGGCCTGGTCGAGCTCGCGTTCGAGGGGCGGCCGACGAGCGACCCGAGCGTGATCACGCTCGCGCGGACGATGACCCACGAGGCCGCGATGGCGCTCGAGAACGCGCGGCTGTACGAGGACGCGCGACGGCTCGCGGACCGCGACCCGCTGACCGGGTTCTTCAACCACCGCTACCTCCACGAGCGCCTCGCCGAGGAGGTGGTCCGTGCCGCCCGCTCGCGCCGGCCCGCGAGCGTCCTCATGCTCGACCTCGACGACTTCAAGCTCGTCAACGACTCGTTCGGGCACGTCTACGGCGACCGCGTGCTGGTCCACGTCGCCGAGCGGATCCGGGAGGCGCTCCGCCTGTCGGACGTGACCGCCCGCTACGGCGGCGACGAGTTCGCCGTGATCCTCCCCGAGACCGACATGGCCGAGGCGCTCGCCGTCGCGGGGCGGATCCTCGACGCGTTCAACGCCGCCCCCTTCGCGGCCGAGGGCCGCCGGCCGTTCCCGATCGGCGGGTCGGTGGGCATCGCGTGCTATCCCGACGACGGCCGCTACGCCACGGAGCTCATCGCCGTCGCGGATCGCCGCCTGTACGAGGCGAAGCGCGGCGGCGGCAACCGGGTGACGGCCGGGCCGGCGACCGACGATGCCGTCCTTCCGGCCGCCGATGGTCCCGGGAGCTCGACGCCGCGGACCGCCTCCGCCCCGTCGCTGGTGGGGGCCGAGGTGCGGTCCGGGGAGGCCTGAGCCAGTACGGAAGTACCAGGACGCGGCGCCCGACAGTACCCTCGGGGCGTGTTGCCGCGCGCGGGCGGGCCGGTCATCCTTGGAGGGCGTGAAGGACACCGGCGAGCTCAGGAGCGACGAAGGGCTGCGCGGCGAGCTGCGGGCCCTGGCACGACGACCCCTCTTCCTCGCCCTCCTGGCCCTCGCGTTCGTCGAGGCCCTTCGGCTGGTGCTCGAGCCTTCCCTGGTCAACCTCCTCGGCGTGACCCTCGTGGGCGTCGTCGCGTTCATGTTCGGGCGCGAGCGGGACGAGGTGTCCGGCCTCGAGGGCTCGCGCTCGGAGGCCGAGTCGTTCGCGCGGATCCTCCGCGGACTCGCCCGGTCCGTGTCGCCCGACGCGATCGTCGACGCCATCGTCGAGGAGCTGGGGACGGGCACCGGCGCCGACCACGTCGCCGTCGTCCGCCGCCGGCCCGAGACACGCAACCTCGAGGCGATCCTGTCGCCGACGCGCGCCGGCGCGCCCGCGTCGCGGACGACGCTGCCGCTGCGCGAGCTCGAGGACCCGCTCTCTGACCAGGCTGGCGCCGATCTCGCGGTCGCGTCCGTGCGCGGTCGCCGCCTGACCGCGGTGCCGATCGAGCCCGATCCCGACGGCGACCCTGATCTCGTCCCGCTGGGGATCGCCCGCACCCGCGTCGCGTCCGTCGACGGCGTCGCGGCGGTCGCCGAGGCGGACAGCGCCGTGGCGACGCTGCCGCCCCGCGTGCGGCGCGCGCCGCAGGCGACGTCCATCCGCGAGGGCGCCGACCAGCGCATCGCGAACCGGATCGCGGAGCGGCTGCGTGACAGCTACGGGCTGCGGAACCTGCTCGCTGCGCCGCTCCGCGTCAACGGCCGGATCGAGGGCGCCATCGTGCTCTCGCGGCGGCTCGATGCGGCGTGGCCCGAGAGCGCGAACCGGTTCCTCGAGGCGGCCGCGGTCGAGGCGTCGGCGGCGCTGGGCCGCGTGTACTCGCTGCGCGAGGCGGAGACGCGCGCGACCACCGACGCCCTCACGGGGCTGCCGAACCGCCGCTACTTCGACGAGTACTTGGGGCTGCTCGCGCGGCGCCGCCGGGCAGAAGACCGCGTGGGCGTGCTGATGATCGACATCGACCGGTTCAAGCGCCTCAACGACACGTTCGGGCACGGCGTGGGCGACCACGTCCTGCGCGACGTCGCCCAGGCGATCGCCGGGGCGGTGCGCGATGACGACGTCCCGGCCCGGTTCGGCGGCGAGGAGTTCGCCGTCCTGCTCAAGAACCCGACGCCCGGTGTCGCGATCGAGGTGGGGGAGCGCGTCCGCCGCTCGGTGGCCCAGCTCGACCTGCGGCGCATGGGGGTGCCCGGCGTCTCGGTCTCGGTGGGTGTGGCGGTGGCCGACGAGTCCGACGAGCCGCTCGACGCGATCATCGACCGCGCCGACCAGGCGCTCTACCGGGCGAAGCGCGCGGGACGCGACCGCGTGGTGGCCGCGTAGGTCCGGGCGCCACGGCGGGGGTGATCGCGCCGCGGCATCGTCCCGGCATCGACCCGCCAGCGGCGGCATCCCTCGACGCATGTCGATCGCCCCGGCCGATCGTCCGACGCCCTGACGGCCCCGAGCGACCCCTTCGGCCCCGTTCAGCATCCGGACGATGCCGCCGGCCGATCGGAACGACCACCACCTACGTCGACGATCGGCGGGACCGATCGTTTCCCGTCGAAGCGGCCCCAACGGTCTCGGCTCGTCCACCACGTCGGCGGCGGGACGCCCTCGGCCCTCGATGGCTCCTACCATGGGGCGATGCCCCGACGCGACCAGCTTCTCGGCCCGCTGCCCGACGCCGAGCTCGCCGAGCCGCGGCCGGACGGCGCCGACGTCGACGAGGAGCTGATCGAGCCGCCGCCGGACGAAAACGGTGACGTGAGCTCCCGGCGAGCGGTCACGAACGGCGACCTCGCCCGGATGTTCCACGAGATCGGCGACATCCTCGAGGTCAAGGGCGAGAACAAGTTCAAGACCGTCGCCTACCACCGTGCCGCCGACGCCATCGCCCGAGCCCCGTTCGACGTCGCGGCGGCGTACGCGGCCGGCGACCGGCCGCCGATCCCGGGCGGGGGGACGGCGATCGCCGACAAGATCGCTGAGGCGGCCACGACCGGCCGGATGGCCTACCACGAGCGCCTGCGCGCCGAGATCCCGCCGACGCTCGTCGACCTCCTCCGCCTCCCCGGCGTCGGGCCGCAGACCGTGCGGCTCGCCTGGGAAGGGCTCGGCGTCACCAACCTCGAGGAGCTCAAGGCGGCCGCCGAGGCCCAGAAGCTGCGCGAGCTGAAGGGCATCTCCGCGAGCACCGAGCAGCGGATCCTCGAGGGCATCGAGAAGCTCGCGACCCGACCGCGACGGCTGCTCCTCCACCGGGCGCAGTCGCTCGCCGACGACCTCGCCGCGCAGGTCGCCGCCGTCGACGGCGTGGCGCGCGTCTTCCAGGCGGGGAGCCTCCGCCGCCGGCGCGAGACCATCGGCGACCTCGACCTGCTCGTGGAGACCGACCGGCCCGACGTCGTCATCGACCGGTTCACGACCCTCGGCGTCGTCGACCGGGTGATCGGCAAGGGTCGCGCGAAGGCCGCGGTCAGCGTGTTCCGTGGGCCGCAGGTGGACCTCATGGTCATGCCGCCGGGCGAAGCGGGGACGTATCTCGTCCACTTCACGGGCTCGGCGGACCACAACATCCGTTTGCGCGGGCTCGCTCGTGACCGGGGCTGGAGCCTGTCCGAGAAGGGCTTCGTGCGCATCGACGACGACGGCAACGCGCTCGAGGGCGCCGCCGCCGACCCGCGGACGTTCGAAGACGAGGCGTCCGTCTATCGCTTCCTCGACCTCGCGTGGATCCCGCCCGAGCTCCGCGAGGACCGCGGCGAGGTGGAGGCCGCGCGCGACGGCACGCTGCCGGACCTCATCACGCTCGCGGACCTGCGCGGCGACCTGCACAGCCACTCCGAGTGGAGCGACGGGGTCCACTCGATCGAGGTGATGGCGGAGGCCGCGCGGCGTCGCGGCTACAGCTACCAGGTGCTGACGGATCACTCGCAGGGGCTTCCCATCGCCCGCGGCCTGTTCCCCGACCGCGTCGAGGAGCAGCGCGAGATCATCGCCGCGCTGAACGCCCGCTTCGCCGCCGAGGAGGCCGCGGGCGAGCTGCCACCCGGCGCGCACCCCGGCGGCTTCCGGCTGCTCCACGGCTGCGAGCTGGAGGTGTCGGCCGATGCCGTCCTCGACTACGACGCCGACCTGCTCGCGCGCTTCGACCTCGTGGTCGCCTCGGTCCATGTCGCCCGCCGGCAGCCCCGCGACCAGCTGACGAAGCGGACGCTGACGGCGATCCGGAGCCCGCACGTCGACGTGATCGCGCACCCCTCGGGGCGGATGATCCAGACCCGGGACGACCTCGACCTCGACTGGGACGCGGTGTTCGAAGCGGCCGCGGCGACCGGCACGGCGCTCGAGATCAACGGCTCGCCGCACCGCCTCGATCTCGCGCCGGAGCGGGCGCGGCGCGCCGTGTCGTTCGGCTGCATCCTCTCGATCGACTCCGACGCGCACCGGACCGAGGAGCTGGACTACGTGCGCTGGGGCGTCGACCAGGCGCGGCGCGGCTGGGTGGAGGCCCGGAACGTCCTCAACACGCGGTCACGCGACGACGTCCTCGCCTGGGTCGGGGGCAAGCCCGGGCGCGTCTAGCGCCCGCGCACGCCCGGGCGCGCATCGCGCGAGCTCCGCGCCGCACGTCCCGGCTCGGCCGCGGCGTACCATCCCGGCGATGTCCCTCCACGCCCCCGCGGCCCTCGTCGCCCGGCGCGAGCTGGTGGTCGTCGCGGTCACCCTCGTGGCGCTGGCCAGGCTCGTCACCCGGGCCGACGCGCTCGTCCTCGTCGTCCTGCTGCCGCTTGCGATGGTCGTCGCAGGCACCGCCGCGCTGCGCGGCGACCGTCGCGCGCCGTTCGAGTCGCTCCTCGTCCCCGCGGTGCTGACGGGCGGTGCGGGCGCAGCGATCCAGCTCGTGCCGGCGGGTCTCGGCGTGGTCGCCGCGCTCGCGCTGTTCGCGTTCGGGTTCGACCGGGTGCTCGCCCTCGAGATCCGGCTGCTGGCCCAGCCCACGGGCACCTCGGAGGCCGACCGCGCGCGCGTCCTGGCGGCGGCCGTCGTCGCGGCGTTCGTCGGGTTCACGGGGATCGCGGCGATCGTTCCCGGCGGCCTCCCGGAACCGGGCGTCTCGAGCGCCGACGCGGGGCTGACGGAGGGGTCGCTGCTGCTGCTCGCCGTCGGCGACGCGCTCGTGGCGCTGGCGCTCGGGTACCGCGTCGCCGCTGCCCGGTACGGGTCGCGGTTGCACGCGGCGCGCTCGGCGGCCACGTACGCGATCGTGATCGCGGTCGCCGCCGGCGCCCTTCGGGCGGTCGACGTCCCGCGTCTCGTCGGGCCGGCGGCCCTGACGCTCGTGTTCTACCTGTGGGACGGGCTCCACGCGACGGCGCCCGACCGGCGCCGTGAGCCGCGGTTCCTGTGGGAGACCATCCTCCTCGGCGTGCTCGCCATCGTGGTCGTCGCCTGGAACCTGCGCCTCCGCGCGTGACCCCGGGTTAACGCGCGACGCCGGGCCGTTCGTCGCGACGCGGCTCGCGTTTGACGCGCCGCACGGCGAGTGCTAGAAACACGTGCCCGCGACCCGCGCCGGATTCGGCATGCCATGCCGTCGGCACGCCCCGCGCGACGCGGCCAACAGGACCCCGAAAGGACGACCTCCACCGTGACCTTCCCCGAGATCGACGCCGCCGCCCAGACGCCTGCGGGCCAGACGCGGCTCAAGCGGCAGCTGGCCGAGCAGGCCATCGCCCAGGCCGCCGCCGCGGACTGGGGCGACGCCGCCGAGACCAACCGCCGCCTGCTCGAGCTCGGTGCCGACTCCGAGGCCGAGAACCGCCTGGCCAAGGCGCTGTGGGAGCTCGGCGAGCTCGGGTCCGCGCGCGAGCACTACCAGAAGGCGCTGGCGCTCGACCCGACGAACCGGATCGCGGAGCGCAACATCGACCGGCTCAAGGTCCTGCTCGTCGAGGCCGGCGAGAAGACGGTGCCCGCCAAGCCCGGGTCGAAGGCGCCGGTGAGCATCTTCGTCGAGGAGACCGGCAAGACGGGCTTCGCGCACCTGACGAAGCTCGCCCGTCCGGCGGAGCTGGCGCAGGTCAACCCGGGCGACCTCGTCGAGCTGGTCCCGGAGGGCAACCGCCTCGTCGCGATCAGCAACGGCGTCCGGATCGGGATCGTCGAGCCGCGCGTCGCCGCCCGCCTGATCAAGCTCATCGCGGACGGCAACAAGTACCTCGCCGGGGTCACGTCCCTCGGCGACAAGGACGTCCGGCTCATCATCCGCGAGGTCTTCCAGGACCCGCGCAACTACGGCAAGGTGAGCTTCCCGACCGCCGCCAAGTCGTCCGACCTCCGCCCGTACACCAAGGGCACCCTCCTGCGCGAGGACGAGGAGCTCGAGGACGAGCTCGAGGACGACATCGAGGACGAGGAGATCGAGAACTTCGAGCGGGTGCTGCCGCCGGAGGAGACGACGGACGAGGCGTTCGTCGAGGAGACCGACGAGCTCGAGGAGCCGTAGACCTCCGGGCGATGGCTCGCCGGAGCGTCGCCTCGGACCTCGGTGAGTTCCTCGCCTCTGCGACAATCCGCGCCGATGGCTGGCCGCGCGCTGCTTCTCCGCGCCGAACCCGGGTTCAGCCTGCCGGCGTTCGAGCGGTTCGCGCCGCCGCCCCCGCCGTCGCTGGTCATGGCGCGGCTGGAGGCGGCTTCGGCGCCCGGCGACATCATCCTCGACCTGTTCGGCCGCGGTGGCTGGGTCGCCCGCTCGGCGATCGACCACCAGCGCAAGGCCGTCACGCTCGAGAGCACGGCGCTCGACCGCCTGCTCGCCGAGATCGTCCTCCGTCCGCCCGACCTGCGGCACCTCGACGCGGCCATCCAGGCGCTCGCCGCGTCCGCGCGCCGCGAGTCCAGCCTCAAGGCGTCGATCACCGACCGCTACGCGAGCCGCTGCGCGACCTGCGACCGTCCCGTCATCCTCGACGAGCTGACGTGGAGCACCGAAGCGGCGCCGGAGGATGGCGAGCCGCACGGCCCGCGACCGATCCGGAAGCACTACCGCTGCCCGGTGTGCCGCGACCAGCTCGGGGGCGGGGAGGCGCGCCACGCGCCGCTCGACGCCGCGGACCTGCGGCGCGCGCTCGACACGGACGCGGGCAACCGGCGGGCCGCGCTCCGCGACCGCTTCCCGACGCTCGACGGCGGCGAGTCGCTGCCCGACGAGCTGCTCGACCTGCACACGCCGCGTCAGCTCGACGCGCTCGCGGCGATCCTCGAGCGGATCGAGGGCGAGCTGCGGGCCGCCTCGATCGAGGCGGCGCTCCGACTCGCGCTGCTCCATGCCGTGGGACCGGCCAGCCGCCTCGCGACGTCGTCCGGCCGCGTGGCGCCGCTGCGGATCACCGGCGGCCACGTGAAGGGTCCGGGAACCGCGCAGTGGCGCGAGCGCAACCCGTGGGCGGCGTTCGAGGACGGGGTTCGCGTGGTGCGCGGGTTCGTCCAGCGGCTGGAGAGCGGCGCGTGGGGACCCGTCCCGGCCCGCCTCGGCGACGACCTCCGGAGCCTCGCCGAGGGGTCGGCCACGGCCGTCGTGAAGCAGGGGACGCCGGCGGCCTCGGCCGCGCTCGCCCTCGAGGTGCACCACTGGCAGGGGAGCGGCGCGCGACCGCGGATCCGCCTCGCCGTCGGCACCCCGCCCCTGCGGCCCGTGGCGGAGCGGCTGGCCTGGGCGTACCACGGCACCGCGTGGGCCCTCGGTCGCGACGCCGCCTCGACCCTGCCGCTCGAGCCGCTGTTCGGGCCGCCCGTCCGGCCGGCGTGGGGCTGGCAGGCCGCTGCGATCGGGCGGAGCCTGCGCGCCGTCGAGCCGGCGCTCGCGCGCGACGGCCGGGTCGTGTTCCTCCTGGAGGGCGAAGGGCCGGAGTCGCTCGTCGCGTGTGCGCTCGGGGGCGTCACGGCCGGGTACCGGATGGCTGGGGCGCGCCTGCCCGAGGCGGGCCGCGACACGGGCGGGGTCGTCGAGCTCGTGCCCCCCGGCTCCGGCGCCGTGTCCGGCGGCCCGCGGACGCGCGCGAACGTCGCGCTCCCACCGATCGCCGGCGACGCCGGCGACCCGGACGTCGTCCCGTCGGAGCGCCTGTTCGCGCCGCCCGACCGGCAGCCCGGCGCGCCGTTCTCCGCGGGGGACGCCGAGCGCGCCGTCGTGGACGCCGCCGTCGAGGTGCTCAAGCTCCGCGGCGAGCCAGTCACGTTCGACGGGATGCTGGGCGAGATCCTCGTCGGCCTCGACCGCACCGGCCACCTGCGCCGGCTCGTGCGGCCGCCCGCGTCCGATCCCGATGCCGGCGAGCCGACCGGTGACGACGCCGCTGCTCCCGGGCGCCCGTCGCTGTCGGACTCGCTCGTCGCCGTCCCGCCGTCGGCCGACCTCGTCGAGCGGCTGCTCGCCGTCGTCCACGGCGCCCTCGCGGGTGCCGACGGCCGGCGCCTGGTGCGGGTCGGCGAGGACCGCTGGTGGCTCGGCGAGCAGGAGGACCGGGACCTCGCGGCGGTGCCGCTGGCGGACCGGGTCGAGTGGGCGGTCTACAGCCTCCTCTCGACCGCCGGACCGCTGTCGGAAGCGTCGTTCCTCGACCGGATCGCGGGACTGTTCGCCGGCCCCGATCTGCCAGATGAGGCCCTCGTCCGCGCCTGCCTCGACTCGTACCGCAGCCTCGCGAGCACGCCGGACCGGCTCTCCACCGGCGACGACCTCGTCCGCCGGAGCGAGGACCACAGCCGGTTGCTCGCACTGCTCGTGGACCTCGGGCACCGGCTCGGGTTCCAGTGCTGGGTCGGCGAGCGCCAGCAGCCCCGGCGGGTCGACGGCCGCACGCTCGCCGAACGCCTCGGCGAGCGGGAGCTGGCCGGGCCGCCGAGCCTCGGGCGGCTCGCGGCGCGCGACCTCGAGGAGGTCGACGTCGTGTGGTACGTCCGTGGCCGGATGGTGCTCGCGTGGGAGGTCGAATGGACCGCGATGATGTCCGACACCGTCCTGCGGCGCCACGGACGGCTCCCGCCGGACGAGCGCCTGGTGCGGTTCCTGGTCGTGCTCCCGGAGCGGGCCGAGCTCGTGCGCCACAAGCTCGATCGGTCGCCGCTCCTCCGCGAGGGCCTCGAGGACGGGGGCTGGCACCTGGTGAAGGCCAATCATCTCCGCGAGTGGGCGTCGCGCGACGAGGTGACGCTCGACGACCTCGAGCCGCTGCTGGGCCTGGATCCGGCCGTCGAGCGGACCGGCGACCAGCTGTCGCTGTTCGGCGGCTGACGCCGCTGACGACCGTCCGCGGCGGGGGTACCCTCGGGCCCAACGTCCCGACACCGCGCCGGCCGCAACCCACGCGAGCGCGGTCCAGCCCGTCCCCAGCGGAGTGCCTGCCGTGACCGACGCCGCCACGCCCACCACGTCCCGGATCGACGAGATCGCCGAGCGGTTCTGGGAGGACCTCCTGGCGCTCCAGCCGACGACGGCCACCCTGTACGGCGACGAGCGCTACGCCGACCGGCTGGAGGACCCGAGCGCCGAGGGCCGCGAGCGGATGATGGCGCTCGCGCAGCGGGCCGCGGCCGAGTCGGCCGCCGTCCCCGAGGACGGGCTGTCGGTCGAGGACCGGATCACGCGCGACATGCTGGGCGTCATCGGCAGCCTCATCACCGAGGAGCAGCAGAACCACTACTACGAGATCGGGTCCGTCGACCAGATCAACGGTCCGCAGACGCTGCTCGCGCAGGTCAGCCAGTTCCAGCCGGCCGACACGCCCGAGCGGCTCGAGAAGTGGCTCGACCGGCTGCGCGCGTACGGGCCGTACATCGACGCGAACATCGAGATCCTCGAGGACGGCAAGCGGTCGGGCAGGACGGCGGCGCGGATCGTCGCCGAGCGCACCATCCGCCAGCTCGAGAGCCTGCTCGCGACGCCCATCGACGAGGCCGTCATCCCGTCGCTGTCGCGCGTCGCCAGCGAGGCGGACCGCGAGCGCGTGCGCGACGTCGTCCGCGACGTGATCTACCCGGCGGACCGCCGGTACCTCGAGGCGCTCAGCGACGGATACCTCGAGCGGACTCGCGACCAGCCCGGCCTCGTGTCGGCGCCCGACGGCGACGCGCTGTACCGCTTCGCGATCCGCCGCTGGACCACCCTCGACCTGGACCCGAAGGACGTCCACGAGGTCGGCCTCGCCGAGCTCGCGTCGATCGACGACGAGCGCCGGGCGATCGCGCGCGCGGCCGGGTTCGGCGACGACGTCGACGGGTACCGCGCGTCGCTCGCCAGCGACCCCGCGAACCAGGCGTCCACCAAGGAGGAGCTCGTCGCGCGGGCGAACGAGGACATCGTTCGCGGGTTCGAGGCCGCGCCGCGCGTCTTCGGCCGCCTGCCGCAGGCGCCGTGCGAGGTGAAGCCCGTCGAGGAGTTCAAGGAGAAGGACGCGCCGTTCGCGTACTACTTCCCGCCGACGCCCGACGGCTCGCGCGGGGGCACCTACTACGTCAACACGTACGACCTGCCGAGCCGCACGTTCTCCAAGCTGGCGGCGACGACGTACCACGAGGCCGTGCCCGGCCACCACTTCCAGATCGCGCTCGAGGTCGAGCACCCGACGCTCAACACCTTCCGGCGCCTCGGTGCGCGGATGACCGGGCCGGCGTTCGTCGAGGGCTGGGGCCTGTACAGCGAGCGGCTGGCCGACGAGCTCGGGCTCTACCGGAACGAGCCGGAGCGGCTCGGGATGCTCGACGCGCAGGCGTGGCGGGCCTCGCGCCTGATCGTCGACTCCGGGATGCACGGCCTCGGCTGGTCGCGCCAGCAGTCGATCGACTGGCTGCTCAAGACCGGGCTCTCGAACACGGACGCGGTCATCGAGACCGACCGCTACATCGCGTGGCCGGGACAGGCGCTGTCGTACATGACCGGGATGCGCGAGATCCGGCGCCTGCGCCGCGAGCTCGAGGCGCGCGACGGGGCGCGCTTCGACCTCAAGCGCTTCCACGACGAGCTCATCGGCCACGGGTCGCTGCCGCTCGTCACGCTCGCGCGCGAGCTGCCGCGCTGGGTCCAGCCCGCGGACTGACCGGGGCGCGTCCGGCGGACCGGTCAGCGGCTCAGCTGTCGAAGCCGATCCCGAGCGCGTCCATCGCCCGCAGGAACCAGCCGGGCTCGCCCTCGTGCTCGTCCGCGGCGATCACCGCGCGCCGCATGAGCTCAACGGCCGGCGTCCGGACCGGCTCCGGCGGGATCGGGAACGGCCGCGACTGGACGAAGCGCATCCGGAGGCGTGGCGAACGCGGGTCGAGCAGCTTGTCGCGCAGGATCCCGGCCGCCCAGCGTGAGGCCCCCACGCCGAGGCCCGTGTAGCCGAGGGCGTAGTGCACGCGGCCGCCGAGCACGTCCCCGAACGTGACGTGGAAGCGCGTGGTCGTATCGATCGCGCCGCCCCAGCGGTGCGTGAACGGCACGTCGCGCAGCTGGGGGAACGTCGCGCGGAAGTGGGCGGCAAGCTTGTCGAAGGTGGCCGGGCGGCGGTCGTGCTGCGGTCGGACCCGGTTTCCGGGGTGGTAGATCGCGTCGTAGCCGCCCCACAGGATCCGGTCGTCGGCGGTCAGCCGGAAGTAGTGGAACTGGTAGCCGGCATCCCCGAGGCCCTCGCGGCCCTTCCAGCCGATCGACGCGCGCTGACCGGGCGTCAGGCGCGCCGTCACGAGCACATAGTCGTATACGGGCACGAACAGCTGGGTGAGGCGGCGCAGCCACGCGCTGTACGCGGACGTCGCCACCACGACGTGCGTCGCCTCGACGGCCGCGCCGCCCGCCAGCCGGACCGTCACGCCGCCGGCGCGCCGGGCGAGCCCGGTGACCCGCGACGCCTCGTGGACGGTTCCGCCACGGCGCTCGACGGCGGCCGCGAGCCCCCACGCGAGCTTCGCCGGGTTGAGCAACACGCACTGGTCCGCGCCCGCTCGGACACCGGCGAGGAAGGTCGGCGAGCGGACCTCCGCCTGGATCTCATCCGGCGACAGGAACGTCAGCGCATGCCCGTGCCGGGCGCCCAGCTCCACGGAGTCGCGCAGGGCGTCGACCTGCCACGGCTCGGTCGCCACCTCGAGGGTCCCGGTCGGCTCGAGCTCGCAGTCGATGCCCTCGGCGCCGACGAACGCGACCAGCTCCGCGAGGTTCCGGACACCCTCGCGCTCGAGCTCGTCGATCTCGTCCGCGAAGTGCAGGAGGCCGTTCGCCAGGCCGTGCGTCAGCGACGCGGCGCAGAACCCGCCGTTGCGTCCACTCGCACCGGAGCCCACGCGGTCGGCCTCCAGCACGACGACCCGCAGCGACGGGTCCGCGTCGAGCAGCGCGATCGCCGTCCACAGCCCCGTGAAGCCGCCGCCGATGATCGCGACGTCGGCGCGCACGGTTCCGGCGAGGGGCGGACGCCGCGGGCCGGGGTCGCCGGTCGCGAACCAGTACGAGCCGCCGGCGGGCGCGCTGGGCTCCGATGCGGTCATGTGATCAATCTACGCGGATCGATGCGGCGAACCACCGTTGATCTACGAGATTCGCACGTTGGGCGCGTCATCCGGACGATATCCGTGTTGACGGTCCTTCGCGCCGTGTGGCACGATCGGGCGAGTTGTTGCACGGTCCGCAACGCCCGGGTCCGGTCTCGGAGGCCGCCCGCCGGGCGAACGGACGCCTCGCACGCCGCCGAGATCCTGACGGGCGGCGCGGCGCCCTCGTTGGGCGCGGCGGGGTCGAACCCTGGAGGCATCATGCCGGCCGACCCCGCCGCCCGCCCCACCCCGACGTTGCGCCGCGAGCGCCAGAGCGCCCTCTACCGACGGGCGAAGCAGGCGATGCCCGGTGGCACGAACTCCAACTTCCGCGTCTGGGGCGACGACACGGTCTACGTCGACCGCGGCAAGGGCGGCCACGTCTGGGACCTGGACGGCAACGGGTACGTCGACCTCCGGCTGGGCTACGGGCCCGTCATCCTCGGCCACGGCGACGACCGCGTGGACGACTATGTCAACGAGCGGATGCGCAAGGGCGTCAGCTTCTCGCTGACGAGCGAGGACGAGATCGACGCGATCGAGCTCGTCAAGGAGCTCAACCCGTGGGTGGCCAAGGCGCGCATGACCGTCTCGGGCACCGAGGCGACGATGCACGCCATGCGCGTCGCGCGCGCCTACACCGGCCGCACCAAGATCGTGAAGTTCGAGGGCCAGTACCACGGTGTCCACGACTACGCGCTGATCAGCGTCGCTCCCAACAACATGGCGGAGCTCGGCGACGAGGAGAACCCGGTCGGCCTGGCCTGGGGCCGCGGCATCCCGGAGCAGGTCGCGAAGACGATCGTCCCGGCCCGCTACAACAACATCGAGTTCCTGCGCCGGCTGTTCGAGCGCGAGGGTCGCGACATCGCCGCGGTCATCGTCGAGCCCGTCCTCGGCAACGCGGCCGGCATCCTGCCCAAGCCGGGCTTCCACCAGGCGATGCGCGCGCTGACCGAGGAGTTCGGGATCCTCCTGATCTTCGACGAGGTCAAGACGGGCTTCCGGTTCGCCAGGGGCGGCGCGGCCGAGTACTTCGGGATCACGCCCGACATCGCGACGTACGCCAAGGCCATGGGCAACGGGTATCCGGCCGCGGCCTTCGGGGGACGCGAGGAGGTCATGAGCGTCCTGCCCGACAAGATGAGCCACGGCGGCACCTACGCCGGCAACCGGGTCGCCGCGGCGGCCGCGGTGGCAACGCTCAGGCTCATCCGCGACACGAACGCCCTCGAGACGATCCACGCGACCGGTGACCGGATCCGCGACGGCGTCTCGAAGCTCATCGAGGCGAAGGGCCTCGCGTATCACGTCACCGGCCACCCCTCGATGTTCGGCATCATGTTCACCGACCAGGTCGCGAGCGAGTACCGTGACTGGGCCGACACGGACCACGACCTGTACGACGAGGTCGCCTTCGGCATGCACGCACGCGGTGCGATGCCGGAGCCCGACAGCCGCGAGCCGTGGTTCATCTGCGAGGCTCACGCGCAGGGTGACATCGTCGACCGGGTGCTGACGGCCTTCGAGGGCTCGCTCGCCGCCGCGCTCGACCGGCGCGCGACGGACGCCTCCCACGCCGGCCGGCCCGAGGCGGCCATGTCGAACGCGGCGGCCGGCTGATCCGACGCGAGCGAGCAGGAGGGATGTCCGACCGATGACCCTGGACGGGAACGCGGTTCGCTCGGTCGACCGGGCGGCGGCCCTGCTGCTCGCGCTCGGGGAGTGCGACGGCGAGGCGGGCGTCACCGAGCTCGCGCGGCGGCTCGGGCTGCACAAGTCGACGGCGTCGCGACTGCTGGCGACGCTCGAGAAGCGCGGCCTCGTCGAGCAGGACGACGAGAGCGGCAAGTACCGGCTGGGGATCGTGGTGCTCCGCCTCGCCGAGACCGCGGAACGGACGCTCGACCTGCGTTCGATCGCGATGCCCGAGCTCGACCGCCTCGCGCGCGCGACGCGAGAGACGACGGGGCTCGCGGTGCTCGACGGCGACCAGCTGCTGACGGTCGCGCAGGCCGACGGGCCGAACCTCGTCGCGATGGGCGACTGGACCGGCCGCGCCGTGCCGCCGCACACCGTCGCCGCGGGCAAGGTGCTGATGGCCGCGCTCCCGGAGCGCGAGATCATGCGCCAGGTCCGGCGGGGCCTCGACAAGCTGACGGACCGGACGATCACGGACCTCGAGCCGCTGCTCGAGGAGCTGGCGCGGGTCCGGCGGCGCGGCTATGCGACCGCCTTCGGCGAGTACGACGACGGGCTCAACGCCGTGGCGGCGCCGGTGTACGACGCGAGAGGCCACGTCGCGGCAGCCGTCGACGTCTGGGGCCCGTCGTTCCGCGTCACGCCGGCACGCGTGCCGGAGCTCGTCCAGCAGGTCCGTGCGTCCGCCGCGGCCGTGGGCATCCGCCTGGGGGGCACCGCGGCCTGACGCGCTGCTAGGCTGACCGCGCGATGCCCGACGACCTGCGCGCCCAGGTCCTCGCGTTCCTGGGCGACACGGTCGTCCCGGTCGCGCTGACGATCGTCGTCGCCCTCGTCCTCATCCGCTACACGCGTGCCGTCGTCCACCGCGTGTTCCAGACCGTGCTCGACGTCGAGCTCCGGCAGGCCGGTCCCGACGACCTCGCGTCGCTCGAGACGGGCAAGCGGATCGCCACGCTCGACGCGCTGCTGATCTGGATCATCCGGGGGTTCATCCTCGTGATCGCGGCGTTCATGGTCCTCGGCCAGCTCGGGGTGGACGTCGGCCCGGCGCTCGCGGGCCTCGGGATCGCGGGGATCGCGGTCGGCTTCGGGGCGCAGAGCCTGGTGCGCGACTACTTCAACGGCGCGCTGATCCTGCTCGAGAACCAGTTCTCGAAGGGCGACGTGGTCTCGATCGCCGGGGTGACCGGCACGGTCGAGGACTTCAGCCTGCGCCGGACGGCCGTCCGCGACATCGACGGCATCCTGCACACCGTCCCGAACAGCGAGATCCACGTCGCGTCGAACCGGACGCGGGTGTGGGCGCGCATCAACCTCGACGTCACGGTGGCGTTCGGCACGGACGTGGATCGGGCGACGCGGGTCGTGAACGAGGCCGGCGACGCGATGGCGGCCGACCCGCGCTGGGCCGAGGAGCTGCTCGAGACGCCGCGCGTGCTGCGGGTCGAGAACATCGGCGAGTTCGGCGTCACGCTCAAGGTCGTGGGCAAGGTCACGGCGCCGTCGCTGCCGGCGGCGAACGGCGAGCTCCGCCGGCGCCTGCTCGCGTCGTTCGCGGTCAACGGCATCCAGCTGCCGCGGCCGGCCCGGGTGGTCCTGGCACGCGACCCGGACGTCGACCCGTTCGCGCCCGGCGGGCCGAGCGAGGAGGAGCTGAGCGCCGGCTCGGAGTGAGGCGGGGCCGAGCGACCCGAGCTGCACGCGTAGAATGGCCCGACCATCAGGTGTGCTGCCGGAGGGATTCGTGAGCGTCGAGCGCGGGACCGGGCCCGAGATCGAGAACCTCCTCGCCGAGCGTCGCACGTTCCCGCCCGACCCGGCGTTCGCCGCCCGGGCCAACGCCACCGCGGAGCTGTACGAGGAGGCCGAGGCCGACTACGAGGCGTTCTGGGCCCGCCAGGCGCGCGAACGGTTGTCGTGGTTCACGGAGCCGACGCAGACGCTCGAGTGGGACCTGCCGTTCGCGAAGTGGTTCACCGGCGGGCAGCTCAACGTCACGTACAACTGCGTCGACCGCCACGTCGAGGCCGGCAACGGCGACCGCGTCGCGTACCACTGGATCGGCGAGCCGGGCGAAACCCGGACCCTGACCTACGCGGACCTCCAGCGCGAGACCGCGAAGGCGGCCAACGCGCTGCTCGAGCTCGGCGTGAGGACCGGCGACCGGGTTGCGATCTACATGCCGATGATCCCGGAGCTGCCGATCGCGATGCTGGCGTGCGCCCGGATCGGCGCGCCGCACACGGTGGTCTTCGGCGGCTTCTCCGCGGAGGCGCTCAGCGGCCGGATCAACGACTGCGGCGCGAAGGTCCTGATCACCGCGGACGGCGGCTGGCGCCGCGGCAAGAAGGTCGGGCTCAAGCACCACGCGGACGAGGCGATGGCGTCGGCGCCCTCGATCGAGCACTCGATCGTCGTCAACCGCCTGGGCGACGACGTGAACATGGTTCACGGCCGCGACCGCTGGTGGCACGACATCGTCGACGGCCAGTCCGACGACTGCCCGCCCGTCCCCGTCGACAGCGAGCACATGCTGTACCTGCTGTACACGTCGGGCACGACCGCCAAGCCGAAGGGGATCCTGCACACCTCCGCGGGCTACCTGCTCGGCACGGCGTTCACCCACTGGGCCGTGTTCGACCTCAAGCCCGACGACATCTACTGGTGCGCCGCCGACATCGGCTGGGTCACGGGGCACAGCTACATCGTCTACGGGCCGCTCGCGAACGGCGCGACGGGGCTGCTCTACGAGGGCGCCCCGGACGCACCCACCTGGGACCGCTGGTGGGAGATCGTCGAGCAGCACAAGGTGACCATCCTGTACTGCGCGCCGACCGCGATCCGCGCCTTCATGAAGCAGGGCGAGGAGATCCCGAAGGCCCACGACCTCTCCTCGCTGCGCGTTCTCGGATCCGTCGGCGAGCCGATCAACCCCGAGGCGTGGCGCTGGTACCGCGACGTCATCGGCGGCGGCACGACGCCGGTGGTCGACACCTGGTGGCAGACCGAGACCGGCCAGATCATGATCTCGCCGCTCCCCGGCGTCACGACGACCAAGCCCGGTTCCGCGACCTTCCCGCTGCCGGGCATCGACGCCGACGTGGTCGACGGCGACGGCAACTCGGTCCCGAAGGGCAGCGGCGGCTATCTCGTCCTGAAGCGGCCGTGGCCCGGCATGCTGCGCGGGATCTACGGCGATCCCGAGCGGTACCGCGAGACGTACTGGAGCCGGTTCGAGGGCATGTACTTCGCGGGGGACGGTGCGAAGCGCGACGAGGACGGCTATCTCTGGCTGCTCGGCCGCGTCGACGACGTCATGAACGTGGCCGGGCACCGGATCTCGACGACCGAGGTCGAGTCGGCGCTCGTCGACCACCAGTCCGTGGCCGAGGCGGCGGTCGTCGGCAAGACCGACCCGATCAGCGGCCAGGCGATCTTCGCCTTCGTGATCCTCAAGGCCGGCCAGGAGGCCTCGGACCATCTCGGCGTCCAGCTCCGCGAGCACGTCGCCTACGTCATCGGGCCGATCGCTCGGCCCAAGTTCCTCATGTTCGTCCCGGACCTGCCCAAGACGCGCTCGGGCAAGATCATGCGCCGGCTGCTGCGGGACATCGCCGAGGGGCGCCAGCTGGGCGACGTGACGACGCTCGCCGACGCGACGGTCGTCGACACGATCCGCGAGAACAGCGGCAAGGCGGAGGACTGATCGGGTGCCGTTCGGCTTCCTGCGCAGGAAGGGCGGCGACGCTGCGACCGCGGACCAGGCGGCGGCCGACAGCCCGGGGCACGGGCGGTCGGGTCCCGCCCGTGGCGTGGCCTTCACCGCCCTGACCGAGGACTGGCGGCTGTCAGGCCGGATGGAGATCGCGGGACGGCTGTCCGACGCGCTGAACAAGCGTGAGGCGATCTCGATCGCCGACGTCGACTGGGGCCCGCCCGACAGCGACTCGCTCGAGCCGGCCCCGGGGCTCAAGAGCGTCGACCCCTACGACCTCATCCTCGTCACGGCGGGCGACGAGAGCCTGCCGCCGCTCACGGACGCCGAGCGCGCAGCCCTCAAGGTGCACAAGGTCCCGTACGACGTGGCGCTCGAGGTGCCGCCGTTCCGGGTCATCGGCACGGTGTACCTCCACCCGGGCTCTGAGCCCGACCGGCTGATGGAGCGCTCGACCGAGATGTTCGTGCCGGTCGTCGAGGCGACGGCGCGGTTGGGCGAGCAGGTCGTCACCGACCCGGAGATCGACGTGATCCTCGTCAACCGCTTCTACCTGCGGGGCGTGCAGCAGGTCGACAAGCGCACCGGCGAGGCGCCCCAGAAGCTGCCGGGACAGCCGCTCGGCGGAACGAGCTGGCAGGACCGCTCCTGACCGCGCCCTGACCGCGGAAGCTGGTCCCGGGCGTCAGGCCCGGGCGCGCGGCGCCGCAAGCAGCAGCCGGCCGAACAGCCGGAACCCGCCGGGTGCGCGCTCGGGGACGCGCTCGAGCTCCTTGCCCATGAGCCGGTCGGCGAGCGTGAAGAAGTCCTGCGTGATCGGGTCCTTGGGCGCGAGATCCACGAGGGTCCGGCCCTCGTTCACCGCTCGCACGAGCGTCAGGCCCGCGGACCGCACCTGGCCCCAGGCCGGGATCCCGACCGCCTTCTCGACGTCGTCGACCGCGACGCCGGTGTTGGCCCGGTTGACGACCAGCGACAAGCGGTCGCGCATCCCGAGCTCGTCGGCCACGTCGCGCAGCTTGACCGTCGCCCGGATCGCCGGGAGGTCCGGCGTCAGGGGCACCACGATCCGGTCGGCCTTGTCGAACACCGCGCGGTTGAGCGGGCTGTACGACGGGTGGAGGTCCGCGATGACGAAGTCGACGCCGCGCCGCGCCTGGACCAGGGCCTGCGCGACACGCTCGGGCTGGAGCACGTCCGTGTGGATCGGGCTGGCGGTCAGCGGCAGCACGCGCAGCCCGCACGGGTGCGCCGAGGCGAGCTCGAGAAACGGGATCGCCGGGCCGCCCTCCAGCTCGTCGCGCCACGCGTCGACGACCGTGGGCACGCCCTCCATCCCGAGCGAGATGTCGACGTGGCCCGTGACGGTGTCGGCGTCGATCATCAGGACGCGCTGGCCGCGTGCCGCGAGGACGGCCGCCAGGTTGAGCGCGATCGTCGTCTTGCCGACCCCGCCCTTCGGGTTGAACACGGCGACGAGCTGGCCGCGCCGGCCCCAGTCACGGCTGTCGATCGCGCCCTGCAGGACGGGCCCCGAGCCGTCGTCCACGGCGACGGACCGGATCCACATCGCCTCGACCCGCCACCGGACCGACTCCGCGGAGTAGGGGCGGGTCAGGTACTCGTCGTCCTCGTGGCCGGCTCCGTTGAGCTCGAGCCGGTCGATCGTCAGGGGGTCGATGATCATCAGCGCCGGGATCGAGCGCACGCCGCGGTGCATCAGCTCCCAGGCCTGGGACGCGCCGACCGGGTCGCCATCCGCGTCCAGGACGCCGACCACGACGTCCGGCCGCGACTCGAGCAGCTCGCGGAGCTCGCGCGCGTCCTCGACGACGAACGCGTCGAACCCGCCGGCCTCGAGCTCTGCCGCGACCTGCTCGGCCTCGGTGCGGGGAAGGAGGAGGGCGACCGCCGACGGGGCGGCCGCCGGCGCGGGGACGAGGGTCACCCCTCGGCCTCGGGATCACGCGCGGTGACCTGCACGGTGCCCTCGGCGCTCGCCGTCACGCGGGCGGCGAAGCCCGGCATCGTCGGGACGGCGTCCCGGAACGACACGTCCGGCAGGTGGGTCACGTTGAACACGAACTCGCCTTCCGGGCCCGAGGCGACGGTGACGTTCTGCACGCCGGGGACCCGGCCGAGGTGGCGCTTGAAGCTCGCGATGCTCGCGACCGACACGAGGCCGGACACGACCACGGCCGTCGTCCGGGGCTCGGTCCCGCCGGCGCCGTCGCCGTGCGCGGGAAGGAGCTTGGCCAGGCGGTCCGTGTACGACTCCTCGACGCCACCGGCATCGACGCGGGCGGCCATCGCCGCGTGGGCCTCGGGATCGAGCTCGTCGTCGCCGACGCGGCCCTTGAGGAGCTCGGCGGCAGTCTCGGCGACGTCGGCGGCGGCCTCGGCCTGGCCCGCGGACTCGGCGGCGGACTCGGCGGCGACGACCGCCTCCGCGGCGGCCTCGAGGGCGGCCATGATCGCCCCGCGGTCGACCGGATCGCCGGCCTCGTCGACCTCCGGGAAGCCCTCGGGCGTCTCGCCCGCAGCCCAGCGAGGGGTGTCGTCGTCGTCGGTGGACGGCTCGGTGCGCCACGTGGTGTGCCCGTCACCCCATTCGTTGGCGTTCGGCTCGCCCCAGCCGTTCGCGGCGGGATCGCCGCCGGCGGCGTCGACGGCGTCGGCGGCAGCCGGCCACTCGCCCGCGGGCTCGGTCGCGCCGGCGTCGGCCGGCTCGACCGTCTCGGCCACCCCGACCGTCGGCTCGGCATCGCCCGGTGCGGCTTCGGACCTGTCTCCGGCCTCCGGCTCGGCGGTCTGTGCATCGGCCGTCGCGGATGCACCTGCGTCCGCGTCGACCAGCTCGGGCTCCGGCGCCGCGAGCACCGTGGCGACGGCCGCGGCGGGCTCGGGCTCCGGCGCCGCATCGGGCACGGACCACTCGAGGCTGCCGAGGTCCGCGAGCGACTCGAGGGACGGCGGCTCCGGCATCGACTCGGCCATCGTCGCGAGCAGCGACGGGTCGTCCTCGTCCTCGAGCCGGGCGGCGTAGCCGGCGATCGCCGAGCGGTAGTCATCGGCCGTGCCGACGACCTCGGCGACGCGCGTCTCGATGGCGGCGGCATGGGCGTCCAGCTCGGCGGTGAGCTGGGTTCGGCGGTCGCCGATCCTCGTCTCGGTCTCGGCCTTGATTCGCGCGATCTCCTCGCGCGACCACTCCTTGATCGCGGCGATGTCCTGGTCGGACTTCGTGCGCAGGGCGTCTTCGCCGTCCTTGGAGCCGCTGCGGATCGCGTCGACGACCTGGGCGACGTCGGCGTCGACCTGCGCCAGCGCCTGCTCGCGGGCGGTCTCGGCCGTGGCCCGGATCGCGGCCGAGAGCTCGACCATGAGCCTCGACGGCTTCCTGGGGGCGGGCCGCGCGGTGACGGGGGTGGCTTCCTGGTCGAGCATCGGGGCGTCCTCGGGCACGGAGGTGGGGGTCACGTCGTTGGCGGCACCGTCGGACGCGTGGTCGGCGGGGCGGGGCTGGGAGGTGAGGCCGAGGCGGGCGTTGAGGTCGGTGTCGGGCCAGACGACGCTGTCGGCCCCGGCGACCTCGAGCTCGCTGCCGTCGCCGATCGCGGCGGTCTCATCGGCGGTGGGTTCGGCCGGCTGCTGGTCGTGCGACCGATCCGAGCTCCATGGGAGCCGGAAGCCGGAGCGCGTATCCGTGGAAGCCATGGTTGGGGCACTCATCCTCGATGACGGCAGGCAGGGCCGTGGACTCGGTGCACCATAGGCGGCGAGGTGGGGCTGGGTGCAGTCGCTAGAGGTACCAGCGGGGCCGTTCCACTGGTACCGGCGGGTCCCGGGCCGTCCTCGGGCGGGTCCCGGGACGGGTCCGGGTCGGCGTCCGGGCCGGCTCGCGGGGGGCCTCCTCGGGCGGGTCCCGAGGCGAGTCCTCGGGCGCGTCCCGGGCCGGTGGTTCCGACCAGGTCCAGGGCGTTCCTTCAGCGCGCTCCGCAGCCTGGGTTCGCTTCGCGAGCGCCGAGCCCCGCTCGGGGGCACTTCGCGGACCGGGGCTACCATGGGTCGATGGAGCGAATCCCGCTGCCGCTGTCCGCCGCCGCGCCGATCCCCGGCGATTCGCGTGGCGCCCCGTCGTTCGACGGCCGTCCCGGGGTCGCGGACCGGTTCGGGCGGGCGCTGCGGGATCTGCGGATCTCCGTCACCGACCGCTGCAACTTCCGATGCCCGTACTGCATGCCGGCCGAGGTGTTCGGTCGCGACTTCGCGTTCCTGCCGCACGACCAGGTCCTGACGTTCGAGGAGATCGAGCGGTTGGCGCGGATCTTCGTGGGGCTGGGCGTGGGCAAGCTGCGGATCACCGGCGGCGAGCCGCTGGTCCGGCGCGACCTGCCCCTCCTGATCGCTTCGCTGTCGTCGATCTCGTCGCCTGACGGGTCGCCGGTCGACCTGACGCTCACGACGAACGGGTCGGCGCTCCGACCGCTCGCCAGACCCCTCGCGCGCGCGGGCCTGGGCCGGATCACGGTGTCGGTGGACTCGCTCGACGACGCGGTGGCGCGGTCGATGAACGGCGTCGACTTCCCGATCTCGCGGGTCCTCGACGGGATCGCCGCGGCGCGGGAGGCGGGTCTTTCCCCGATCAAGATCAACACCGTCGTCCGCCGCGGCCTGAACGAGGCGTCGGTGATGCCGCTCGCCCGGTGGGCGCGCGACGAGGGGCTGATCCTCCGGTTCATCGAGTACATGGATGTCGGAACGGCGAACGGCTGGCGGCTGGACGACGTCGTGTCGGCGGAGGAGATCCTGTCGATGATCGACGCGGAGCTGCCGCTCGAGGCCGTGTCCGCCAACTACCGCGGCGAGGTGGCGGGCCGATACCGGTACCGCGACGGGTCGGGGGAGCTGGGCGTCATCGCGTCCGTCACCCGGCCGTTCTGCGGCGACTGCACCCGGGCGCGGCTGTCTGCCGACGGCCACCTCTACACGTGCCTGTTCGCAGCTCGCGGAACGGACCTCAAGACGCCGCTTCGGGACGGCGAGTCGGACACGGAGCTCGAGGACCGCATCCGCGCGGTGTGGGCGGTCCGCGCCGACCGCTACTCGGAGCTGCGGAGCGAGGCCACCGACCGGCTCCCGAAGGTGGAGATGTTCGCCCTCGGCGGCTGACCACCCAGCCGTACCTCGGCGCCACCCGCGGACGGGCCGCAGCCGGATCCCCGGTGGCGTGCCGCAGCCGGATCCCCGGTGGGCGTGCCGCGGCGGATCCGCGGCCGCGCCGCGACCGGATCCGCGGCGGGCGCGTGTCCCGTCGAACGCTTCGTGCGAGACCGCGGTGGGCGCGGACGTCGAGGACGTTTCGGTGCGGATGGCCCCGTTCGCCGCGGAAGGCGCGTGGGATCGCGAACGGTGCATCCGGACGAGCACGTGGCGCGGACGACGTGCCGGTAAGTCCGCGGTAAGCGGGTCGAACGACAATCGACCCATGGCATCGCGCGAAACGCCCGCGGCTCGGGCGCTCCGACTCGTCGCGTCGGACGTTCGCTCGGCCATCGATGATCTCCGCGCGACTCGCCTCGAGCGCGGCCTGAGCCAGCTCGACGTCGCGAGGGCGGCCGGCATCTCGGTCGACCAGCTGTCGAGGATCGAGCGCCGCCAGGTCGGGATCCCGCGCGCGGACCATCTCGCCGCCGTCAGCGCCGTGCTCGGCATGCGGCTGCGCATCCACCTCTACCCGGAAGGCGAGCCGCTGCGCGACCGCGTCCAGACCCCGGGGCTCGAGGCGTTCCGCAGGCGGCTCCATCCGGCGTTGGCGTGGCGGGCCGAGGCCGTCCTGCCCGGGCAGGGCGATGGGCGGGCATGGGACGCCGTGGTGATCGACGAGGATCGGACGTGGACGGGCATCGAGTGGATCAGCCGGGTCGGCGCGGTCGACGCCATGCTCCGCCGGAGCAACCAGAAGCAGCGCGACGATCCACGGATCAGCGGCGTCGTGCTCGTCATCGCCGACACCGCGAGGAACCGCCGCGCGCTCCGCGAGGCGGTCGCGATGGTGCGCGCCGAGTCCCCGCTCGACACGCGCGAGGTGCTCGCCGCCCTGGCAGCCGGCCGATCCCCCGCCCTCAACGGCGTCCTCGTGCGCATCGCGCACGCTCGTCCACAGCCCGTCCACAGCGGTGGGAAAGTCGTGGACGCCGCCGCCTGATCGACCGCGAGGTTCGTGGAAAACCGGGTTGGACGCACGCGGGCCGCGCCGTACTGTCGGTCTTGCCCGAAGGGGCCGATGGAGGCCCGGAGCGGAGGCGATCGCCTCAAGCCCGTTCCGTCCGGCAAGGCTGCGATCACCTCAACGCCACGCCGTCGCCGCGGACCGCGATCACATCAAGGACCCGGCGCTCTCCGGTCAGTTCGGGCGCTTCGTTCACCAGCGCAGGTTCGGCTCGCGAGGGTCGACCCGGTTGGGCGCCCGGAAGGACGTGACTGGCATCCCGGTGTCAGTACTCCTGCCGGGCGTCGAAGTTTAACGGCGGTCGCGGCCCCGTCCGTGACCGGGGGACACGTATCCTCGCTGGCGATGACCGACAGCGATCGCGCCCGACCCATCCAGCCGCAGGACCAGCCGGCCCGCCTCGACGCGCTGGAACGGGCGGTCCGGGAGCGGACTGACCTCGTCCCCCGCGCCGGCATCGTGCTGGGCTCGGGGCTCGGCGGCTTCGCGGACGAGATCGAGGACCCGACGGCGATCCCGTTCGAGGAGGTCCCCGGCTGGCCGGTCGCGACGGCGCCGGGCCACGCCGGCCGCCTGATCCTCGGGACCGTCGAAGGCGTGCCGGTCGTCGGCATCCAGGGCCGGTTCCACCTCTACGAGGGCAACTCGCCCGGCCTGGTCGTCCAGCCGGTCCTGCTGTTCCGGCGCCTCGGCGCGAGTGTCGCGATCCTCACGAACGCCGCCGGCGGCATCAACCCGGCGTACGGGCCGGGGACGCTCATGATCATCGCGGACCACCTGACCCTGACCGGCGTGTCGCCGCTGCTCGGGCAGAACGCCGACGAGCTCGGCGAGCGGTTCCCCGATCTGACCGATGTGTGGGCGCCCGCGCATCGGGCCGCGCTCCACCGAGCGGGCGAGCAGGAGGGCGTGAACCTCGAGGAGGGCGTGTACGCCGGGCTGCTCGGCCCGAACTACGAGACCCCGGCCGAGGTCCGGATGCTCCGGACGATGGGCGCCGACGCCGTCGGGATGTCGACCGTGCTCGAGGCGATCGCGGCGCGCTGGATCGGCCTCGAAGTGTGCGGGATCAGCCTCGTGACGAACCCCGGCGCGGGCTATACCGGCAAGCCGCTAACCCACCAGGAGGTGATGGACGAGGGTGCCGCCGCAGGCCCGCGCCTCGCGCGCGTCCTTCGGCGGTTCATCGCGGGCTTCGAGGCCGCGTGACCGTCGCGGGCCTCGAAGCCTACTGAGCGCGGCCGACTGGGCGCCGCCGGCTGAGCGCGGCCGACTGAGCGCCGCCGCCTGACCCGCGGGCGAGCGCCGCCGCCTGACCCGCCGGCGAGCGCCTCCGGTTGACCGCGCGGAACCTACCGCCGACCCGTCGACGCGTTCCGCGCCGCCCGGTCGAGGACGACGCCCAGGATCAGGATCCCGAAGAACACGCCGAGGAACAGCAGCACCGGGTTGACGAAGCCCGACCACGCCGTTCCGGGGATCGCCGCGATGCCGGTGATCGCGGCGGCGATGATCAGCGCGACGACGGCGATCGAGGTGACCTGCTTGCTGGGCTTCACGCGGTGGCGCCTCCTGGAACCCGGGACGATCGGGCTGGAGCCCGGGACGGGCGGGTCTCGAGCAAGGAGGATAGGTCAGGCGTCGAGCCGGCGGGTGGGCGTGTCGGCCGGCCGGCGATCGATCGTCGGGTCGGTGCCCGGCGAGGCGCACACGTAGTAGCGCAGCAGGTGGCGCCCGTCGTTGCGGACGCGGTGGGCCCGTCCCGGCAGCACGCGGATGCCCTTGAGCGGCTCGAGGACCTCCTCGACGTCGCCGACGAGAATCGATCCGCGTCCCTCGAACACGACGATGGCATGCTCGGAGCCCGGATGCCGGTGCCACGCATCCTCGGCGCCGGGCAGCATCGACACCTCGGTCACGGTGAACGTCACGGAGCCGAAGTCGCCGGGCTCGACGAGGAACGACCGCCGGATGCCGTCGCGCTCCACGCACCGGGCGCGCTCGCCGCGGCGGACGGGCTCGATCTCCTCGTGCCAGCGCCGCAGCGCCGCCGCCGACGCCGTGCGCGACGACGAGCCGCCGTCGGCCTCCACGACCGCGAGCAGCGCCAGCGCATCGAGCCGGCCCTCGGTGCGCACCCGGTGGAGCTCCGCCGGCGCCTCGTACAGCACGTCGCCGGGCCCGACGTCCGCGCGCCGGTCCATCTGCTCGCCGTGCTCGTAGACGAGCTCGCCGCCCGCGAGATACACGATCGTCTCGACGCCGTGGCGGTGCGGGCCGATCTCGACCCCGGGCGCGATGCGGTTGAACTCCAGGCGGATGGTCACGGGAGCGGTCCCGGGCCCGTCACGTGACCGGCAGCTCGCGTCCTGCGGCCCGTGCCGCATCCCGCTTCTCGGCCCACGCGGCCAGCACGTTGTCCTTGTGCGGGCGGATGGGGCAGTGCTCGTCGCGGTTGTTGAACTCGTCGCAGTACCCGAGCGGCACGCACTTGGGCGCGAGGAACGCGCCGAGGAACGGCGACACGCCGAAGATCTCGTGCCGGATGAGCTGGAACAGCCGCCGGATCTCCCACTGCGCCATCGTGCACAGCCGCAGGCCGCTCATGTGGATGAGCGCGCGGAGGTTCGTCGTCATCACGAGGTTGGTCCGCGTCGCGTTGGGGAACACGAACCGGGCGTCCTCGCCGGGGACGCCCGCCGAGACGAGCTCGCCGTACAGCCCGAGCGCCCCGTCGACCTGCTCCTCGTACCGCTCGCGGAGCTCGGGGTCGCCCTCGGCGATGGTCGCCGGCAGCATCGTCGCCGCGCCCTTGTACTTGACGTAGCGCTGGCTCTGCTGGTCGAACGCGACGCCGGCCCGATGCCGCACGAGCTGATGCGACAGCGTCCGCGACACGCCCGACAGCGCGAACGTGAACACGATGTGCTCGATCGTCGACCCGTGCCCCGACTCGATGACGTTCGAGATCAGCCGCTGCATCGACGCCGGCGGCACCTCGCCCGCCACCGCGCGCCGGAAGATCTCCTGGGGCTCGAGCTCCGAGTAGCAGGTGCGGCACGCGGTGTACACGAGCGGCACGTAGAAGCGTTCGACGATGTCCTTGTCGGGGAACAGCAGCGTCGCCTTCATCCCGAGGTCATGGCGGCCCGGATTGCGCGGGATCGAGGTCCGCGAGCGCTGCGGAGCGGGCGCCTCTGCCATGGCCGAAGTCTACCCGTCGGACACGCGGGATGGCACCGCGCCCACCCGCTTCACGCTGCGGCGCGCGTCGCGAGCGCCCGGCGGTCGACATCCCGGAACCAGGCCCAGTACAGGGACGTGGCGACGGTGTACAGAACGATGATCGTCACGAAGCCGACGGCGTAGCCGGCGTCGAACCCGAGCGTCGCCTGGAGCACCGCGTACCACGTCCCGCCGATGACCCAGCCGACCTGCCACAGGACGGCCATCGCCGCCGACAGCGTGGCCCGCTCGCGCGCCGTCACCTGCTCCATCGCGAAGGCGTTGAAGATCGGGTTGCCCGCGTTCATCAGCGAGTTCCGGACCGCCATCGCCGCGATGACGCTCCACAGCACGGGCGAGAACCCGAGCACGACGAGGAACGGGATCGACGCGCCCTGGACCAGCACGACGGAGGTGATCTGCCCGAACCGCCGCGCGAGCCGCGGCTGGAACAGGATCGCGACCATCGTCCCGAGCGACGTCAGGGCGAACACGCCGTTGAGCTGGGCGAGATCCAGCCCGAACTTGCCCTGCACGTACAGGTTGAGGAACGGGATCACGCTGCCCGCGCCGATCGAGATCAGGAAGCCGGGCAGGACCAGCCGCCCGAACCGGCCGCGGTCGACGATCGTGATGCCGAGCCGCGCCCGCGAGCGGCGCGGATCCGCGGGGAACGCGGCCGGCTCGCCGGCCGCCTCGAGCCGCCTCGGCGAGGTGCGCGACGGCCGGTCGTCGCTCAGCCATGCGATGGTGAGCAGGCCGAGGACGAGCATCACCAGCATCAGGACGAGGATCACCTTGTAGACGGCCGGCCCGGTGGGGTCGAGCCCCATCGACGTCACGAGCGCCGTCGCGACGATCCCGCCGAGCACCGCGGCGACGATGTTGGTCACGCTCTGGACGGCGTACTGGATCGCGAACAGCTCGTTGCGGTGCTCGGGCTCGCTGTGCTCGGTCAGGAACGGCGGGACCATGACGCCGAACGCCTGCGACCCGATGGACCACAGCGCCGCCGCCAGCAGCACGACCGCGAATGCCTCGCCAGCGAGGAGGAGCACGAGCGCCGCCATCGACGCCACAAGCCCGGCGCCGAACACGAGCCGGCGCCCCACGCGGTCGGAGGCGGCGCTCGCCGGGAAGGCGACGATTCCGCCCGCGAGTGACCCCACGGTGGACACGATGCCGATCGTCGACGTCGCGTAGTGGAGCGAGGCGAGGTACAGGTTGAAGTCGATCCACCACAGGCTGGTCGCCGCACCCGCGACCAGGCTCGTGACGAGGATCAGCCGCGCGTCGCGATGGAAGTGCCGGAACGAGCGCAGGACGCCCGGGCCGTCCGGTGTCGCGGCGCTCACGCCTCGTCGGCCGGCAACGGCGTCGACGCCTCGATCTCGGTGAACAGCGGGTTGGCGGTGCCGGTCGGCGGCGCCGCGCCGGTCAGCGCGCGGCTCCCGGCACCGCGGCCGCGTCGGGCGCCCCGGCCGCGCCGGGCGCGCCGGGCGCGCCGGGCCCGTCGCCGGCGGTCGGCGCGATGTCGGACCACGCCGCGTCGCCCAGCGCGAACCGGACGCCGGCCTCGAGCGACACGCCCGTCGTCTCCTCCCGGTAGCGGGCGAGGTCCTCCGGCGAGAGGCGGCCGGCCGCGTTGGGGCGCGTGGCGCGTTCGAACGCCTCGTCGACGACGCCGGCGATGCCCGTCCCGGACGCCGCCTGGAGGCGGCGCGCGAGCGCCTGGAGCCGGGCGGCGTCGGGCAGGTTCCCCTCCGCGACGGCGACGGCCGCGAGATCGTCGAAGGCGAGGGTCACGCCGGCCACGTCACCGGCGGCGTCGAACAGGCGCAGCGCCCCGCGCATCTCGTCGCGCGCGACGTCGACCTCGCCCAGCTTGAGGGTCGACGTCCCGAGCTGGTGGCGGGTCCACGCCTCGAGCGTCCGGTCGCCGATCGCCTGCGCCAGCGGCAGCGCGCGGCGGAAGGTCGCGGCGGCCGCCTCGTTGCGGCCCATGAAGTACTCGCGGGTCCCCATGCCCCACAGGACGGTTGCCTGGCCGCGCGCGTCGTCCAGCGCGCGGTACAGCTCGAGCGCCTCGTCGAGCAGCTCGGCGGCCTGGCGTGAGGCCTCTGGATCGGTCGCCAGCCCAATGGCGAAGCAGAACGACAGGTTGTACAGCGCGTTGGCGATCTCCGCGCGATCGCCGTCCTCGCGCCACAGCGCGAGCGCGGTCTCGTACGGGCGCTGCGCGGCTTGGAAGTCCCCGTGCCAGTACCGAATGCCGCCCATGACCTCGTGCGTCCGTGCGCGCAGCGCGAGCGGGGCGTCCGCGAACCACGGAGCCGCGATCAGCGCCGCGATCCGGGTCGCCGCCTCGGTGAGGTGGCCGCGCTTCTGCCAGAACCGCCAGATCCCGGTCGCGATGCCGAGCGCGATCTCGGGGTCGGCGTGCGCGTCGCCCCACGCGATGGCGGCGCGGAGGTTCGCGTGCTCGCGCTCGAGCCGGTCGAGCGCCTGCCGCTGCTCGTCCCCCGTCAGCATCGGCTCCATCGCCCGGGCGACCCACAGGAACTCCCGGGCGTGCCGCTCGCGCGCGGCATCGCCGTCACCGGACGCGTCGAGGCGCTCCAGCGCGAACTCGCGGATCGGTTCCAGGAACGTGAACCGTGGCGCGTCGTCCGCCTCGCCGCCCTGGAGCAGGCTGTGATCGATGAGCGCCGCGAGCGTGTCGAGCGGGTCCGCGCCGACGTCGCCCGCGACGGCCTCCGCACCGGTGATGTCGAAGCCGCCCATGAACACGGCGAGGCGCTCGAGCATCCGGCACGCGGGCGGGTCGAGCAGGTCGTAGCTCCATGCGATCGCGCCGCGCAGCGAACGCTGGCGTTCGGGCAGGTCCGTCGCCCCGCCGCCCGGGAGGTCCAGCCGGCCCTCGAGCCGCTCGTGGATCGCGGCCGGGGTGAGAAACCGGATGCGGGCCGCCGCGAGCTCGATCGCCAGCGGCACGCCGCCGAGGTGGCTCACGATCGCGGCCACGTCCGGCGCCGTGGTGGGCGTCAGCTCGAACCCGGGCTTCACCGCCCTGGCGCGGGCGACGAACAGCCGCACCGCCTCGTACTCGCCGACCGTCGCCGGGTCGCGGCGGCGTGCCGCCTCCGGGAGCCGCTCGCGCTCCATCGGGCTCAGGGCGTCGACATCCACCGGCACCGGCAGTCCCGACACGGGGTACTCCTGCTCCCCGGCGATCCGCATCGGCGCGCGGCTGGTCACGAGCAGCCGCAGCACCGGCAGCCGCCGCAGGAGCTCCGAGAGGACCGGCACGGCGCCCGGCAGGTGCTCGAGGTTGTCGACGACGAGCAGGACCGCCCGGCCCTCGAGCTCCGCCGCGAGCGCATCCACGGGCGGCCGCCCCGGGTGCTCGCCGATGCCGATCGTCGCCGCGATCGCCGACGCGACCAGCGACGCGTCGGACAGCGTCGCGAGCGGCACGAACCAGATGCCGTCAGGGAACGCGTCGGCCGCGGCGGCCGCGACCTGCAGCGCCAGCCGCGTCTTGCCCGTGCCCCCGGGCCCGGTCAGCGTCACGAGCCGCGCCTCGTCGACGAGCCGCCGGACGTCGGCGAGCTCGCGCTCGCGACCGACGAACGCCGTGAGCTGCGTCGGCAGGTTGTTGGGCCGCGCGTCGAGCGACCGGATCGGCGGGAACTCGGCCGGCAGCCCGTCGATCACGAGCTGCGTCAGCTGCTCCGGACGCAGGTCCTTGAGGCGGTGCGATCCGAGCGAGCGCGTCGTGACGCCCGTCGGGAGCACCGCCGCGACGAGGTCGCGTGCCGCCTCCGACAGCAGGACCTGGCCGCCATGGGCCGCGGCCTGGACGCGTGCGGCCCGGTGGACGTCGTGGCCGACGTACTCGCCGTCGGCGTCCAGCTGCCCGGCGCCGACGTGGATCCCCATCCGCACGAGGATGGCCGCGTCCTGCGGCCACGGCTCCGCCGCGAGCGCGCGCTGCGCATCGACGGCCGCCGCGACGGCGTCGCGCGGGTCCGGGAACACGATGAAGAACGAGTCGCCCTCGGTGCCGATCTCGCTCCCGCGGTTGCCCGCGATCGCGGCGCGGACGATCGCGCGGTGCCGGGCGAGGACCGGGAGCCACGCGGCCGTCCCGAGCGTGTCGACGAGCCGGGTGGAGCCCTGGATGTCGGTCAGGAGGAAGGCGACCGTGCCCGTGGGTCGCTCGACGGTCACGGCACGTCCGTCCGCGCCGGGGTCAGTAGCGGTGGTCGGCGACCGCCCCGCGCAGCCGGCCCGCGAGGACGCGGAGCAGCGCGAGCGCCACGCCGGGCTCCTCGCGCATCACTCGCTCGGCGTCCCAGGTCGCGATGGCGAGGCAGGTCGTCGGGACGTCGGTGGTCACGGTCGCGTTGCGAGGCGCGCCGTCGAGCACCGACAGCTCGCCGAAGAACTCGCCGGGTCCGAGATGCGTCACGATCTCGCCGTCCCGGACGACGCGGACACCACCGTCGACGATGATGAACATGCCGCTCCCGATCTCGCCCTGGCGAGCGATGGGCCGATCGGCCGGGAACTCCACCTCCTGGCCGACCCGTGCCATCGCCGCGACGCCGACGGCATCCAGGCCCGTGAACAGGGGGCAGCCCTGGATGATCGCCTCCCGATGGGTCGCGGCGAGCGGCATGGTTCCTCCGGCGAAGTCAGGGGAGGTCATCGTGCGCTCGCATCGCGCCCGGCGTCAACGGGATCGACGGTCCCTGGAGTCACGCCGCGCGACGCGAGGCGCCCGCCACCGCGCCGCGGGGCCCGGATGTGCGACCATTCCGATCGCGACCGGGGAGCGACGACGCGATCAGGGAGGCAGACCGTGGCCACGCGCGAGGAGCTCGCCGACGCGCTTGCCGGGTTCGCGCTGTTCGCGGACCTGAACGCGCCCCAGCTGCTGTCCGTCGCGGGCTCGTTCGAGGAGGTCGCCTTCGCCGAGGGCGAGCGGATCCTGCGCCAGGGGCTGACCGGCTCCGGGTTCTACGTCATTCTCGACGGCCAGGCCGAGGTCCGGATCGACGGCACCGCGCGCAGCACGCTGCACCGCGGCGACTTCTTCGGCGAGGTGTCCATCCTGCTCGGCGAGCCGCCGACGGCCGACATCGTGGCGCTCTCGCCGCTCAACTGCCTGCTCCTCGGTCCCGCGGCGGTCTCCCCGTTCCTGCTCGGGCATCCGCCGGTGATGTTCCGCATGCTCCAGGCTCAGGCCCGCCGGCTGCGCAACGCCAACCGCTGGCGGAGCTGACCGTGACGGACCAGGCCGACCAGGCGGAGCGGCCGTTCCCTCCGGGCGAGTACCCCGTCCTGGTCGTCGGCAGCGGTCCGGGCGGCCTCCAGCTCTCGTACGGCCTGCGCAAGTACGGGATCCCGCACGCGGTGATCTCCGCGGACCCAGGGGCCGGCGGCATGTTCCGGCGCTGGCCGCTCTTCCAGCGCCTGCTGTCGTGGACGAAGCCGTACGCGCCGGCCGACAAGGAGACGCGCGAGTACCAGCGCTACGACTGGAACAGCCTGATCGCGGACGAGCCCGGGCTGCGCGCCCTCCAGTCGGAGCACCTCGACGGCTCCTCGTACTTCCCGTCGCGCCCCGAGATGCAGGCGAACCTCGAGGCGTTCGCGGACCGGGCGCAGATCGCCGTCCGGTACGGCGTCCGCTGGGAGCGGACGCGCCGCGAGGCGGGCCCGGACGGCGACCGGTTCGTCGTCGAGACGACCGACGGCGAGTACCGCTGCCGCTACCTCGTGCTCGCGGTCGGCGTCGCCCAGCCCCTGTCACCGCCGACGCCCGGCATCGAGCTCGCGAAGCACTACGCCGAGACCCGGGAGGCGTCGACGTACGCCGGGCGGCGGGTGTTCATCATCGGCAAGCAGAACTCCGGCTTCGAGCTCGCCTCGGGGCTCGCGACCTGGGCCTCCTCGATCGCCGTCTGCTCGCCGACGCCCGCCAAGACGAGCGTCCAGACGAAGTCGCTCGTCGGCGTCCGCGCCCGCTACGTGCAGCCGTTCGAGGACAGCTTCCTCGGGCTCGGCGTGCGGGTGCTCGACGCGTCGATCACCGGCCTGTCCTCGGTCGAGGACGGGATCCGCGTCGACATCCGGCGGACGGACAACGGCGAGGGCGTGTCGCTCGTGGCCGACGACGTCATCGCCGCGACCGGCTTCACGTGCCCGCTGCTCGACCTGCCGGACCTCGGCGTGTCCACGTTCGGCGCCAGCAAGCTGCCCGCGGTGACGCCGTTCTGGGAGAGCAGCACGGTGCCCGGCATCTACTTCGCGGGGACGATCGGGCAGGCGGCGCCCGGGCTGCGGAAGCACGGCATCCCGGCCAACTCGGGCGCCGTGCAGGGAGCGCGCTACAACGCCCTGATCCTCGCCCAGCACATCGCCGAGCGGCGGTTCGGCGTCGTGGTCGAGCGGCCCGTGGTCGATCACGCGGAGCTCATCCCGTACCTGCTGCGCGAGGCGACGTACGCGCCCGAGCTGTGGCACCAGAAGGCGTACCTCGCGCGGGTCGTGACGGCGTCGTCGGACGGCGGGCTGCGCGACCAGGGGATCCTGCCCCTCGCCCATGCGCTCGACGGCCGCGACGACGACATGGTCGCGATGACGATCGAGGCGGACGGAAACGGCGGCCTGTACCCGGTCGCGTACGTCCGCCGGGGCGGGATGGTGACCGAGCACATGCTGCCGCCCGACCCGCTGCTCCAGTTCGCGACGGCGGACCACCGGGCGGCGCTGGCAGGTGCGCTCGAGGCGTTTCCCGGCATGGCGGGCGTGGCGCTCGGCTGAGCCGCCGTTCGTGCGCCCACGTTGACCGTGGGCGTGTCGGCGGTTTGACACCCGGGGCCGTTAGCGGAATAGGGCTACATCCCTAGCGATTAGCCGTAGACGGCTACTGATGCTTGGAGTAGGCTCCCACGGATGACATCCCTGGTTCCCGGCACGGTCGTGTTCGGCGACGTCGTCGGCTCGCGCGCGGACCCCGGCACCTCGGAGTTCCTGCGCGCGCTCCGCGACGAGCTCGAGGCGGCGTACACGGGACGGCGGCTCGCACCGCCGGGGTTCACCCAGGGCGATGAGCTGCAGCTCCTGCTCGCGCCGGACGGCGACCCGTTCCAGGCCGTGCTGCGCGCCGCGCTCCGCGACGACGCGCGGGCGTTGCGCTGGGCGATCGTCGCCGGCGACGTGCTCGCCGGCACGGGACCGGCGACCGAGCGCACCGGGCCCGCGTTCCACGCCGCGCGCGAGCTCCTCGACCGCGCGAAGGTCCGCCGCGTGGGGCTGCTCGCGACCACCGGCGACCCGTCCGCCGACACGCTGCTCGACGAGCTCGGACCGGTGCTCGCGTCGCTCCTCGAGGAGCTGACCGACCGCCAGCGCGAGGTTGCCCGGCTGATCCTCGTCGAGGACCTGCGGCGCGCCGAGGCGGCCGAGCGGCTCGGCGTCAGTCGCGCGACGGTCTCGGTGATCGCGGCGCGCGCCCGTGTCCGGCATATCGCGGCGCTGGCCACGGCCCTCGCCCGGACGTTCCGGGAGGGCGTCGAGCGCGCGTCATCGGCCGCCGCGGAGTCGCCGATGCCCGCCGGTGCCGCATGACCGACACGGTCCTCATCCTGGCGTGGCTCGTGCTCGCGCACCTGGTCGCGGACTTCGTCCTCCAGAACGACTGGATCGCGATCAACAAGGCGACCGGCGGCCGGAACGGCTGGGCCGCGCTGAGCGTGCACGGGTTCCACGTCGGCCTGTGCCTGCTGCCGGTCATCGTCGCGTACGGCCTGCGCGGCCTCGTGTACCTCGTGGTCGTCGTGGGGACGCACATGGCGGTCGATCGCTGGAAGGTCCTTGCGACCCGGAGGTCCGAGAAGCAGGCGCTCGAGGGGGCGCGGCGCCGGCATGCCGGGAAGCCCGATTCCACGCCGTCGGGGCTCGGCGTGGCATGGACGCCGTGGCCCGGGATGCTGTTCGCGGCCGACCAGGCGCTGCACCTGACGATCGCGCTCGTCGGCTGGCTCGTCGTGCTTCAGGCTGCCACGCTGACGACCGTGTGGGTCGACGTCGTCAACCGGGTCATCGGCAGCTTCGATCCGGCCACCGTTCACGCCGTCGTCCTGACGGGTGTCGTGCTCGTGTCGCTGTTCCTCGTCAACACGCGGGCCGCGTACTACTTCGTGCTGGCGCTGGTATCGCCGCGCGAGATCCCCGAGACGTCGAAGGACCCGGCTGACGTGCAGCCCGTTGCGCCGCCGCCCGAGCCCTCGGGGGTTCCGGAGCCCGTCGCGGCGCTGGCCGCCGTGGTATCCGGCGCCGTGGGGCAGGTCACGTCGGGTGCGGGTGGCGTCGCGGCGCCGGTCGCGGCCGCGAACGGCAACGGCAACGGCACCGCGCCCGACGGCGGCGGGGTCGGCGTCATGGCGGCGCCCGTGCGGCAGGCCGTGGTGGTCGCGGGCCCACCCGCCCCGACGGCGCTGCCGAGCGGGGCGCCGGCGAGGATCGGCGCGACCATCGGTGCGTTCGAGCGGCTGCTGATCGTCGGCTTCATCCTGGTCAACGCGACGGCCGCCGTGGGCTTCGTCATCGCGGCCAAGACGATCGCCCGCTTCAAGCAGCTCGACGACCGCGGCTTCGCCGAGTACTACCTGCTCGGGACCCTCGCGAGCGTGACGGTGGCGATCGGCAGCGCGATCGTGGCGCAGGCGGCGCTGAACACCATCCCGTAGCGGGCGAGGTCAGACGAGGCGGCGGAGGATGCGCTCCTGCCACTCCCTCGCGAAGAAGGGCTCGCCGTCGAGGCGGACGTCCAGCGTGACGCCGACGTCGAACGCCTCCGCGTCCGAGACGATCCTGCCGCGTGCCCGGATATCCGCCTCGGACCCGAAGCCCGACCAGCGGTACACGACGTCGCTGTCGAGCGACGTGTGCGCGGGGTCGGGGTCCGAGGCCGTGAGGACCAGGCGCTCCGAGCTGTAGAGCCGCGAGCCGTCCTCCTGGGTGCTCGCGCCGCCCTCGAAGATCGTCACGGTCACCGTCCCGTGGAGGACGTCCTCCTCGATCCGCCACTCCGGCTCGTCCTCCTCGGACGCGCCGACCTCGCGCATGGGCGAGGGCTCGGCACGGAACGCGGGCACCGGCGCGTCGACGACGTCGTCGGGCAGCACCGGCAGCTCGAGGCGCGACGGCGTCGAGCCGCCGAGGTGGACGCGCACCTCGCCTGCGAACGGCGATGGCCACAGGACCGGCCAGGACGAGGTGAGGATCGTGAGCCGGATCCGGTTGCCCGCCGTGAACCGGTAGCCCGACGTCCGGAGCGGCACGCGGACCTCGGTTGCGACCTCGGGAACCGGCGAGGGATCCGTGTCGCCGTCCCGGTGCGTCAGGTTCAGAACACCGGTCGCCACGAGCGATGACGCTCCCGTCATCGCGTCGACCTCCGACAGCCGCGCGACGACCGTCGCGACCGGCATCGACGCGGAGACGGAGAGCACTGCCTGCGGGACGCCGATGAGCGAGAAGCCGGTCTCGAGGGGCTCCGAGGTGTACGCGAGCCCGCGGGCCTCGTCGGGGCGCAGATCGCGGGCGAGCCCGTTGGGCGCCGAGCCCGCACCCCAGGACAGCGCGCCGCTCGTGCCGACGGTGGCCCGATGCGCGACCGCGTCCACGGATGGACGAGCCGGCGACACGCCCAGCCGGCCACGGTCCAGGATCAGGGTCCGCGTCGCGGCGCCGGCCACGGGGAAGGCACCCGCCGCACGCCACCGCCCCGGCCACGCGACGGGGAACGGCTCCGGGGCCGCGTACTCGCGCTCGAACCACACGATCGCCGGCTCGTCCTCCCAGCCGTTGTCGACGCCCTTGAGGTAGCGGTCGAAGAAGCGGACGAGCTCGTGCATCCAGTCGACGTTCGGGCCCGGGTAGGCATCGTCGGGGTACGAGTGGACCCAGTTGCCGACGAGCGTGCGGACCGAGACCGCCATCCGGCAGCGCTCCTGGATCCGGAACGCCGCGGCGACGTACGCGTCCGACCAGCCCGCCACCTGGAAGACCGCGCACTCGAGCGCGTCGTAGTCGGGCGCGAGCGACCCGCGCCGCCAGTAGGGCCCGTCGAGCTGCTCGCGGATCCAGGGGAACAGCCACGGCGGCGTCTGCTCGAGGCGCGCGAGCCAGTCGGCCTTCCAGGTGGAGCCCCGGAACGGCGGATGCGGCGGCATCGCGTTCATCCCCAGCTGGCTCACGGCGTACTGGCACTTCTCGCTCGCGGTGACGCAGCCGCCGCGGATGTGGACGTCGTCGCGATACCGGTCGTCGGTGGCGTACATCGGCAGGATCGCTCGCAGGTGCGGCGGGCGACGCTTCGCGACCTGGATCGACGTGAACCCGCCGTACGAGATGCCCCACATGCCGACGTCGCCGGTGCACCAGGGCTGGGTCGCCAGCCACTCGACCGCGTCGTACCCGTCGATGGTCTCGGCCTCGGTGTACTCGTCGAGCGCGATGCCCTCCGAAGAGCCCGTGCCGCGGACGTCGAGCCGGCACAGCGCGAAGCCCCGCGCGGCCAGCCACTCGCCGCGCGCCGTGTCCGTGTTCCGGCGCCAGCTGTCCTTGCCGTACGGGATCATCTCCAGGATGACCGGGAACCGCTCGTCCACGGCATCCGGCCGAGGCCGCGGCAGCCACAGGTTGGCCGACAGCGCGATGCCGTCCCGGGCCGGGATCCGGACATCCCAGCGGACCTCGGCGTCGTACACCGGCTCGCTGACCTCGGGCATCGACGGAGTCTAGAGGCGCCGCGCGGCACAGCGGGTACCGTGGTGCGGATGCCCGAACTGCCCCAGCCGCCCGAACCGTTCGAGCCCGTCGACGTCGGTCCGTGGCGCCGCCGGTCGCGCCGCGTCGCCTACGAGAACCCATGGATCCGGATCGACCACGACGAGGTCGTCCGACCGGACGGCAGCCCGGGCATCTATGGCGTCATCCACTTCAGCAACGCGGCGATCGGCGTGGTGGCCGTGGGCGGTGACGGCCGGATCCTGCTCGTGGGCCAGCACCGGTATCCGCTCGATCGCTACAGCTGGGAGCTGCCGGAGGGCGGCTCGCCGCTCGACGAGGAGCCGGAGGAGGGCGCGCGCCGCGAGCTGGCGGAGGAGACCGGCTACGAGGCCGGCTCGATCCGCGAGCTGTTCCGGTTCTCGCTGTCGAACTCCGTCAGCGACGAGATCGGGGTGATCTACCTCGCGACCGAGCTCGTCGAGGGGGAGGCGCACCCGGAGCCGACCGAGGACCTGACGGTCCGCTGGGCGACGCTGGACGAGGTGCTGGCGGAGATCGACGCCGGCGACATCCACGACCTCATGACGATCGCCGGCGTGTCGCGCTACGCGGTCGAGGCCCGCGTCACGCGATGACCGTGCCCTGGTGATACAGGGCCACCCAGTTCTCGCCGGCGCGCCGCCAGACCGTGACCCGGCGGCTCAGCCGGTCCGACTGCCGGAGGCGGTACGTGACGAGCCAGATCCCGTCGCCGATGGCCCGGCAGGCGAAGTCGTCGAGGTCGAGGCCGGCCATCGGGACGTAGTGCGGGTCCGCATAGCGGTGCTCGAGCGTGTCGAGCACGTCGTCGCGTGCGTAGATCGCGCCCGAGGCGCCCACCTCCCAGAACGTGTCCGCGATCATCGCCGCGAACGCGGCGCGGGTCGTGCCCGGCGGCGCTCGATGGAAGATCGGCTCGAGGTCGCGGAGCTCGGCGTCGGCGTCCATCGGCGTCGAGTCTAGGACCGCCTGAGCACGGAACGCACGGCCCGCACGCCGAGCCAGTCCCGGGCCCGATCGCCCCCGGGACCGTCGAGGATCACGGTCCTCGGGCTGGACATCGCGGCTCGGACGTCGTCGGCGCGGCCGGCGTGCCAGCCCCGTCGCGCAGGTGGCGCGCCCGTACGATGACGCGAGTGTCATCGCAGCCGGAAGGTACTCCGGAACGTCGATCGAACGCCTGGATGCCGCGTTCCGCGCCGACCGTCCCGCGCTGCGCGAGCGCCGCCCGGCGCGGTGACCCATATTTGCGACGCCCCGCGCGCTGTGCCACGCTCCGCGCTGACCTGTCGCCCCATGGCGCCCGCCGCCGTCCCGCTGGGTCGCGACGGGTCGAGGACTCGAGGAGGAGACCCGATGTCCCAGCCCACGCGCACGAGGCTCGTGCGCCTGGCCGGTGCGATCGCGCTCGGCGCGTCGCTCCTGCTGCCCACCGCGGCGCCCGCCGGGGCCGCGGATCCCGTCGTCCTGACGGTCGGCACGACCCAGGACCTGGACGCGTCCAACCCGTTCAACACCGCGCTCGTGAGCGGGTACGAGGTCTTCCAGCTGACCTACAACCTGCTGGTCGAGTTCGACAAGGACGCGCATCCGGCGCCGGGCTTCGCCGACTCCTGGGAGCGGTCGCCCGACAAGGTCACGTTCCACATCCGGGACGGGATGACGTTCTCCGACGGCAGCGCGGCGACCTCCAAGGACGTGTGCTTCTCGTGGGGCCTCGCGATGGACGCGATCAAGCACGACGCGAACATCGGCTACGGCTACCTCGACCCGGGCGTCAAGGACGCCGGCGTGACGAAGATCGAGTGCCCGGACCCGAGCACGTTCGTCGCCTACACCACCGACCAGTCCGACCGGATCTTCCAGGTGTACGTCCCGATCCTGCCGCAGCACGTCTGGAGCAAGTTCGACTACAAGTCCATCGCGGACCAGAAGTTCGACCCGCCGCTCGTCGGAAGCGGTCCGTACACGCTCCAGGAGTGGAAGACCGGCCAGTACGCGCGGTTCGTCCGCAACCCGAGCTACTGGGGCAACAAGGGTTTCGCGGACGAGGTCGTCATCCGCTTCTTCCCGGACCAGACCGACGTCATGGTCCAGGCGTTGAAGTCCGGCGAGGTCGATTACGCGCACGACGTCAATCCGGACCAGTTCAAGGCGCTCGGCGCCGACCCGACGTACACCGCCGTGGCGGGCAAGGCGAACGGCTGGAGCCAGCTCGCGTTCAACACGTACGGCACCGGCACGGGCAAGACGATCAAGGACGGCGGACCGTCCACCAAGGCGCTCCTCGACCCGGCGTTCCGCGACGCGCTCGGCTACGCCGTCGACCGCCAGGCGCTCGTCGACCGCGTCCTCGGCGGCTACGGCGACGTGGGCACGACCATGGTGCCGCCCGTCCTGTCCGACTGGCACGTCGAGCCCGACCGTCCCCGCCACTTCGACATCGAGCTCGCGAAGCAGAAGCTCGACGCCGCGGGCTACAAGCTCGACGCGAACGGCAAGCGCCTCGACAAGGAGGGCAAGCCGATCACGCTCCGGCTCGACCACCCGAACACGAACGACAGCTACGCGAAGTCGGCGCAGTTCGTGAAGGAGTGGTACGGCCAGCTGGGCATCGACGTGGTCGTCCAGAGCCTCGACAGCGACACGCTGAGCAACCTCATCCTGCCGCCGCCCGACGGGAAGGCGGACTACGACATCGAGCTCTGGGGCTGGAGCGGCAACCCGGACCCGAACGGCCTCACGATCGTGTTCCGGTGCGACCAGATCGACAACCTGTCGGACAGCCAGTACTGCAACCCGGACTACGACAAGCTGTACGACCAGAACACGCAGGAAGCGGGCGCCCAGCGCCACGACACCCTCGCGAAGATGCAGAACCTGATCTACGACGAGGCGCCGTACGACATCCTGTACTACGACTCGAACCTGGACGTGTATCGCAACGACCGGTTCGCGGGCTGGCAGAACATGCCCGCCAACGGGACGCCGTTCTTCACCTACGGGCCGCTCGACTACACGCTCCTGACCGATGCCACCGCCGCGCCGTCGGCCACGCCGCCGCCGTCCGCCGACGCGGGCGCCAGCGCGAGCCCCGTGGCGGGGAGCCCGGCCGCCCCGACGACCGCGTCCGGGGCATCAGCGGCCCCGACCACGGCACCTTCCGGCGGCGAGTCGACCACCGGCTCGAGCTCCAACACGCCGTTGCTGCTCGGGGTGGTCGTGCTCGCGGTGATCGTCATCGTCGCCGGGTTCGTGTGGACGCGGCGGCGGCGCGCCGGGGGCGTCGACGACGACGAGTAGCTCGCACCGGCCCGCCGTGCATCACCGGGCGGGGGTCGCGTCCCGCGATCCCCGCCCGATCGCGCCTCGCGGAGACGCGTGAGCGCGCACTACATCCTGCGCAAGCTCGTGCAGGCGATCCTCACGATCGTGGCGATCGTCGCGCTCAACTTCGTCCTGTTCCGGATGATGCCCGGGTCGCCGGAGCGCGCCACCAAGAACCCCCACCTGACGCCGGAGTTCATCGCCGCCGAGCGGGCCAAGTGGGGCCTGGACAAGCCGCTGTTCCCCGACCAGCTGGTGGCGTTCGCCATCTCGACCGCGCAGGGTGACCTCGGCTACTCGATCAAGTACCGGGGCCAGCCCGTCGTCGAGGTCGTGGCCGATGCCGCCGGCCCGACCGTGCTGCTGATCGGGATCGGCGAGGCGATCGCCATCGTCGTCGGCCTCTGGCTCGGAGCGAGATCCGGCTGGCGGCGCGGCGGGGTCATGGACCGCATCGGGAACTCGCTGAGCCTGATCTTCTACTCGATGCCCTACTTCGTCATCGGCATGCCGCTGATCATCATCTTCGCCGCGGGCCTGGGCTGGTTCCCCACCTCGGGCATGACGACGCCGGGCGGCGACAAGGGCCCGGCCGAGGCGCTGTTCGACCTCGGCCGCCACCTCGTGCTGCCGGTCACGGCGGTGGCCCTCGGGCTCATCGGCGCGTACTCGATCCTGATGCGCTCGTCCATCGTCGAGACACGCTCCGAGGACTACATCACCACCGCCCGGGCCAAGGGGCTGCCCGACGCGCTGGTGCTCCGGTCGCATGCCTTCCCGAACGCCCTGCTCCCGATGGTGACGCTCATCGCGATCAACCTCGGCTACGTCGTCGCCGGCGCGATCACCGCCGAGATCGTGTTCAACTGGCCCGGCCTCGGGCTGCTGACGGTCCAGGCGCTCGACGCCCGCGACTACCCGCTGCTGCAGGCGATCTTCCTGCTCATCGCGGTGTCGGTCGTGTTCGCGAACTTCGCGGCCGACATCGTGTACGGCTACCTCGACCCCCGGGTGCGCGCGTGAGCCTCCAGCCGATCGCCGGCACCACGGACCTCGGCGTCGGACGCTGGACGACGACCGGCCGCCGCGCGCGGACGTTCGTGGGCAGGCTCCTCGGCCGGACCGACGGCCTCGTCGGCGTCGTGATCCTCGCGTTCTTCACCGTGATCGCGCTGTTCCCGTCGGTGTTCGTCGGGCCGCTCGAAGGCGTCCTGTCCGCCACCGGGCAGCCGCTCGACTCGCCGAGCCTGGCCTACCCGTTCGGCACCGACGAGCTGGGCCGCGACCTGCTCAACCTGACGGTGCACGGCGCCCGGATCTCGATGGTGATCGGCCTGCTGGCCACGATCATCACCGTCGTCATCGGGTCGACCGTCGGGATCGTCGCCGGGTACGTCGGCGGGGTCGTCGACAACGTCCTCATGCGGATCACGGACTTCTTCCTCGTCCTGCCGACGATCGTCCTCGCGCTGATCCTGGCGCCGATCATCCTCGACGTCATCGGCGCCCAGGCGGAGCTGTTCGGCATCCGGTCGACGCTGCTCGTCATCGTCATCGTCATCGGCCTCACGTCGTGGGCGACGACGGCGCGCGTGATCCGGAGCCAGGTGCTGTCCGTGAAGGAGCGGATGTTCGTGGACCGCGCGCGGGTCATCGGCTCCGGCGGCGGCCAGATCATGCGCCGGCACATCCTGCCCAACGTCGTGAACCTGATCGTCGCGCAGTCGGTCCTGACGTTTGCCACCGCCGTGTTCACCGAGACGACGCTCGCGTTCATCGGCCTCGGCGATCCGGCGGCGCCATCGTGGGGCCAGATCCTCAACAACGCGCAGTCCGCGGGGGCGCCGGGCCTCGGGGCGTGGTGGTACATCGTGCCGCCCGCGGCGGCCGTCGTCCTCGTCGTGCTCGCGTTCACGCTGCTCGGCAACGCGCTCGACGACGTGCTCAACCCGAAGATGCTCGGCCGGCGATGACGGGCGTCCGAGAGCCCGGCGCGGTGTCCGCGACGCGCGGGCGGCGGCAGGTGCCGCTGCCGAGGCTCGCCGACCCGGCCGCGCCGCTGCTGGTGGTCGAGGACCTCGCGGTCCGGTTCAGCCTGCCGTCGGGGAGCGTCAAGGCCGTCGACGGCGTGTCGTTCCGGCTCGACGACGGCGAGGCGCTGGGGATCGCGGGTGAGTCGGGTTGCGGGAAGACGACCACCGCGCTGTCGCTCGTCCGGCTGCTGCCGGCGAACGGGCGGATCCGGAGCGGCTCGGTGAAGCTGTTCGGGATCGATCTCGTGCCCAAGACCGAGAAGCAGCTCGCCCGCTACCGGTGGCGTGAGATCTCGATCGTGTTCCAGGGCGCGATGAACGCGCTGAACCCGGTGCGGCGCGTGGGCGACCAGATCGCCGAGCCGATCGAGGTCCGGCTCGGCCGGTCGCGGGACGCGTCGCGGAAGCGGGCCGCCGAGCTGCTGGACCTCGTCGGCATCCCCGGCCAGCGCGCGTCCGCGTACCCGCACGAGCTGTCGGGCGGGATGCGCCAGCGGGCGATGATCGCCATGGCGCTCGCGTGCGACCCGGCGATCGTCATCGGCGACGAGCCCACGACGGCGCTCGACGTCATGGTCCAGGCCCAGATCCTGCAGCTGCTGGAGCGGCTGCGACGCGAGCTCGGGCTGTCGCTGATTCTGATCACCCACGACCTGTCGGTGATCGCCGAGACGTGCGACCGCGTCATGGTCATGTACGCGGGCAAGGTCGCCGAGGAGGGGCCGGTCACGCGCGTGTTCACGGCGCCCCGCCACCCGTACACGCAGAAGCTGCTGTCGTCGTTCCCGAACATCCACGCCGACCGGCGGACGCTCGACGTCATCCCCGGGCAGCCGCCCGACCTGCGGAACCCGCCGCCCGGCTGCCGGTTCGCGGCACGCTGCCCGTTCGTGATGGACGTGTGCCGCGAGGTCGTGCCGCCGGAGGTCACGTTCGGCGACGGCGTCCGGGTCGCGTGCCACCTCTACCCCGGTCGTGACGCGGCCGGGCCGCCACCCCGGGTCGTGGGCGCCACGCGGACGTGCGACGCCGCCAGCTCCACCGACCCGGCGCCATGAGCGACCGCGCAACGGGCCCGGTCGACCCCCACGGGCCGCACGGCTCGACGGACCCGCACGACGGCCACGTCCACCACGAGCACGGCGTCGCGCCGCACGAACCGGACCCGGCCGCGCATGCCGACGCGGCGCACCTCGCCGCCGAGCACGCGGCGGCCCACGACCCGTCGCGCGTCCACGTCCCGCATCCCGCCCACGTCCACGCCCCGGGGGCCGCGCCCGAGCCCCACGTCGTGGGCCCCGAGCTGCTCCGGCTCGAGGGCCTCGAGGTCCATTTCCCGGTCCGCGGCGGCGTGATCGACTCGCTGCTCCGGCGGACGCGAGGCTACGTGCGCGCCGTCGACGGCATCGACCTCTCGATCCGGAAGGGTGAGATCCTCGCGCTCGTGGGCGAGTCCGGCTCGGGCAAGACGACGACCGGCCGGGTCGTCGTCAAGCTCACCCGCCAGACCGGCGGCCGGATCGTGTTCGAGGGCGAGGACATCTCCGAGCTCTGGGGCACCGGCCGCCTGCGACCGTACCGGCGTCGCGTGCAGCTCATCTTCCAGGACCCGTACGAGACGCTCGACCCGCGGCACACGGTCGGCGCGTTCGTCGAGGAGCCGCTCCTCGTCGGGACGAAGCGGATGCCACGCGAGGAGCGGCAGCGCCGGGTCCGCGAGGCGCTCGAGGCCGCGGGCCTGCGACCCGCGTCGGACTTCGCGGCGCGCTATCCGCACGAGCTGTCGGGCGGCCAGCGGCAGCGCGTGGTGATCGCCGGGGCGCTCGTGATGGACCCGGAGCTCGTGGTCGCCGACGAGCCGGTGTCGATGCTCGACGTCTCGATCCGGACCGAGCTCCTGCGGCTGATGCTCGACCTTCGCCGGTCCCGGGGGCTGACGTATCTGTTCATCACCCACGACCTGTCCATCGCCTGGGTGCTCGCCGACCGGATCGCCGTGATGTACCTCGGGAAGATCATGGAGATCGGCCCCGCGGAGGAGGTCATCCGCGCGCCGCGCAACCCGTACACGCAGGCGCTCGTCTCGGTGTCGCCGTCGACCGATCCGCCGGAGCCCGGCGCGCCGGCCCGCACGATCCTCGTCGGCGAGACGCCCGACGCCGCGCAGGTGCCGCCCGGCTGCCGGTTCCATCCGCGCTGTCCGCTCGCGTTCGACCGCTGCCGGGTCGAAGAGCCACCGCTCGTCGAGGTCGGGGAGGGCCACCGGGCCGCATGCTGGCTCTCGGGCGTGGGGCCCCGTGACCTGCCCGTCATCGACGCGGTGGCGGCCGCGATCCCCGCGGGCATGCCGCCGCCGGTGGCGACGTCCTAGACGAGGTCAGGGTCGGCGGCGGGCGTCCTCGTCGTCGACGTCGTCGACGCCCCACAGGCGCTTCGCGACGGCGCGCCTCTCGCGCTCCTCGGCGTTCCGACGCTCCATTGCCAGGTGGCGGCAGTGGACGCAGCGCGGGCAGCTCGGCGCCTGGACCGAGGCACGGAGCTCCATCGCCGCCGCGGCGAGCGCGACGAGGAGGATCGCCAGGACGAACGGGTAGACGTCGATCGGTAGCTGCGGCATGGCGTGTCCTGGTTCCGGTCGGGCGTGCCCGGGTGCCACCCGGGACCGCTCAGCCCTGTGTCGCCACGCCCGCTCTCACCGCCATGATCCCTCCACGCGCCTCGCGCGGGATCCCATTGGCGCCCGCGCTCGCTTGCGTCGTGCTTGCGACCGGCGGCACGCACCGGCCGCGGCTCGCTAGCGAAGCTGCTCGGCCGCCGGCTGCTCTGCCGGTCGCGTCTCGGCGCCGCCGTCGACCACGCGCCACGCCACCCAGCCGAGCACCGCCCCGATGATCGGCGCCACGATGTAGATCCACAGCTTCGAGACGTCCCCGCCCATCACCGCGGACCCGATCGACCGTGCCGGGTTCACCGACGCGCCGCTCAGCGTCGCCGTCCCGAAGTGGATCGCGACGAGCGCGAGCGGGATGGCAAGGGCCGCGAGCGACGGAACGCGCTTGGTGGCGGCCAGGATCACGGCGATGAAGGCCGCGGTCATGATCGTCTCGATCACGATCGCGCCGGTGTCCGTGACGCCGGTGCCGGGCGCCGTGATGCCCTGCTTCACCGCGTCCTGCCCGACGGCGACGATCACCACGGCCCCCGCCGCGAGCGCACCGATCACCTGGGCCGCGATGTAGCCCACCGCGTCGAGCGGGTTCGTCCGCCTGTCCAGCACCATCGCGATGGTGACGGCGGGGTTGTAGTGCCCGCCCGAGATGTGGCCGAACGCGAAGATCGCGGCGAGCAGCCCGAACCCGAACGAGAAGGGGACCACCAGCAGGCCCGCGACGGGCGTCGCCGACGCGTGGAACGCGCCGACCGACAGGTAGCCGATGGTGAAGAACAGGAGCGAGCCGAGCAGCTCCGCTGCATACTTCCGCGCGTCCAACCGGGCCTGCATCGTCGCGACGTCCCTCCGCGCCGCGCCGCGTGCGGTCCAGCACGCCGGGCACGGCGCGGTCAGTATGCGGACCGCCTCTGGAACGCGGCAAACCGCGTTGCGCTCCGAGGGCTACGCCGCGAAGGCGAGCTCCGCGCGCGTCGCGTCGGGCGCGACCTCGAGACGCACGCCGCACGCCTCGCAGTCCAGCTCGCCGGTCGCGGCATCGAACGGAGCGACATCGTCGCAGAGCGGGCAATCGACGAACAGCATGGATCGAGCCTCCGGGCTGATGGGGTGCGTGCGGCGGGTCATGGCGCGCAGCGTCCGTCACCGCCGTGCCATCTAGGCTGTCATCGCCCGCGCCGCCATCCTGAAATTCGCCGGAGAATGCCCTCGTGACCGATCCCGCCATCGACGTCCGCGGCCTCCACAAGGCCTTCGGCTCCACGGTCGCCCTCGAGGCGCTCGACCTGCACGTCGACCGGGGCGAGGTGTTCGGGTTCCTCGGGCCCAACGGCGCCGGCAAGACGACCGCCGTGAAGCTCCTCCTCGGCCTCACGCGCCCGACCCGCGGCGAGGGCACCGTGCTGGGCCGTCCCCTCGGTGACCGCGACGCGCGGCGCGACGTCGGCTACCTGCCCGAGCTGTTCCGCTACCAGGCCTGGCTCACGGCCCGCGAGGTGCTCCACCTCCACGCGCGGCTCTCGGGCCTGCCGTCCTCCGGGCGCGACGCCGAGCTCGACCGCGTGATCGACGTCGTCGGGCTGCACGGTCGGGACGACGAGCGGACGGGCGGGTTCTCGAAAGGGATGCAGCAGCGCCTCGGGCTCGCCGCCGCGCTCCTCGGCGATCCCGCGCTGGTCATCCTCGACGAGCCCACGTCCGCGCTCGATCCCGTCGGCCGCGACGATGTCCGGGCGATCATCCGCGAGGCGCAGGCGCGCGGCTCGACGGTGTTCCTCAACTCGCACCTGCTCGGCGAGGTGGAGCGGCTGTGCGACCGGGTCGCCATCGTGAACCGCGGACGTGTCGTGGCCGCGGGGGCGCTCGCCGACCTGCTCGGCGCCGCCGCCGTCCGGCTGCGCGTGACCGGCCTCGAGGATCCCGGCGCCGTCCTGGGATCGTTCGGCCGCGTGACCGTCGAGGATGACTGGCTGGTCGTCGGTCCGCTCGAGCCGGACCGCGTGCCCGACCTCGTCGCGACGGTCGTCGGTGCCGGCGGGCGCGTCCACGCGGTCGATCCCGGCCGGCGGTCGCTCGAGGACCTGTTCCTCGACCTCGTGCGCGACGCGTCGCCGCCGGCGCCCGACCTCGAGCCCGCGGCATGAACCCGGGGCAGGTGGCCGTGATCGCCGGCCTGACGCTGCGGGAGGTCGCGCGGCGGCGGATCCTGTGGGTGCTCCTCGGGCTGTCGGTGGTCAGCGTCCTGCTCGTCGCGTGGGGCGTCGACCGGCGGGTGACGTACGCGCGGGCCGACGGCATCCTCGAGGTCCAGGTGCGGATCGGCGTGAGCCAGGTCCTGATCGTGATCGCGTTCATGTTCAGCTTCGTGCTGGCGATGTCCGCGGCGTTCCTGGGCGCCCCGGCGATCGCGTCCGACATCGAGACGGGCACGGTCCACGCGATGCTCGCGCGGCCGCTCCGGCGCTCGGAGCTGCTGCTCGGCCGGTGGCTCGGGCTCGCGCTCGTCGTCGCCGGTTACGCCGTGGTCTCCGCGCTGCTCGCGATCGTCGCCGTCGGCATCGTGAGCGGCCACGTCCCGCCCGAGCCGCAGGTCGCGATCGCGTACCTCGCGTTCCAGGCGGTCGTGGTGCTCACGCTCGCGATCGCGCTCGGCACCCGGCTGCCCGCGATCGCCGCGGGCTCGATCGTCGTCGTCCTGTTCGGGCTTGCCTGGTTCGCGGGCGTCCTCGGCAACGTCGCCGTGGCCTTCGATGCGACGCCGATGGCCGCCGCCGGCGATATCGCCCGGGTCCTCGTCCCGACCGACGGCCTGTGGCGCGGCGTCATCTACGGTCTCGAGCCGCCGGTCGTCCTCGTGCTCGCGAACGCCCGCAACGCCGAGGCGCTGCGCGCCAACCCGTTCTTCGCCGCCGACCCGCCGCCGACCGAGTTCGTCGCGTGGGCGATCGGGTGGACCGTGCTCGTCCTGCTCGGCGGGATCGCGCTGTTCCGCCGCCGGGAGCTGTGACGCCGGATCAGCCGGGCAGCGGCCTCGTGTCGAACAGGTTGCTCCGGAGCATCGCGCTGCCCGACGGACGGTACGCGTTGTACACGGCCCGGAAGGTGTCGGCCGACACCGTCTTCGTGCCCGCGGACCCGTACATCACCACCTGGTACAGCCGCCCCGACACGCCCCGCCGCCGGAGGTCCAGCCGCTCGAGATCCCCGACGGCCGTCCGGCTGTCCTTCGCGAACATCGTCGAGAGCTGGCTCCGGGTCAGCGCGGTCGTCGACCACGAGAACCAGGGCGAGGCGTGGTCGTAGGGCAGCCCCGATGCCGGCTGGTCGCGAATGCCCCGGAGGTACGCGATCTTCGTGCCGGGCGTCCCCGTGCTCGAGACGAACACGTACTCGCTGTTCTCGGTCGCGCCGCCGCCGTCCGAGTGGAACACGGCATTGACGATGGCGCCGTTCGACAGCAGGACCTTGCCCGGATCCGCTGCGATCACGGCGTTCGTCGAGGCCATCTCGCCCTTCGTGCCGTGGTAGACCTGCGAGCGGGTGTCGTCGTACACGTCCCACTTCTTCGTCGGCCGCAGGTGGTACGCGGCGTAGCTCCGTGCGGTGATCGCCTGCGCACGGAGCGCCTGCGTGGGCCACGTCGATGGCATCTCGACCGGGACGACGCCGCGCAGGTACGCGTCCATCCCGAGCGTGTTCACGACGGACACCGAGCTCGCCGCGAGCAGCACGCGCAGCGTTCCGCGGTACCGGTCGTAGTCGGACGTGCGCGTGTTGACCTGGAGGACCGTCGACGACTGCAGCGGCCGGACGACGGGCGCGCCGGTCACCGTCGCCGCGTAGAGCCTCGTCCCGTCGGCGGCGACGACCTGGGCGCGCCAGCGGGTCGTCGCGACGCCGTCGACGGTCTTCGTCTCGCGCCACGCCGTCAGCTTCGCGCCGGCGGGGAACGTCGCGCCGGCCGCCGAGCTGAGCGCCCACGTCCCCCCGCGACCGGTGATCAGCAGCGGTGCGGCCGCCGGGGCCGGGTACGCGGCGAGGACCAGGACCCGGATGGGCGTCGCCGGCGCGATCGTCGAGATCGTCGACCCCTTGTAGTACGCCGCGAGGACCTGCTCCGCCTTCTGGCCCGCCTGGGCCCGGCCCTTCGCGCCGTACTGGCTCATGCCGACGCCGTGGCCCCAGCCGCGACCGTAGAACCGGACCGTCGAGCCGAGCGTGGTGATCGACGTCGAGAACGACGGCGCGGGAAAGGGCGTCGCCGTCGGCGTCGGGACCGGGGTGGGCGTGGGAACCGGGGTGGGCGTCGGCGACGGCGAGGAGGTCGGGGTCGGCGACGGCGTCGCGCTGGGGGACGGGGCAGGGGACGGCGTGGGCGACGGCGACGCGGACGGCCCCGGCGACGGCGCTGGGGTGGGCGTCGGGACCGGCGTCGGGGCCGGCGTTGCGGTCGGTGCCTCGATCGCGGCGACGAACGGCGCGACGCGGCCGGCCGCCTCGGCGGGTCGGCCGACCGTCGCCGACGATGCGACCGGCATCGCGAGCTGCGTCCCGGCGACCGCGACGGCGAGCAGGGCATGGCCGAGCCGGCGAGCGGACGGTCGAAGGCGGCGCCAATCGAAACGCTGGGGTCGGTCGATGGCCATGCTCCGGAGTCTGGAGGTGACGGGAGGCACCGGCCATGGGTCGAGGGGGCCAGGCCGTCACCCTGACGGGCGTACCAGCATGCCACGCCGGAGGTAGCGTTCGCAGCATGCTCCGGATCTATCTCGGCCACGGCGCGTCCGGCACCGCCGCCTCGATGCGGCCATGGATCGACGGGCTGCGCGACCGGGGCTACGAGGCACACGCGCTCGACCTGCCGAAGCGCAAGGCGGAGGACGCGGTCGCGGCGTTCGAGGCGCAGGTCCCCGACGAACCGGGCATCGTCGTCGGCGGGCACTCCTACGGCGGCCGCGTGGCGTCGCTGTCGGCGGCCGGCGTGGGACGGCCGGAGGGCGACCCGGGCCGACGCCATGCGGCGCTGGTGTGCCTCAGCTACCCGCTGCACCGGCCGGGAGCGCCGGAGACGGCGGCGGCGCGGACGGCGCACTGGCCTCGGATCGAGATCCCGTCGCTGCTGCTGTCGGGCACCGCGGATCCGTTCGCCCGGATCGAGCTCCTCGAGGCGTCGATGCCGCTCCTGCGGGACGGCCGGCTGGAGCTGTGGCCGAAGGTCGGCCACGGGCTCCTGCGGGTCGGGGACGAGGCGCTCGACCGCATCGTCGCGTTCCTCGCCGAGGTGGACGGCGCCTCGGCGTAGGGTTGCCAGCCCGCGCCGCGGGCGCTAGGCTGCGCGGCTCGCCGCCGGGCACGCGCGATCGGCCCGGCCTGGAGGTCTGCGATGCCCGTCGTCCGCCGCCCCCGTCGGCCGCTGTCGCGGTTCCGCCGCACCGCTCCCGTGCTGCTCGTCGTGTGCGTGATCACGCTCGGGATCGCGATCCCGGTGCATGCCGCGAACCCGGCTCCGAAGCCCCTCCACGTCCCGCGGCCGCCGGGTCTCGCGGAGTTCATGGGCGGCCTGGCCGAGATCGAGTCGGGCGGCAACTACGCGGCGCGCAACCGGTCCAGCGGCGCCTTCGGCAAGTACCAGATCATGCCCTTCAACTGGCCGGCCTGGGCCCAGCGGTACCTCGGCAAGCGGTCGGCGAAGCCCACCCCGGCGAACCAGGACCGCGTGGCGGCCGGGAAGCTGAGCGAGCTGTACCGCGGCCTCGGCAGCTGGGACCGCACGGCGTACTGGTGGCTCACGGGCAAGCGCGGGCCGCAGACGACGTGGTCGAAGTACGCGGCGCACTACGTCGACGGCGTCATGGTCGGCTACCGCAAGCGGAGCGCGACGCCGCCGGTCGGCGGGACGCGCCGCCTCGACGACGCGGGCGGGATCGTCCGCTACGCGGGCGCCTGGAAGACCGCGAGATACCGCGGCTACCTCGACGGGTCCGTGCACTGGGCGAAGACGCCGGGCGCGGCGGTCGGTGTCCGGTTCGTGGGCCGCGGGATCCGGATCGTGGGGCCCAAGGGGCCGACCCGGGGCCGGGTCGCGATCTACGTGGACGGGCGGCGGGTCGGCGTCGCCGATCTGCGGTCGCGCTCGTTCCGGGCTCGCGCCGTCCTCGTGTCGATCGACTGGAAGCGGCGCGGCGAGCACTGGGTGGAGCTGCGGGTGTTGCGGGCGCCGGGGCGGCAGGTGGTCGCCATCGACTCGGTGCGGATCCGGGGCTGAGGGAGGCGCGAGGGGCGCACGGCAGCGACCGCCGCCCGCCACGCCGGATAAGTGCGCGGTGAGTCGCCCTTGCCACAATGCGCGCATGACCGAGATCGCCGGGGCCGAGGTCCCTCCCGTCCACCGCTGCGCATGGGCGGCATCGCCGGATCCGCTGCTGCTCGCCTACCACGACACCGAATGGGGCGTCCCCATCCGCGACGAGCGCCACCTGTTCGAGCTGCTCGTCCTCGAGGGCGCCCAGGCCGGCCTGTCGTGGAACACGATCCTCCGCAAGCGGGACGGCTACCGCGCCGCGTTCGCGGGCTTCGAGCCGGCGGCGGTCGCGGCGTTCGGCCCCGACGACATCGAGCGGCTGCTGGGCGACCCCGGCATCGTCCGCAACCGGGCGAAGGTCGAATCCGCCATCGACAACGCCAAGGCGACGCTCGCGCTGCACGAGGCGGGGACGACCCTCGTCCGCCACCTGTGGTCGTTCGTCGGTGGCGTGCAGCGGAGCAACCGGATCGAGCGCCTCGGCGACGTGCCGTCCGAGACCGACGAGTCGCGCGCGATGAGCCGTGATCTCCGGGCGCGCGGGTTCCGGTTCGTCGGGCCGACGATCTGCTACGCGCTGATGCAGTCCGCCGGGCTCGTGAACGACCACGAGCTCGAGTGCTTCCGGCGGGGGGAGGTGGCGGAGCGCTGAGCCGCTGCCGGGAGGTCAGCTGCGGGCGCGCCAGGCGTCGCGGATCCGCATCCGGCTGCCGACCTGGAGGACGGCGCCCGCGTAGACGCGCGCGCCCACGACGAACAGCGCCCAGATCGCGACGAGCATCAGCGCGATCGACAGCACGACCTCCCACGGCTCGATCGCCCCGAGCGCGGTGCGCAGCGGGACGACCATCGGCGCGGACGGCGGGAAGAACGTCATCACGCGGGCGAGCAGCCCGTCGGGGTCCTGCGTGACGAGCAGGATCGACGCGAGGTAGCACGCCGTCGCGGTCATCGTCACCGGCATCGAGGCGTTCGATGCGTCCTCGACGCGCGACGCGAGCGATCCGAGGAAGCCCATCGTCGTCGAGTACAGCGCGAAGCCGAGGATGAACCACGCCAGCAGCTGCACGACCGCGCCGACGGTCGTCGGCGGGAGCGCGAGGCGCCCCGTGATCTGGACGGCGATCAGCCCGGCGCCCACGAGGACGGCGAGCTGGAACAGCGCCAGCAGCCCGATCCCGAGCACCTTGCCCATCAGGAGGTCACGGGGCCGGACGGTCGACAGGACGACCTCCACGACGCGGCTCTGCTTCTCCTCGACGACGCCCGTCAGGACCCACGTCCCGTACGAGAAGATCCCGATGAACATCAGGATGATCCCGGCGTTGGCGAAGATCAGCGCCGTCGTGTCGGAGGCACTGGGCGGCTCGAGCGCAGTGACCTGCGGCGGCGTGAGGAGCTGCTGGACGCCCGCCGCGCGCAGCGCCTGGACGGCGCCCGTGGCGATCGCCTGGACGTCGCTCCGGGCCGACTGGTGGACGATGAGCACGCCCGGCCCCGAGAGGTCCGCCGGGACGACGAGCGCGGCCGCGACCTGGTCGTCGCGCACGGCGGTCTCCGCCGCGGCCTGGTCGGGGAGCGTGGACACGACGACGTCGACGCCGTACGCGTCCGCGGTCTGCTCGACCGCCTGCTGCAGCCCGGCCGGCGTCGGCTCGACGAGGGCGATCTTGCGCGCCTGGTCGTTGAGCAGCAGCGAGGGCAGGACGAACCCCGCGCCGAGCAGCAGCAGCGTGAACAGCAGCGACAGCAGGTACCCGCGGCTCCGGCCGCGCTCCATGATCTCGCGCAGCGCGACGAGCCGGATCGATCGGGCCGCCCTCACTGCCCGGCCTCCGGCTTCGCGGGCTGCGGCGCCTGGACCGCCTCCATGAACAGCTCCGAGAGCCGCGGCGGCTCGTAGCTGAAGCGCCGCACCTCGCCCGCCGCCTCCGCCGCGGCCAGCAGCGTGTCCAGATCCGCGGACTCGTCCACGAGCAGCTTCACCCGGTCGCCGTCGCGGTCCACCACCGTGTGGTGGTTCGTCCCGTCGAGCCACCGGCCGCCCGAGCCCGCGACCTCGACCTCCAGGTGGCGTCGCCCCGACGCGGCCTTGAGCTCGTCGATGCCGCCCGCGGCGACGACCCGGCCGCGGCTGATGATCACGACGTCCTCGCAGACGTCCTCGACGAGGTCCAGCTGGTGCGAGCTGAACACGACGCCGACGCCCTGCTCCGCGCGCTCGCGCAGGACGTCGGTCATGGTCTGGATGCCGATCGGATCCAGTCCGGAGAACGGCTCGTCGAGGACGAGGAGCTCCGGGTCGTGCACGAGCGCCGTGGCGAGCTGGACCCGCTGCTGGTTCCCGTGCGACAGGTCCTCGAGCTTCGACTTCGCGCGGTCCGCGAGGCCGAACCGCTCGAGCCACGCCATGCCCCGCGCCCGCGCGTCCCGCGCCGACAAGCCGTGATGCTGCCCGAAGTACGCGAGCTGGTCCGCGACCCGCATCCGCGGGTACAGCCCGCGCTGCTCGGGCATGTACCCGAACCGGAGCCGCGTCGCGGCGTCGATCGGCGCATCGTCCCAGCGCACCTCGCCGGAGTCGGGCGTCGCGAGCCCGAAGATGCAGCGCATCGTCGTCGTCTTGCCCGCCCCGTTGGGTCCCAGGAACCCGACGAGCCGCCCGCGGCGGGCGGTGAACGACGCACCGTCGAGGGCCGTGACGGCGCCATACCGCTTGGTCAGCCCCCGGATCTCGAGCATGCGGCCATCGTACCGGCGGCACGGCTCGCGGACCCCGGCAGCAACAGACCGGCCCCGGTCCGCCGAAGCGGGCCGGGGCCGGGGAAGGGACGCGGGACGGGTATCGGGCCCGCCGGCAGCCTCGGGGCTACTCGACGGTCAGCGTGCCCGTCATGTCCGGATGCACGTCACACCGGAAGAAATACGTGCCTGCCGTCAGGGCCGGCACCTGGTACACGCGCTCGCCCTGCGAGAAGATCTCGCCTTCGAACACCCGCTTCGACGTGGAGCTGTCGGTGAAGATCGACACGTTGTGCGGCGCCGTGTCCTGGTTCCTGAAGGTCATCGCGAAGGCCTTGCCGGCCGGCGCCTTGACGTCCTTGGTCTGGAACTGGATGCCCTGGGCGACGACCACCGGCGAGTTGGCGTCGACCGCGACGGTCGGTGCCGGCGTGCCGTTCGTCTCGGCGTTGGCGGGGGCGCACGCGGCGGCCGCGAGCGCGACGGTGGCGAGCGCGAGAGTGGCGATGAGGCGCTTCACGGCGGGTTGACCTCGCAGGTGGTGATGGTCGGCCGGCACCGTGGGGGAGACGGCGCCGGCCGGAGGTGGTCGGGAGGGGTCAGGCGGACGCTGCGCCCTGGGCGCGCCGGGCGTTCACCCAGGCGAGGCCCGCGGCGAGCTCGCGCTTGACGACGCTGACGGGGTTCCCGTCGGCCCGCAGGAAGTCGACGACCAGGAGGACGATCAGCGCGACCTCGATGCCCTTGGCGACGTAGGCCGTCGAGTAGTACGGGCCCATGATCGCCCAGGCCGTGATGGCGGTCGCCGCGTAGCCGATGAGCCCGAGGCGGACGACCCAGCGGAACCGGACGGCCAGCGAGATCGGGGCGATCATCGCGATCGCGGCGACCACGTAGCCGATCGAGTTCAGGGTGAACAGCAGGCCGCCGAGCGTGCTGTGGATGTAGGCGGTGCCGAGCGTGAGGGCGACGATGCCGAAGCGGAGCGCGATGCCGGCGACGGTGAGGTCGCGGGACTGCGTGTCGTTCACGTGATCCTCCGGTGGGTGCTGACGTGCGGTTGTGGTTGGCGGTCCTTCCGTCCCGGCGGGGTGCCGGTGACGCCATGAACCGTAGGTGGGGACCCCTGGCCGCCGGTGCGGACGCGGGTCGTCACGCGGCCCCGACGAACGCCGGCGTCGCGTGGCGCCTGGAGTGGGTATGCGCCCTCGCCGGGTGTCCATCCCGGGCGCGACGCATGACGTACGCCGCAGCGTGGAGCCGCGGGTAGACTCGACCGTCCGATGACCGTCTCGCCGCCGCCCTCGACCGGGCAGCCACCCGAGCGCCCCTCCGCGTCCGGGCCGGACGCCTCGACCGGCGCTCCGCTCGTCCCGGGCCGGCCCGCCGTCGAGGTCCGCGAGGCGCCCAACGTCGACGACCTGCGCCGGTACGCCGTCGAGGAGGCGGCGCGGCTGCTGTCGGCCGACGGCGCGATCCTCTATCTGCTCGACCCGGCGACGGGCCGGCTCCGCTTCACGCACGACGCGGGGATCAACGCGATCGGGCCCGACCACTGGATCCGGAGCGAGGAGTTGCCGATGGGCGTCGGCCTGTTCGGCCGTGCCGTGGCGGACCGGCGGGTCGTGGTGACCGGTGACTACGCCGCGGACCCCTCGTTCGTGCACGGCGAGAACACCGATCGCTTCGTCGAGGAAGTCGGGATCCGGTCGCTCGTCGTGGCGCCGATGGTCGTCGGCGACACGGTGTTCGGGGCGCTCGGGACGTTCTCCACGGAGCGCGACGCGGTCGCGGCACCGCAGGTCGGCCTCGTGCGGGCGCTCGCCGACCACGCGGCCCTTGCGATGGCCAACGCGCGGCTCATCGACGAGCTCGCGCGGTCCCAGGAGGCGCTCGCCCGGCAGGCCGACGTCGAACGCTCGCTGCGCGAGCTGGGCACCCGCATCTCGGGCGCCCGGGAGCCCGCCGTCGTCGTCCAGAGCACGATCGACGAGGCGCTCCGGCTGCTCGAGGGCGACGGCGCCCGGATCGACATCGTCGACCCCGAGGTGCGGCTGCTGCGCGGCCTCTACTCGGCGGGCGAGGAGTACATCACCCCGGCCGAATGGCCGGACGACCCGGACGACACGCTCGACACCGGGGCTTCCGGCCGCGCCGTGACGACGGGCGAGACGGTGATCCTCGGCGACTACCTCACGGACCCGACGATCGTCCACGGCCACGGCCCGGACACCTACGCGCGGAGCAAGGGGATCGCCGGCGTCATCGCGACGCCGCTCATCGGCGACCAGGGGCCGTTCGGTGCGATCACCGTGTGGTCGACCCGCCGCGACGCGTTCGGCCCGACCCACGCCCGCCTGCTCGAGACCATCGCCGGGCAGGCGTCGGTCGCCCTCGGTCGCGCCCGCCTCATCGAGGAGCTGAACCGCTCGCGCGAAGCGCTTGCCCGCCGCGCGGAGGAGGAGCGCGCGCTGCGCGAGATCGGGAGCCGGCTGGGCGTCCTCGCCGAGCAGCCCGGCGACGTCCTGCTGCGCATCGTGCACGAGGGCGCCCGGCTGCTCGGCGCGCAGCGCGCACGGCTCGACCTCCTGGAGCCGCTGTCGGGCGCGATGCTCTGGGCCTACCCGAAGGACTTCCCGTTCACCGATCGAGTCGAGATGGAACCCGCGCCGGACGGCGGGCCGGTCGGCATCGCGGCCTTCGCGATCCGGGAGGGCCGGCCGGTCGCGTCGGACGACTACCTCGCCGACACGCGCTTCAGCCACTACGACGAGGGCGACCAGGCGGTCCGCGACCACGAGCTGCGATCGGTGCTCGCCGCGCCGGTGATCGGCGAGGACGGGTTGCTCGGCATCCTCCAGGCCGGACACCGCGACGCCGGCGCGTTCGGCGACGAGGAGCTGCGGCTCATCGGCTCCCTCGCGGGGCTCGCGTCGATCGCCGTGACCAACGCCCGCCTCGCGGACCGGCTCGCGGCCTCACAGGGCGCCCTTGAGCGCACGGCCGACAGCGAGCGGGCGCTGCGCGAGATCGCGCGCCGCATGATGACGACCCAGGAGCCCGCGCGTCTCCTGCAGGACGTGACCGAGGAGGCGGCGCGGCTGCTCGGCAGCTCGGGCGCGGCGATCCAGCTCCTCGACCCGGCGTCCGGCGACGTCCGCTGGGCGCACAGCGCGGGCATCGACGCCGCCCTCCGCCGCCAGCTGAACGAGCACGACGCCGTCACCGATGGCGCGCGGGCGGCGATCCGCGGCCGGAGGGTCGTCCTGACGCCCGACTACGCCGCCGACGACCGCTTCCCCGACGGCGCCCGCCATCGCGAGTTCCTGGAGCGGGCCGGGATCCGGTCCGTCGCCTTCGCGCCGATGGTGGGCGAGGCGACCGTGCTCGGGACGCTCGCGGTGTTCGCGCGGGAGCCGGGACAGTTCGGCCAGGCGGAGGGCGACCTGCTCGCGGCGCTCGCGGACCTCGCCGCCATCGCGATCCACAACTCGGAGCTGATCCGCGAGCTCGGGCGGTCCCGCGAGGAGACCGCGCGCCGCGCCGAGACCGAGCGCTCGCTGCGCGAGATCGCCGCGCGGGTCACCTCGATCCGCGACACCGAGACGATCCTCGGGCTGATCGTGGACGAGGCGCGCCGCGTCCTCGGGTCGGACGGCGCGCACCTGACGCGGATGGACGAGTCGCGGACGTTCCTGATGCCGGTCGTCGTCATCGGCGGCGCCGACGAGGAGACCGACGACTGGCTGCGCGGGATGCAGTTCCCGATCGACGGCGGGATCAACGGCCTCGCGGCCGGGCAGGGCCGCGTCGTGTGGACGCCGAACTACGCGCTGGACCCGCGCATCCCGCGCGAGGACGACGACCTCGCCGTCGCCCGCCGGCTCGAGCTCGGTGCGATGGCCGCCGCCCCGCTGCGTGCCCCCGGCGGCGAGGTGATCGGCACGCTCGCCGTGAGCTACCGGGAGACCGGCCCGATCTCAGGCGACCGCCTCGCGACGCTGCAGGCCCTCGCCGACCACGCCGCCATCGCCCTCTCGAACTCGGACCTGCTGGCCCGCGTCGAGGCGTCCGAGGAGCGCTACCGCGGCCTCGTCCAGTCGTCGCCGGACCTCATCTTCGAGATGAACGCCGACGGCGTGTACACGTTCTACTCGGACCGCACCGAGGAGGTCATCGGGTGGCGCCCCGACGAGCTCGTCGGGCACGCCTTCGGCGAGTTCATCGATATGTCGGCGTTCCCGCAGGCCGGCACGCGGCTCGCCGAGATCGCCGCCAACCCGGGCAAGCCCTCGACCGACCGCCTGCTGATCCGCCACAAGGCCGGCTACACGATGCCGTTCGAGGTGAGCGTCGTCGGACAGGTGGATGACGACGGCCGGCTCGAGGCGATCCGCGGGGTCGCGAGAGACATCGGCGAGCGGGAGCGGCTGGAGCGCGAGCTGCGCGCGTCCGAGGCCCGCTACCGGTTCCTCGTCGAGAACGCGCCGGACGTCGTGTTCAGCATCGATGCCGAGACGCGGTTCACGTTCATCTCGGACACGATCGAGCGGATGACCGGGTTCCGCCCCGACGAGCTCGTCGGCGAGTCGTTCACCAGGATCATCAGCGAGGACACGCTGTCGATCGCGTTCGAGCGCTGGGACGCGCTGCAGGGCGACCCCGGCCAGTCGCAGGTCCTCCGCCTCCAGCTGCTGCGCAAGGACGGCAACGGGACGGTGCCGGTCGAGGTCAACTCGATCGCGTCGACCGATGCCGAGGGCAACTTCGCGGGCGCGCACGGCTCGACCCGCGACATCAGCGAGCGCGAGCGCCTCGAGGACGAGCTGCGCGCGAGCGAGGAGCGCTACCGCTCGGTGATCCAGTCGTCGCCGGACCTGATCTGGGCGACGAACCGCGTCGGCCGCTACGTGTTCGTGAGCGACCGCGTCCGCGACCTGCTCGGCTGGGAGCCCGAGGACGTGCTCGGCCAGCCGTTCCGCGACTTCGTGAGCGACGCGTCGGTCACGGCGGCGAACGAGGAATGGGCGAGGCTCGCCCAGGAGCCGGGGGTCACGAAGACCCAGCGCCTCGACCTCCGCCACCGGGACGGGTCGCTGCGCCCGTTCGAGGTCTCGTCCGTCGCCGTGGTCCGCGACGGCGAGGTCGAGAACGTCTACGGCATCGCCCGCGACGTCGCCGAGCGCGAGCGCCTGGAGCAGGAGCTGCGGGCGAGCGAGGAGCGCTACCGGTTCCTCGTCGAGAACTCGCCGGACGTCATCTACGCCACCGACGCCGAGGGGATGGTCACGTACTTCTCGGAGTCCGTCGAACGGACGCTCGGCTGGCAGCCGAGCGAGGTGATCGGCCGCCACTTCCGGGACATCGTGCGGACGCCGGACGGCATCCCGGCCGGCCACCGCTTCCGGGAGCTCGCCGAGGGCCGCCCCGCGCTCATCACGCGGATGGAGCTGCTCGCGAAGAACGGCGAGTTCGTGCCGTTCGAGGTCACGGCGGCCGGGATGCGCGTCGACGGCGAGTTCTCGGGCGTGCACGGGTCGGCTCGCGACGTGCGCGAGCGAGAGCGCCTCGAGGCCGAGCTGCGCGAGTCCGAGGAGCGCTATCGGTACCTCGTCCAGGCGTCGCCCGACCTCGTGTGGATGACCGACGCGGACGGCAGGTTCACGTTCGTCTCGGACCAGGCGGATCAGCTGCTCGGCTGGCCGGCGGAGGAGCTGATCGGCCAGTCGTTCGCGGAGCTCGCGCCGGCCAACGCGACCCGCGGGGCGCTGGCGCGCTTCAGGTGGCTGCAGCGCCGGCCGACCGAGGTCCACCGCTCCCGGATGCGGGTCCGTGCGCACGACGGCCGCGAGCTCGAGATGGAGATCACCGGGATCGGCATGCTCGGCGCCGACGGCTCGTTCATCGGCGCCCACGGCGCCGCGCGCGACGTCAGCGAGCGCGAACGGCTCGAGCGGGGACTGCGGCGTCAGGCCGCGGAGCTCGCGTCGTCCGAGGAGCGTGCGCACCTCGCCCGCGAGCTCCACGACTCCGTGACCCAGGCGCTGTTCTCGATGACGCTCATCTCGCGCTCGATCGAGCTGCTGCTGGACCGCGACCCCGCCGCCGTCCCGGCCAAGCTCGCGTCGCTGCGCGAGCTCCAGCGGGAGGCGCTGGGCGAGATGCGCGCGCTGATCTTCGAGCTGCGGCCGGGCAACGTCGAGGAGCACGGCCTGATCCAGGCGCTCCGCACGCACTCGGCGTCCCTGTCGGGCCGCATCGGGCTCCCCGTCGTGGTCGAGGGCGAGCTTCCCGAGCGCCCGTCGATCGCGACCGAGGAGACGCTCTACCGCATCGCCCAGGAGGCCCTCCACAACGTCGTCAAGCACGCGGGTGCCCGCGAGGTGCGGCTCGACGTGGATCGCGTCGCCGAGGGCGTCAGGGTGCGCGTCGCGGACGACGGCCGGGGCTTCGATCCCGCCTCGGTGCCGGACGGGCACCTGGGTCTCGCCGGGATGCGCGCACGCGCCGAACGGCTCGGCGGGACCCTCGTGGTCGACGCCGCACCGGGGCGGGGAACGACGATCGTGGTCGTGGTCCCGAGCTCGCCCGCCGACGCGTCCGGGTAGCGCCCGCGGGACGCCCGCCGTCGGCGCCGACAGGCACCTCGCGCGCCCAGGTCCCCGTTCCGGGTACGTCATCTGTCGCGCACGGGATGCGGCGATCATCGCTGTTCGACCACGCTGAACACTCGGCACCATCGGGTCCCATGTCCGATGCATCGACCGGCGCCGCCGCCGAGGCCGCCACTCCCCATCCCGAGCCGGCCGCCGGCACGCTGCGGCTCCTCGTGGTCGATGCCGACGACCGGACGCGCGAGAGCATCGTCGGCCTGTTGCGGACCCGCCACCGGTTCGACGTCGTGGCGAGCGCGGGCCACGCGGGCGCGGCCATCGCGCTGATCCGGGAGCACCGGCCGGATGTCGTCATCGTCGATCCGCGGCTGCCGGAGCTGCCCGACGGCATCGCGCTCATCCGACGCCTGCGGACGATCGCGCCGGCGGCGCGGATCCTCACGCTCGGCTGGTCGCCCGAGCTCGATGCGGACGCCCGCGCGGCGGGGGCAGACGGTTTCCTGCGCAAGACCTTCAAGCCGGCCGAGCTCACCGCCGCCGTCGAGCGCTGTCTCGACGCGTCGGCAGGGTCCGACGACGCCCCGGCCGCCCGGCCGTCCGGGGCGGGCCTGATCCTCTAGGGAGTAGACTGCGAATGCGATCTGCCCTCGCGGCCGGACCCCACACGGCCGCCCAGCATCCCGGAGACCCCACGGTGGACGACACCGCGCCGCGCATCCGCGTGCTCCTCGTCGACGACCACGCCGTCGTCCGCATGGGGCTGCGCGCCTTCTTCGACCTCCTGGACGACATCGAGGTCGTGGGCGAGGCGTCCGACGGGTCCGAGGGCGTGGCGATGGCCCGCCGGCTGACCCCCGACGTCGTGCTGATGGACCTCCTGATGCCGAACATGGACGGCGTGACCGCGATCGGCCGGATCAAGGCCGAGCTCCCCGAGACGGAGATCGTCACGATGACGAGCTTCATCGAGGAGGAGAAGGTCACGGCCGCGCTCGAGGCCGGTGCCTCGGGCTACGTGCTGAAGGACGCCGAGGCCGAGGAGGTCGCCCAGGCCATCCGCGCCGCGTACGCCGGCGAGGTCCACCTCGACCCCCAGGTCGCGCGGATGCTCGCGCAGCGGATGCGCCAGCGCAAGGAGCCGGAGCCCGTCGAGCCGCTGACGGACCGCGAGAAGGACGTGATGCGCCTCCTCGGCCAGGGGATGTCCAACAAGGAGATCGGCGCCGAGCTGTTCATCACCGAGCGGACCGCGCGCACCTACGTCTCCAACATCCTCGGCAAGCTCGGCCTCGCGTCGCGGACGCAGGCGGCGCTGTGGGCCGTGGAGCACAAGCTGGCCGAGCCGGCCAAGAACTAGCTCCGCTCCCGTACGCCGGACGACGTACCCGATTCGTCGACCGTCGTCCATCCCGCCCGACCACCACCGACGGTCGTGCGCGCGCCGAGCGGGGCGCATCGTCTCCTCACCGGACCCGACCACCGGGCCACGGAGAAAGGAGACCACCGAGATGTTCGGCACCCTCAACCTGGACCTGGCCAAGCGCCACCAGCACGACCTCCGCGTCGAAGCGGATCAGCGTCGCCTGGCCGCGAAGGTCAACCTCGCCAGCGAGCCCAAGGCTTCCGGCCCGACGCGCCGCGTCTTCGGCCTCCGGCTCTCGCCCGCGCAGTAAGCCCACGCGAACCGGCGGTGATCAGGCCGCCGGTTCGTTGATTCTCGCCGCGTTCTCGGCGCACGGCCGCCGGAAGACGGTTCCTGATGCGATGCCACTCTCGTCATCAGCTGCCAGGAGTCGGCCCGGCAAGGGTCCGTGCGGTGATGCGGCGAGTGTCATCGCTGCCGGGAAGCCTTCCCGCGGCTACGAGATCTCGAGGACCTCGTAGTGGAGCTCGCCGCCGGGCGTCAGGATCGTCACCTGGTCGCCGACGCGCCGCCCCATCAGCGCCGCGCCGACGGGGGACACGCTCGAGATCCGTCCCTCGCGCGAGTTCGCCTCGGCGGAGCTGACGACCTGCAGCGTCGTCTCGTCGCCGTCCGCGTTGACGCGGACCCGCGAGCCCAGCTCGACGAGCGCGCCGCGCTCGGTCGGGGCGACGACGACGGCGATCTTCAGCTTCGCCTCCAGCGCCTTGATCCGGCCTTCGAGGAACCCCTGCTCCTCGCGCGCGGCGTGGTATTCGGCGTTCTCCTTGAGGTCGCCGTGCTCGCGCGCCGTCGCGATCCGCTTGACGACCTCGGGCCGCTGCGCGACCAGGCCCGCGAGCTCCGCCTCCAGCCGCTCCATGCCCTCGGGCGACAGGACGATGGGCTCCGCCGCCTTCCGAGGCGACCCTTGGGCGGCGTACGCGGCCGCGGACGCGACCCTTCCGACGCCTCGCCCGGGCGCCGGCCGCCGGCCTCGCTTGGCCTCGTCGCGCGCACCGTCGGCCTCGGCGGGCGGCAGCGTCACGATCCGCTGGACCGGCCTGGGCTCCGGCGCCTTCACGTCCGGCAGCAGCGGGTTCGCGATCCCCGTCGGCTTCCGGATGCCGGCCGGCGTCCGGAGCGTGGCCCACGGCATCGCCATCGCGCCGCCGGGAAGCCGCTCCTTCTCGGCCGCCGGAACGCCGGCGGCGAACGCGTCGATCAGCGCGTCCTCGTATTCCTCCGGGGCGTCGGTGGACGCCCACCACACGCGGAGCTCGGCGACGTTCCGCAGGAAGTGCAGCCAGAACCCGGTCCACGCCGGCTTCCGATCGCCCGGGACGGTCTTCGCCATGGACGACAGGCGCCCGGCGACCGAGCCCGTCGAGCTGCCGACGAGCAGCACCGGCTGCGACGGAAGCCAGAACGCCGCCAGGCGCTGCTGGAGATCGCGGGACGTCGGGCGGGTCCCGTCGAGCCGGAGCTCCGGGACGTGCTCGAGCCACTTGCCGATCAGGGCGAGGTCGAGCGGCGGCGTCGGGATCGGCGCGTTCAGCTCGACGACGAACACGCCGGGCGCCGGATGCCGGATGGGACGGCCCCACGTGGCGGGACCGTCGGGGAGAAGCCCGACCTCGTGGAGGAGGACGGACGCGGTGCGCGGGTCGGGCATGGGTCTCCGGGGCGGATCGGGGTTCGACGCTATCGTTCACACCCATCATGACCTACGACCCGCGCCGGCGCGGCGCCCCGCCCGGCGCAATCCGACGGGACCACGGCCGGGACCCGCGCGGCCGGGACGCCGGCGGCCTCGGGACGCGCGCGGCGCTCGTGCTCGCCGCGGTGCTGCTGGTCACGGGGCTCGTCGCGACGGCGGCGCTCGCGGGGTCGGGTGGTCGCAACCCCGCCGCGGCCGGCCCGACGCTGCCGGTCGCCGTCGTCGTGGGGACGCCGTCGCCCGGGTCGTCGCCGACCGCCACCTCCCCCGCGGCGTCCTCGCCGGACGCAACGTCGACGGCCTCCGACGCCCCGCCGGCGTCGTCCGGCCCGGGCGCCTCGACCGGCACCGGGCCGTCGGCCTCGCCGGGAGCATCCGCGACGCCGTCGTCGCCCGGTTCGTCGATCCCGTCGGGCAGCCTCCAGGCCAAGCTCGACGCCGCGCGCGCCCGCCTCCGGATCCCGGGCGTGACCGCGGCGATCCTGTGGGACGACGGGCGCCAGTGGCTCGGCGCCTCGGGGCTGCGCGACGTGGCCGCGAACGACCCGATGACGACCGGCACGGCCGTCGGTCTCGCGTCGGTGTCCAAGACGCTCACGGCGGCGGTCGTGCTCCAGCTCATCGACGAGGGACGGCTGCAGCTGGACCAGCCCGTCGCGCCGCTGCTGCGGGCGTACGGCCTCGACAAGCGGATCACCGTCCGGATGCTGCTCGACCACACGAGCGGCCTGCCCGACTACTTCCTCAACGTGAAGATCGATCGGCCGTTGCAGCGGGCGCCCGACGCGACCTGGACCCCCGAGCAGGCGTTCAAGTACGTCCCGAAGGGGCACGCGACGCCGGGCAAGCGCTGGATCTACTCGAACTCCAACTACCTCCTGCTGGGGGAGCTCGTGCGCCAGGTCACCGGCCGCCCGATCGCCGTGGAGATCCGCGACCGGCTCCTCGACCCGCTCGGCCTCGAGCAGGCCTGGTACCAGGCCGTCGAGGAGCCGCGGGCCCCGGGCACGATCGCGTACCGCGTGATCGCCGGGTCGAACGGCCGGTCGCGGTTCGTGCCCGTCGCGGCGTCGAGCGACGTCATGCCGTTCCGGTCCGTCGTGACCGCCGCCGGAGGCGCGGGGTCGATCGCCGCGACGGCGCTCGACGCGGCGAAGTGGATGCGTGCGTGGGCGGGCGGCCAGGAGCTGACCCCGGCCCTCGAACAGCAGGTGCTCGCCGACGTCGTCCGCACCCAGCGGCTCGGGGCCCGCATCCCGTACGGCCTCGGGATCCAGGCGCTGCCGCTGGCCGGCCGGTCCGCGCTCGGCCACTCCGGGCGGTACCTCGGGATCCGCAACGTCGTCCGCTACCTGCCGGGCGAGGGCGTCACGATCGCGGTCCTCACCAACCAGTCGGTCGCCGACCCGGCGCGGATCGCGACGGCGCTGCTCAAGGTCATCCTGCCGCCGCTGCCCGGACAGCGTGCCGGCGCGAACGCGTCACCGTCGCCCGCGTATCCGTGATCGAGCGTCGCGGCCGATAGGCGGGCCGCCCGCCGCGGGTCGCGACCGTGATGCCCGCACGCCGACGCTCGGGCCGATGACGGTCCACATCGGCACCTCCGGCTGGCAGTACCGCGACTGGCGCGGGCCCGTGTATCCCGCGGGCATCGCGCAGGCGCGCTGGCTCGAGCACTACGCGACGCTGTTCTCCACGGTCGAGTCCAACGCCGCCTTCTACCGGCTGCCCGAGCGACGCACGTTCGAAGCGTGGGCGGCGAGGACGCCGCCGGACTTCCGGATGGCCGTGAAGGCGAGCCGGTATCTGACCCACATCCTCCGGCTCCGCGACCCCGACGAGCCCGTCGGCCTGCTGGTCGACCACGCGGCGGGGCTCGGCGACAAGCTCGGGCCGATCCTCGTCCAGCTCCCGCCGTCGTTCGAGGCCGAGCCCGAGCGCCTCGAGGCGACGCTGGCGGCGTTCCCGCGCGATTGGCTGGTGTCGGTCGAGGTCCGCGACGCCTCGTGGGATGCGGACGAGGTGTGCCGGATCCTGCAGCGTCACGGGGCCGCGCTGTGTCTCGCGGACCGGCGGGGACCGCTCGAGCCGCGCTGGCGCACCGCCGACTGGACCTACCTCCGGTTCCACCAGGGCCGCGCCACGCCGCGCCCGTGCTACGGCGAGCAGGCGCTGGCGACGTGGGCGCGGCGGCTGCGCGATGGCTGGGGCCGCGACGCCGAGGCGTGGGTGTACTTCAACAACGACCACCGCGCGTGTGCGCCGTCGGACGCCCTGCGGTTCGCCGAGCTGTGCGCGGACCTCGGGATGGACGTCGCGCGGACGACGGACCCGGACGCGGTCACGCGACCGGTCTGACGTCCCTCGATCCGGCTGAGCGTCCGGGTCAACGTGCTCAGCGTCGGGTCAGCGCCGCGTGAGTCGCGGGTCAGCAGCGGCACAGCGGGCCGCCGGTCCGGACCGGACGCCGTCCCGCGCCGACTCAGCGCCGGCCCGGCCCGTGTCAGCGGCGGCTCAGCGGCGGCCGCCGGCCCTCGCGGGGCGCCGTCCCGCGCCGTTCGAGCGGCTCCGAGCGACGGGCGCCGCCCCGGCGGCGCCGCGGGGCGCCCGGAGCGGACGCGCCTGCTGGTGCGGGCTGGGCTCGAATCCCTCCTCGACCTCCCACGGGATCGCGTGCTGCAACAGACGCTGGACGCCGCGCAGCAGGTCGGCCTCGTCGATGCACACGAGGCTGACGGCGTCGCCCGTCGCGCCGGCCCGTCCGGTGCGCCCGATGCGGTGGACGTAGTCCTCGGGGTTCCACGGCAGCTCGAAGTTCACGACGTGCGGGAGATCCTCGATGTCGAGTCCGCGGGCCGCGACGTCGGTCGCGACGAGGACGCGGATCTCGCCGCGCTTGAACGCCTCGAGCGCCTTGGTGCGATCCGACTGCGCGCGATCGGAGTGGATCGCCGTCGATGCGACGCCGTGCCGGTCGAGCCACGAGGCGAGCCGCGAGGCCGCGAGCTTCGTCCGCGTGAACACGAGCACCTGGTGCCAGTCGCCCTCGATGACGAGGTGGCGGAGGAGCTCCTCCTTGCGCTCGCGGTCGACGGGGTAGACGAGCTGGCGGACGTTCTCGGCCGCGGTGCCATGGCGGGCGACCTCGATCGTCACCGGGTCGCGCAGGATGGAGCCCGCGAGGCGCTTGATGTCGTCGGAGAACGTGGCCGAGAACAGCAGCGTCTGCCGCCGGCTGATCAGCAGGTCGAGGATCCGGCGGATGTCGGGCATGAACCCCATGTCGAGCATCCGGTCCGCCTCGTCGAGGACGAGGATCTCCACCTGGGCGAGGTTCGCCGCGCGCTGCCCCACGAGATCGAGCAGGCGGCCCGGCGTGGCGACGAGGATCTCGACGCCCGCGAGGAGCTCCTTGATCTGCGGATCCAGCGGCACGCCGCCGTAGACGACCGCCGACCGGAGCGCGACGTGGCGGCCGTAGGTCTTGACCGAGTCCGCGACCTGCATCGCGAGCTCACGCGTCGGCGTCAGCACGAGGCACCGAACCGGGTGCCGGGCGGGCGAGAACGACGTGTTGGCGTGGGCCTTCAGGCGATCGAGGATCGGCAGCGTGAACGCCGCCGTCTTCCCGGTGCCGGTCTGCGCCGCGGCGAGGACGTCGCGGCCTTCCAGGACGATGGGGATCGCCCGCTCCTGGACGGGCGTGGGCTCTTCGTATCCCTCTTCCTCGACGGTCCGCAACAGGTCCGCCGAGAGCCCGAGGTCTTCAAAACGCAAGGGTGTCTCTGTGTTCTCTCCATCGGGCCGCATGGGCGGCGACCCTCGCTGGTGCTGTCGTCGTCCGACGCGGCGCCCTCGCGGGTGGGCGGGGGCGGCGGCGACCGCCGGACGGGCGCGAGTTTACGCGAAAATCGACGGATGGGCGCACAGGGCACGCGGGCGATCGACGTGGCGAGACGCGCGGGCATCGAATTTCGCGTGCATGAATATGCGCATGACGCACGGTCGTCGCTGCGGGAGGGCGGACGCGGCTACGCGCTCGAGGCCGTCGAGGCCCTCGGGCTCGCGGCCGATCGCGTGTTCAAGACGATCGTGGCGACCGTCGACGGGCGGCTCGCGCTCGCCGTCGTCCCGGCCGACGCGGAGGTCGACCTGAAGGCCGTGGCCGACGCGCTGGGCGGCCGCAGGGCGGCGATCGCGCCACCCGCCGAGGTGGAGAAGGCGACCGGGTACGTGCTCGGAGGCATCTCACCCCTCGGGACGCGGCGGTCGATGCCGGTGGTCCTCGACGTCTCCGCCGCGGCCTTCCCGACGATCCACGTGTCGGCGGGGCGTCGTGGGCTGGAGATCGAGCTCGCGGCGGCTGACCTCGTCCGGCTCACGGGCGGGCGGCTCGCAGGGGTGGCGCGGCGGGACGGCTGATCGGCCGGGCAGCCCCGGCCGCACCGCCCCAGCGCCGGACGCGCGTGGCGCCCAGCCCGGGGCCGCAACGCCCAGCGCCGCGTTCACGAGGCGACCCCGGGCGCTCCGCCCAGCGCCGCGGGTGGCACCCAGCGGCTCGAATGCGCGCCGCGGCCCCATCCGTGTCGATCAGTGACGCACTTGCACGCTGGCGGCTTGCGATCGGCGACGCTTGTCGCGCTGAGCGGCGCATCCGACGCGGCCACCGCGCACCCCGGCCGCTGAGCGCTTCGGACGGTGGGTCGCATCACGACGATCCACGTGAAGGCCATCAACGACCGCATGCCGGCCACCGCTGTCCGCCGGCCGCCGGGTATCGGGAACGACGTCCCGCCCGGAGCCGCCCCGCGGCTCGTCTGCGCGGCGCGTGCACCGATCGAGCCGGTCGCCGGCCAGGGCGTCACGGGTGGCGCCGCACAGCGCCCGGCTGGTTCGCCTCGCGACCCGATCGTCGCGTGGACCGCGCACAGCAGCCGCTCGGCGTCCCAATGCGCCCGCGCGGCCCGGCACGGCCCGGCGCCGCGACCCGCGGCGCGACCCGCCGCGCCGCGACCCGCCGCGCACCGCCACCGCCGCCTAGCCCGAGATCTCCGCGCGCTCCGTCCAGATCGCCGCGACCGCGAGCGACGCCACGAGCCACGCCGCGACCACCACGATCGCCGTCTGCGGATCGAGCGACGCCCCGAACCCTCCGCCGCCGCCCGCGCCACCCCCGCCGCCGCCCAGCGAGCTGCCCCCGGTGAACACCGCGCTCGACGCCGCGAACGGGAACCACTTGATGAGGTCCGGCGCGAACACGCCGGCGATCCCCTCGGCGAAGAACACACCGATCCCCACGCCGATGCCCGCGAGCTGGCTGCGAGCCACGGTGGCGATCGCAAACCCCAACGCAGCGTTCATCGCCATCGCGAGGCCGGCGCGTCCGAACAGCTCGGGCAGTCGGAGGAGCGCGTCGCGGTCGCCCAGGCCGTTCAGGCCGATGCCGCTGATGGTCGCGCCCAGCATCGAGATCAGGAGCCCCGCAAGGAACGCGAGGACGATCCCGATCCACGTGTAGATCGCGACCGACGCGTAGTTGAGCAGCGTGAACGCGATCCGTGACTCCCCGCGCGCGACCGCCGCCTTCAGCGTTCCCCAGCCCCACTCCGAGCCGGCGATCGCGGCGCCGTACGTCACGGCGAGCAGCCCCCCGATGCCCATGACCATCGAAAGGATCAGCTCGTACGCCCCGGGGAAGGTCAGGAACAGCGTCCCCGCGAGCTTCGCCTCCGGATCGCTCGCCGACCGGCTCGCGACGGTCACGAGCAGGATGATCAGCGCGAGCAGGCCGACGAGGAGCAGCAGCGTCACCCAGCTCGCCGGCCGGCGGCGCAGCTTCCCGAGGTTCGAGCGCAGGAGCCTCATGCCTGCCACCGCGGCCCGTCCGGTGCCGCGCCTCCGGACGCCGCAGACCCCGCCGCCCCGCCGAGGTCCGGGGACGTCCCCGTGAGCTCGAGAAAGAGCGCCTCGAGCGTCGTCCCCACCTCGATCCGCGACGCGTACACGCCGGCGCCGGCCAGCGACCGGTTCAGCTCGGCCGCGCGCTCGGGGTCGATGCGGACGTCGAGCCAGCCCGCCTCCGGACCGTGCTCGACGGTGACCGCGCCCGCGCCCGCGACCGCCTCGAGAGCCGGCCCCGCCGTCGGCACCTGGTCGGGCGCGACGCGGACGCGGACGGTGCCCTCGGCCCGGAGCAGGTCCTCGATCGGCCCCTCCCGCACGAGCCTGCCCTGCGCAACGATGCCCACCACGTCCGCGAGCTGCTGGACCTCCCAGAGGATGTGGCTCGACACGAACACCGTCTTGCCGGCCGCCGCGAGCGCCCGGAGCGTGTCGCGCATCCCCGCGATGCCCGCGGGATCAAGGCCGTTCGCGGGCTCGTCGAGCAGCAGCAGCCGGGGATCGGACAGCAGCGCGCCCGCGATGCCCAGCCGCTGCTTCATGCCCAGCGAGTAGCCCGACACCTTGTCGCCTGCGCGGTCCTGCAGGTTCACGAGGCTGAGCAGCTCGTCCACGCGGGAGCGCGACGTCGGTGCGCCGGTCGCCGCGAGCGCCCGCAGGTTCTCGCGACCCGACAGGAACGGGTAGAACGACGGCGACTCGATGAGCGCGCCGACCTCGAACAGCCGGCGCCGATCGCCCCGCCCGAACGGCCGGCCGAGCACCTCGACGCGCCCGGCGTCGGGACGGATGAGCCCGGTGAGGATGCGCATGGTGGTGGTCTTGCCTGCACCGTTCGGCCCGAGGAAGCCGTACACGACCCCCGTCGGCACGCGCAGGTCCAGCCCGTCGAGCGCGACGCGCGGCCCGTACCGCTTCGCCAGCCCCTGGGTCGCGAGCGCCACGCCATCCGCCGATTCCGACACGCAACCCCTCCCGTGACCGGAACGGCGCCGAGGCCCCCGGTGCGTCGCCACAACGATACCGCCCCGACCGGCATGGCCCGAATGGGCAGGGTGACACACGACTGTTACACCTGCCATACTCCCTGCGACCCCCAGGTCACGACCCGAACGCAGACAGGCCCACAACCGAAGAGCCGTCGCCACGGCAGGCACCTGTCGACACTTCGGGCGGATCGCCGCCCGGCCCCGATCGCGCCGCAGCGCCCTTCCCCAGACCCTCGGCCGGGTGTGCTTGCCTCGCGCTCCTCGCGCCCAGCCCCCGTCCTCGCCGTCGACGGCACCCAGTCCACCGTCTCCGCGGGCCCCATCCGCGGTGTTCCGGCAGAGAGGAGGCACGACGGTTGCCCGACCATGACCGCGGCGCCCAGCGGGCGTCATCCAGGAAGATCCGGTCGCTGTTGACCGGGGTCTTCGCCGCTCTCTTGGTCGTGACCGCGACGCACGCCACGGCACCGGAGGCCGCGGCGGCGACTCGCAAGGTCGTCATCGTCGTCGGTCCCGTGGGGTCGGCCACCACGAACTACCGTGACAACGCGAAGCTGCTCGCCTCCCAGGCGCGGAGCTACGGCGCATCCGTCGTCACGCTGTTCAGCCCCTATGCCACCTGGTCGCGCGTCAAGGACGCCGCGCACGGGGCGAACGTCCTCATCTACCTCGGCCATGGCAACGGCTGGCCCAGCCCGTACGCCCCGTTCTCGACCACCTCGAAGGACGGCATGGGGCTCAATGCCACGTACGGCAACGGCAACAGCAACACCAAGTACTTCGGCGAGTACTACATGGCGCGGCTCGGGCTGGCGGCGAACGCCGTCGTGATCCTCAACCGCCTGTGCTACGCGTCCGGCAACAACGAGTGGGGGGCCGGGAACCCCACCCGTGCGACCGCGATCAAGCGGGTCGACAACTTCGGCTACGGGTTCCTGCATGGGGGCGCGAAGGCCGTCTTCGCGAGCGGGATCACGAGCGTCGGGTACGTCCTGCGCGGCCTGTTCAAGGGGTCCTCGTCGATGACGATGGCCCAGCTCTTCTGGTCCGACCCGAAGGCGACGCGGACCTACCGCTTCTCGTTCTCCGGCATCCGGACGGCCGGCACGTCGGCGCAGATGGATCCGTATGCCGCGAACCGCTACTACCGGTCGGTGATCGGGTTCCTCGGCACCACCGTGGGGGCGTGGCGCTCGGGCAGCTGAGCGTCAGGCAGGATCGGGGATCGGCGGCGGCGGCGTCGCCGCCGGGCCCGTCCGCGGCTCCGGCGACGCCGCGCGCCGGAACAGCGCCCATGCGAGCACGGCCGCCACGAGCGTGATCGTGGCGCCCATCGCGAATACGGTGCGCATCCCGACGACGTCGGCGAGGATCCCGGCAGCGGCCATCGACGCGATCGTCGCCGTCTGGATCGCGGCATTGAGCGCCCCGGCCACGCGGCCGCGCGTCGCGTCCGTGGTCGACCGCTGCACGATCGTCATCGTCGTCGCCTGGACGGGCATCACGAACGCGCCGACGGCGAACAGGATGGGCAACAGCGCGAGCGGGCCCGGAGCGATCGCGAGCAGGGCGATGCAGGCCGCGACGCCCGCGAGCCCGCCCGTGAACAGCCGCGGCGCGCTGACGCGCGCGGCGAGGCCGGCGAGCACCACGCCGGACACGACCATCGAGAGCGTCTGCGCGCCCTCCAGCAGCCCGGCCCACGCGGGGCTCGCGCCGAGCTCGTCGACCAGGAACGGGATGAACAGGACGTTGATCGCGCCGATGCCGAGCATCGTCACGGCGACGCCGCCGAGGGCCGCGAGCAGCGGGCCGCTGCGCGCGATCACGCCGAGTCCTTCGGCGACGGCCGACGCCAAGCCGCGCGCCCGGACCGCGGCGACGGCGTCGGCCGCCGGCCTGCCCAGGTCGCGCGACACGCCGACGACGACGACGGCCGACACGAGGAAGCTCGCGGCGTCCACGACGAACACCGGCCAGACGACGCCGGCCGTCCCGGCGATGACGCCCGTCACGGTCCCGCCGACCACGCTGCCCGCCATCCGCGTGACCTGGCCGAGCGAGTTCGCGGCGAGCAGCCCGTCGCGTGGCACCGCCCGCGGCAGCATCGCGATCCGTGCCGGCGAGAAGAACGTGCCGATCACGGCCTGCACCGTGGCCAGCGCGAACATCGCCGGCAGCGACCCGGCCAGGACGGCCGGGACGAGGAGCAGGACGACGCCCGCTCGCGCGCTGTCCGACACGACCATGATCCGGCGCCGGTCGGCGCGGTCTGCCCAGGCACCGGCAAACAGCCCGATGGTCACGGGCGGGAGGGCGATCAGGATCGACATCAGCGCGATCGCCGCCGCGGATCCGGTGAGGTGGAGCACGGCCAGGAACAGCGCGAGGTAGGTCATCCCGTCCCCGACGTCCGAGATGGCCTGCGCGACGTACAGGCGGCGGAAGTCCCGGAGTCGCAGGAGGTCGCGTGTCCCGGTGGGGCGCGCTGTCGCGGCAGCGGTCGGCTCAGGCACCGGTCGGCTCCGTGGCCGTGACGGGATAGACGGCGAGGACGATCCCCCAGGGCTGGGCGCCGTCGGCGGGGTCGGCGTCGTCGAACTCGGCCTCGAGCTCGAGCAGGCGGCGGCGCAGCTCGGCGGCTCGCTCGGGCGTGAGCTGGACGAGGCCGCGCGTAACGAGCATCCGGTCGTCGCCACCCGGCCCGGCGACGGCGGCGCCCGCGCGGATCGCCTGCTCGACCTCGTCCCGGGCCGTGTCGAACACCGCGACGAGGGTGTCGTGCAGGACGGCCCGCGTCGCCTCGTCGGCCTCCGCCGCGAACATCCGCCGGTCGAGCTGGAACGTCAGGGCCGCCGGCCGGTAGCGGGTCTCGATGATCCCCGAGACGACGCGGCGTTCGACGGCCCGGATGAGGTCGTGGGCGAGCAGCTGGTCGACGTGGTGGTACAGGCGCGTCTGCGGCACGCCGAGCGCGCCGGCGAGCTCCTTGACGGACCACGCGGCCTGGCGCTGGACCATCGTCTCCAGGATTCGGACGCGGGTCGGGTCACCGAGGGCCCGGAGCGTCTCCGGATCCGCGATGCGCTTGACCGGCTCGGGGCGGAAGTCCGGCTCGGGTTCGAAATCGTCGGCGGGCGCCATCGTGGTCGATCGCTCTCCGTGCGCTTACCATTCACAACACGTTGAACGGACAATGCGCGTTGAACGATGACGTGTCAATCCCCGTGTGCCGTCAGCCTCTCGGGCCCGTCAGGCCCGCTCGCGGTCCCGCGTGGCAGCGGCATCGGTCTCGGCCACGGCCGGCGCCTGTGCGATCCGGGCCGCCTCCGTGTCGGCGGTGGCGAGCTCCGCGAGGCGCTCCTGGAATGGGTCCGGGCGGAGGCTGTCGGCGACGAACCGAGCGTGGTTGAGCAGCCCGCCGGCCTCGCGCTTGTACGTCCGCTCGGCCATCGCGTGGAGGCGTCCCTCGATCAGCGCGAGCTGCTCGTCGAGCACCTGGCGGGCCGAGCGCCCGTCGAGGACCGGCTCCAGGGCGAGCTCGGACGGCAGCGCCAGGTAGTGCTCGAGGGCGCGCGGCAGGTAGTCGATGCAGATCTGGCGCACCAGCCACGTCTCGTGGTCGGTCAGGTCGAGCGCGCCCTCGTCGGGCGTGAGCGCCAGGGCGGCCTCCTCGCGGATCCGCCGCAGGGCCGCGACGTCCTCCGCCGCGACGATGCCCTCGACGCGCGTCGCAAGCCGATCGAGGGCGGCGATGATCTCGGCCTGCGTCCGAGGGTCCCCCTCCTCGACGAGCCGGATGGTGCGGCCCTCGTTGACGGGCGCGGGCTCGCGCGTCGTCTCGGTTGCCGTTGCCTCGGGCCTCCACAGCGCGGACGCTCGCGCCGCCTGGGGCAGCGCCGCGCGCGCCAGCTCGAGCTGGATCCTGCCCGCCCTCCGGCTGCGCTCGGCCGCCGCGATCCTGTCGCCGAGGGATCCGCCGATCGCGAGGATGGCGACCGGCAGCACCCAGGCGATGCCGCCCAACATGCCGCTCACGAGCGCGACCGCCGTGATCCCGGCACCGATCAGCCCGGCGAACCGGACAACCGAGGCCGTCGAGGACGACGGGGACGTGCGATCGGCGAGCGCCAGCGCCTCCTTGCGCGTCGGCGGCGCGATGTCGACGTGCCCGCCTGCCTGGGCGGTCATGAGCGCCTGCTCGAGGGACGTCAGCCGCGCCTTGTACGCCAGCCGCTCGCTCGCCTCGTCGGCCACCGCCGTCACTGCCGTGACGACCGCGGAGGCCGCGTCGCCGGCCGCCTCGAGGAAGCTGCCGCCGCCCGACCGGCGGGCCGCGCGGAGCTCCACCTCACGCGCCTTGCCGGCGGCGCGATCGGCCCGGCGGGCGGCGCGTTCCGCGCGCTCGCGGGCGCGCTGGACCTCGCGGTCGATCCTGGCGGCCGGCCGGGAGGACCAGAAGGAAGGCGGCGTCGGCGGCGTCGGCGGCGTCGAGCCCGGCGGCGTCGCCCCGGGGCGCGGGCTACCGGCGGGCGGCTGTTGCCCGGAGCCGGGACGCGGGGGTGGTTGGAGCGGGTCCTGTGGCACGGTCTAGAAGGTGCGGCATCGGGGTCGCTGGCGCAATCGCACGCGCGCCATCGCATTGGTGCACGATTCTTGCATGCCGCACCGAACTGCCGCCGTGGACCCGGCGTGGCGAGCGATCCGCGCCGCCGCCCCAGCTGCCGTGGCGGGTCCCGCGCACGCTCGCGTCACGTTCCTCGGCCACTCGACGCTGCTCATCGAGGTCGACGACCCCCGCATCCTGACGGACCCGGTCCTGCGCGACGGCATGGGTCCGATCCGCCGCCAGGTCAAGGCCGTGCTCCCGGAGCTGTTCGCGGACCTCGACGCCGTGTTCATCAGCCATGGCCACCACGACCACCTTGACCTCGCGTCGCTGCGCCAGATCCCCGGCAAGCCGACGCTGATCGTGCCGCGCGGCTTCGGCCGGGTCGTCGCCCGGCTGCCGCTGGGACCCGTGGAGGAGGTCGAGCCGGGCGATCGCCTCTCGATCGACCGCGTCCGGTTCGAGGTCGTGCAGGCGCGGCACTCCGGGAAGCGCGAGCCCATCGGTCCCGTGGGTCCCGCCATCGGCTGCGTCATCGAGGGCTCGAAGACGGTCTACTTCCCGGGCGACACGGATCTCTTCCCGGAGATGGACGAGCTCGCCGGCCGGCTGGACCTCGCGCTGCTGCCGGTGTGGGGCTGGGGCGCGACGATCGGCCCCGGGCACATGGACCCGCAGCGCGCCGCCGAAGCCGTTGCCCGCCTGCGCCCGCGGCTCGCGATCCCGATCCACTGGGGCACGTTCTACCCGGCGGGTCTGCGCGGCTGGATGCCGGCGCCGTTCGAGACGCCCGGACCGTCGTTCGTGGAGGCCGCGGGCAGGCTCGCGCCCGACGTGGCCGTGCGGCTGCTGGCGCCGGGCGAGTCCGTCGACCTCCTCGCGGGCTGATCGCCCGGCACGCCACGAGGCCCCGCCGGCGATCGACGGGGCCTCGGTGGGAGGGGGAGGAAGCGGAGCTGGCGGTCTAGGCGAACGCGACGTGGGCCAGCACGCCGAGCGCCATGAAGACCATCACCATCACCAGCAGCAGCGTCGGGAGGACGCTGGCGCTGTTCGCCTGGAAGTACGGGGTCTGTGCGGACATCTCGCGTCTCCTTTCGGTCCTGCGGGTCCGGCGCTCGGTGCGCCGGTCGATGTCCACATGGTGTCCCTCGCCTCGGGGCGCGCCCACCGTCACGCGTGGCGCCGCAGTGGCCATGAACGACCGCACCGGGCATGGACGGATGTCAGCCCGGGTCGCGGAGATGCGACGACCCGCGTGGACCGGGGTCGCACGCGGGTCGGAGGCGGCGTGAGCGGCGCGGGCGGCTAGCCGTGCGAGGCGGTCACCGCGCGGTCGCCGGTGCCGTCCGCCGTGGACGGCTCGTCGACGACGAGGGTGGTGGGCTCGATGCCGCCGCTCTGCCCGGGGAGCGGCTCGCGGACGATCGACGACGGGTCCGTGACCGGCGCGTCGCCGACCGGCATCACCGGGACCATCTCGCGATCCGTGATCCCGACCGGGTCCGTGGCGGGGGACGAGGGCTGGCCGATGCCGCGCTCCGCGGCCATCGACTTCGCGCGCGACGAGAGCTCCCGGGATCGATCGGCGACCCGCCGGGTCACCTGGTCCTTGAACCGGCTGATCTGCGCCCGGCGCTGGGCGCCGCGCTGCGGGTCCATCAGGACCGCGGCTGCGATGCCCGCGCCGATCCCGATCGCGAGGCCGCCGACCACGTAGATCGTCCGCGTCCGCACGCGGCCGCGCTCGAAGGCGCGGTCGTAGCGGTCCTTGTCCGTGTCGGGGAGCTCGCGCTCGAGCCGCGCGACGGCGCCCTTGAACTGCGCGGCGGGCATCGCCGACCGGAGCCGCTGGGCGATCTCGTCGACGCGTGCGTCGACCTTGCGGTCGTTGGTGGACTTCGACCACTCGCGGACGACGTCCCGGACGAGGTCGGCGATGGTCTCGAGCCGCTCGCGCGCGGCGTCCGAGGCGTCCTTCACGGTGTCCGACGCGTCCTTCATGGCGCCCTTCGCCGCGTCGGCGGCGTCCTTGGCGGCGTCGGACACGCTGGATGCGGCGTCCGAGACGCCCGAGCTCGCATCGCTCGCCCATGCACCCGGGTCGATGCCGTTGGTCGAGGGCACGTGGTCGCGGGCGTTGCTGGCGATGTCGCCGAGATCGATGGTGATGCCGTTCCGGTCGCGGATCCGGTCAAGGACGGCCATGGGGAGCCCCTCCTGCGCGGGTTTTCCGCACCATGCGCCGCCCTGCATCGCGGCGTCCCCGGCGAGGTCTGCCGGGTGGTGACGGGCACGTTGCAGGCTACGCCGTTCCGTGTCTCCTGCCCACCCCCGTTTTCGGGACGGTGCCATCTCGAGACGCCGCCCGTGGCCCGCGATGTCGAACGGGGATTGACAATATGGAAAGGCGACCTTATAAAAGCGAAAGTCCGGTTACTACATACGAGGTCGCACGAGTGCCCCATGACGTCATCGCCACCTGCCCCGTCTGCTCGGGCGAGCTCGCGGTCACGCGGCTCCGCTGCGGGACGTGCGGGACGACGATCGAGGGCGAGTTCGGCGTCGGCCGCTTCGCCCGCCTGAGCCGCGACCAGATGCAGGTGCTCGAAAGCTTCCTGCGCAGCCGCGGCAACCTTCGGGACATGGAGCGGGAGCTCCAGATCAGCTACCCCACGGTCCGTGCGCGCGTCGAGGCCCTCGTTCGCGCCCTCGGCTTCGGGCCGCGGGACGAGGCCGACGGCGACCCCCAGCCCGCGGCCGTCGACGCCGCTCCGACGGGCGCCGCGGTCCTGGCCGCCCGGCGCGAGATCCTCGAGCGACTGGCCAGGCACGAGCTGAGCGCCGAGGACGCCGCCGAGGCGATCCGCGAGCTCGGGAGGACGCCTCGATGACCCACACCTCCGCCGCCAACGCCGGCACGTCCCGGGAGCTGTCCCTGGAGCCCGGCACCTCGGTCGACATCCTGCTCACCTCCGGCAGCCTCGTCCTTCGCGGCACCGCGGACGACCGCGTGATCGTTCGCGCGCTCGACGGCGATGCGCTGGACGACGACGTCCGCGTCGACCTCGAAGCCGGCGTCCTCCGCATCCGTGACGCCGCGTCGGCGTGGAAGGTCGGACCGTTCAGCATCTCGACGCGCCGGTCGCGTGACCTCGCGATCGACGTGCCGCGGACCGCGCCCGTGGCGCTTCGGACGCTCAGCGGCGACGTCGTCGCCTCGGGCGTCGCGGCGGACAGCCGCTGGGCGACCGCGTCGGGCGACCTGCGCGTCTCGGTCGAGGGTGGCCAGGTCCACCTCGAGACGATGTCCGGCGACGCGACGCTCGATGCCATCGCGCCCGTCACGATCGACGCCCGGACGGTGTCCGGTGACCTCCGGATCCGCGCGCCTCGCGTCGCGACCCTGCACGCCAGCTCGACCAGCGGCGACGTCCGGTTCGACGGCGAGCTCGACGCGGGCAGCGAGCACCAGATCAGCTCGGTGTCGGGGGACGTGGAGCTCGCGACGAACAGCCCGATCCGCGTCACCGCCGACACGATCACGGGCGAGGTCAGCGCCGCCGGCCCGCACCGGTCCGAGGGGTCGCGCGGCCACCGGACGCTGGTCGTCGGCGACGGTTCCGTGACGGTCTCCGTTCGGACCACGTCGGGCGACGTCCGGCTCCGCCAGGCCGACACGGCTCGTGACGAGAGTGCGCCCCGCGCGACGGCGGCGCCCGCGGCGCCCGCAGCACCTGCGCATCCGGTGGCGCCCGTGGTGCCGGTGGCGCCCGTCGCGCCCGTGGCGCCAGCGCCGCCGCTCGCCCCCGGAACCGCGACGGGCGAGCCGCCCACGGCGGCGACCGCGGCCGCGGCGGCGACCCCGGCCGCGGGCTCCGCGGAGTCGTCGCCGCGCCCGGTCGACGCCGAGGAGGACACGCACGCGTGGAACGCGCCCGGGCCGATCGTCGACCGCCGCGAGGCGGACCGGCTCGAGGTGCTCCGTGCCCTCGAGCGCGGCGATCTCGACATCGAGAGCGCCGCCCGCCGGCTCGAGACGCTCGAGCAGGCCGGCCCGCGCTACTTCCGGGGGTGGTGCTGATGGACGCGAGGGACCCGCTCGAGCGCGTGCTGCAGCTCGTCGCCGACGGGCGGCTGTCGGCCGAGGAGGCGGGCCCGATCATCGCCGCCCTCGACGAGCGCGGACCCGGCGTGTCGGCCGGCGAGGCGGGCCGGCCGGGTGGTTCGACGACGGCCGGGACGTCGTCCGGCGAGCCGCCCCGGCCCGGCCAGGGCCACCTTCGCCTCGAGGTGACGGAACGCGGTCGCCAGGTCGTGAACCTGCGGCTCCCGCTCGCCGTCGGCCAATGGGCGATCGATCGCGTTCCCGGCCTGTCCGGCGACCAGGTGGACCGGGTCCGCGAGGCGCTGTCCACCGGCATGCACGGGCCGATCCTCGTGGTCGACGACGGCGATGACGTCGTCCGGATCGTCGTCGAATGAGCCCGCTCGCGGGCGCCCGTTCGCTGCCGATGTGGCGGGCGCTCGCCGTCCGCGACTTCCGGCTCCTGTGGTCGAGCGAGGCGGTCTCGGTCATCGGGGACCAGTTCCACTTCGTCGCGCTCGCGTGGCTCGTCATCGACGTCACGAAGTCGGGCCTCGCGCTCGGCACGATCCTGATCGCGATCGGCGTGCCGCGCGCGCTGATGCTCCTGCCGTTCGGCGTCCTCGCGGATCGCCGGCCGCCGCGGACGCTGATGCTCGTCGCGCACCTCGCGCGCGGCGTCATCGTCGGCGCCATCGCGGCGCTCGTGCTGAGCGGCGCCGCGACGCTCCCGCTGCTCGCCGGCCTCGGCGCGCTGTTCGGCGTGTTCGACGCGCTCTACCTGCCGGCGCAGCAGTCGTTCGTGCCGCGCTCGGTCGAGCCGGACCGGCTCCCGTCCGCGAACTCGCTGCTCCAGGCGACGCTCCAGCTGTCGACCATCGTCGGTCCGCCGCTGGCCGGCGCGTTCATCGTCGCGGTCGGCACCGGCGCGGCGTTCGTGGTGGACGCCGCCTCGTTCTTCGCCGCCGCGGCGATCGTGCTCCTGATCTCGGGCCGCGGCGCGGTCACCGCAGGCCTCGATGCCGCCCGGACGGCTCCGCCGGCGGTCATGGCGGAGGAAGACGCGCCTCCCGCGGTCGCCGAGCCCGGCCCGCGTCCCGGGGCCGCCGACCGCGGCGCGCAACCGTCGTTCCTCGCGGCGATCGGGGAGGGCGTCCGGTACGTGCTCGGCGATTCGCCGCTCGCGATCACCCTCGTGCTGTCGATGGTGATCAACTTCGCGCTCAACGGCCCGGCGGCCGTCGGGATGCCGTGGCTCGCCGAAATCCGGTACCACGCGGGTCCCGCGGGTCTCGGTCTCCTGACGGCTGCGTGGGGCGCCGGCGCCCTCGGCGGAACGCTCCTGGCCGGCAACCTCCGCGTCGCGCGACCCGGGCGGATTCTGCTCGCGAGCGTCGCCGTGTCGGGGGTCGCGATGCTCGCGGTCGCCGTCGCCCCGTGGCTCGGCCTCGCGATGGCGGCGTTCGCGGTGATGGGCGTCATGATCGGCTTCGTCAACATCGTCGCGATCAGCTGGCTGCAGGCGCGAGTCGCGTCGCACATGCTCGGGCGGGTGATGAGCCTGACGATGCTCGTCGGGTTCGGGATCTCGCCGCTGTCGCTCGGCGTCGCAGGTGCGCTGCTCGACGTGAACGCCCCGCTCCTGTTCGTGGGCTCCGGGCTGCTGGTCACGGGCGTTGCGATCGCGGCGGCCCTCACGCGTTACCCCGCGGCCTTCGACGCGCCGGCGCCATCGACCATCACGGCGACTGCCGGGATCCGCGAGACCGCGTAGCGGAGGCAGGCGGCGTCAGCGCGGTCGCGGCAGGGCGTGGCCGGCGCGATTCCGCCGTCGCCCTACCGGCGGTGCGGCTCGTCGTCCCCGGGTTCCCGGACCCAGCGGACGCCGACGCGCTCGATGTCGAGGCCCGCGCTGCCGGGTTCGGCCGTGAGTCGGACGACCGGCGGCCGCCCGTCCCGGCGAACCTCGATGGCCTGACCGCCGAGCGCCGTGCGCCATCCCTCGCTGAAGGCGATGCCGAGCGTCGTCCCGTACGCCTCGGCGACGGCCGGCGGGTCGACGACCGGCAGCTCGAGCGAACCAAGCCGCAGCCGCCCGCCGCCGGGATGGCGGAAGGCCGCCCTCGCGCCGCGTGCGGCGTCGCCCCATTCGGCCCCGGTGAGCTCGTGCTCGATCAGGAACGGCGGCCGGTCGGGGCCCAGCACCGGCGGGAACGCCATCCGCCATCGCACGGTCTCGCCGTCGGGCCGGGTCCGCGCGCCGTCGATCACGTCGCCGATGGGCGACCCGGACGCGTGCAGCGCCTCGACCTCGACGCCCAGTCCGTCGCTCGTGACGGCATACGTGACCAGGCCGGCGCCGTGCGCCTCGAGCCGGTCGAGCGTCGCGCCGCCCACGGCGAATGCCGGATTGCGGCGGACGAGGCCGGCATCGAACACCCCGATCAGCTCGACGTAGGGATCGCCCAGGAACGCCAGGCGGTTGTACGTCCCCATCGCCTCGTGCCGGCCCCCGCCCGTGAACGAGAGCCCGAGGTCGCGCTCCAGCTCCGACGCGGCGTCGTCGACGGACGGCACCGCGATCACGAGGTGGTCGATCCCGAGCAGCACGGGTTCAGTCGCGTGCGCGACGGTCGAGCACGACCCGGCCGCCCTTGACCACGACCGACGGCGACGCGAGCACCCCGACGTCCGCCACCGGGTCGCCGTCGAGCGCGACGAGATCCGCGAAGCGACCCGGCTCGAGCGTTCCCACGCGGTCGGCCCATCCCAGGCATTCGGCGGCCACGACGGTCGCCGACCGGATCGCCGCGAGCGGCGCCATCCCGTACCGCACGTACGTCTCGAACTGGCGGCCGACGAGCGCGTGCGGGTACACGCCGCTGTCGGTGCTGTAGGTGATCCGGACGCCCGCGTCGACGGCGCCGCTGAACACCGCGTAGGCCGCGGTCATCGAGTGCTCGAGCTTGCGCATCGTTTCGACGGGCCAGCCGAGGCTGTCGCCGGCGTCGAGCGCCCACTCGCCGTCGAACAGGTCGACGCCGAAGAAGGTCCCGCTGTCGGCGAGCATCGCGATCGCCTCGGCATCGAAGTACGAGCCGTGCTCGATCGAGCGGGCGCCCGCGCGGATCGCCCGCTTCGCGCCCTCGGCGCCGTGCGCGTGGACCGCGACGAACCGGTCATACCGGCCGGCCTCGTCGACCGCGGCCCGGAGCTGGTCCTCGCTCAGCTCCGGCGCCCCCGGCACGCCGCCGCGCGTCGACACCGCCCCGGTGCCGATGCACTTGATGACGCCGGCGCCGCCGATGAGCAGCCGTCGGACGCGGTCGCGGACCTCGTCCACGGTCGTGACGACGCCGAACCGGAGGTCGTCGGGCAGCCGGACGTCGTGGGCGAGGCCGACGAGGTCGCCTCCGCCCCACGGCGCCGTGATGTACGCGCCCGCGCACTGTATCCGCGGGCCCTCGACGTCGCCACGGTCGATCGCGTCGCGCAGGGCGCAATCGGCGAACGCGCGGTACGTGCCGAGATCGCGGACGGTGGTGAAGCCGGCCTCGACGGTCTCCCGCGCGTGGCGGACGCCGATCAGGACCTCCTCCGGAGCGCTGGTCATCGTCGCGGGGACACCCGAGCTCAGCACGTCGCCGACCAGGTGGCTGTGGGTGTCGATCAGTCCGGGCAGCACGGTGAGGCCACGAAGGTCGAGCTCCGGCGTGCCGCCCGGTGCGCCGTCCGCTTCGGTGGCAACGGCCTCGATCCGGCCGTCGCGGACGAGCAGCGTGCGGTCGCGCAGCACCTCGCCGGACGCCACGTCGAGCAGGCGGCCGGTTCGGATGGCGAGGGCATCGGCGGAATCGGCGAACGGGGGGATCGTCATGGTCGCGATCGTAGTGGCCGCGCCCCTGTTCGACCCGTGCGGCGCGCACCGCGGCGGGACGTACCATCGCCGCATGAGCCTTCCCGTCCCGCCCGACCACCTCCCGTTCACCGGTGATCCCGACGCCGACCGCCTCATCGCCGCCGACCCGCTGGCGCTGCTGATCGGCTTCGCGCTCGACCAGCAGGTGACGGTCCAGAAGGCGTTCTCGGGTCCGCTCGAGCTCCAGCGACGGATCGGATCCCTCGACGCGAAGACGATCGCGACGATGGACGACGAGCGCCTGGATGCGGCGTTCCGGACGCCGCCCGCGCTGCACCGCTTCCCCGGGAACATGGCAAAGCGGACGCGCGACCTGTGCGCGGCGATCGTCGCGGACTACGGGGGCGACGCGGCGCGGATCTGGGACGACGCCGCGGACGCGAGGGACCTCTACGCGCGCCTGATCGCGCTGCCCGGCATCGGGGAGATGAAGGCGGGATCGATCGTGTCGCTGCTCGGGAACCGGTACGGCATCAAGCCTGCGGGCTGGGCGGACGTCCTTCCCGACCATCCGACGCTGGGAGACGTCGACTCCGCCGAGGCGCTCGCCGAGTACCAGGCCGGGAAGCGCGCCCGCAAGGCCGAGCTGCGGGCGCAGGGCCAGCGCGCATGACGACGACCGACGCGCTGGGCCCCGCGGCGCTGATCGCCGGCGTGCTCATGGCGCTCTCGCCGACGCTCCAGGTGCGCCGGATGCTCCAGACCCGGTCGAGCCGCGACTACTCGCTCGGCTATCCCAGCCTGCTGTGCGCGGGGTTCGTGTTCTGGCTCGCGTACGGGCTCGCGCTGGTGAACTGGCCGATGATCCTGTCGAACATCGCGTCGCTGATCTTCATGCTCTCGACGATCGGCGTGGCGCTCTACTTCCGCCGGGGCGAGGCGGTCGCGAGTCGAGCCTCGGGCTGAGCGCGGGCGGGGACCGGCGTCCTGCGTCGCGCGCCGCCGCACCCCGGCCCGAGCCTCGCCTCTTCCCGCCGCTCCCGCCGCGCGCCGCTCGCTAGCCCACGCCGGCGCCCGGCCGCGACTCGCCCAGCGGCTCGTGTGCGCGTCGCCAGCGTCGATTGATCCGGTGCGCGACTCATCGGACACGAATCGCCGGGTTGCACCGTTCATCCGGGTCGCCCAGCGGTTGGAACGCTTCGTCACCGTGCACTCGAGCCGCTGAGCGGCTGACCGCACCGCCGCGGCGTGGCGGACGACCCTGCTCCGCCCCTGAGGAGCGCTAGCGCAGGACGAGCGTCCGGAACAGGTGCTCGAGCGTCGCGGACGGGTCCGAGGTCAGGCCCGTGTGCACCTCGCTCGGCTGGATGATCGTCGACGACGGCGACACGAGCCAGTGGAACCGCTCGGGCATCGACAGCGCCGCGATCGGTCCGGCGTCTGCGCGCCCGGACGCCACGGCCTCGACCGCGTCGAGGTGCGCCCGCACCACCTCGGGATCGCAGTCGGGCGACATCGCGACGAGCAGCGCCTCGTCCAGGGCCACGCGTGCGCCGAGGAACCGCCGCGGCCGGCACATCAGCACGATGCCGGCGTTGAACCCCTCGCCGCGCTCGACGCGGGGCACGACGCGGACGATCGCGTACTCGAACGGCGCCCGACGGGCTCCCTGCTCAGGCGGCGCGGGCACGGTCCGCCTCCTCGACGAACGGCCTCGGGCTCTCCAGTCGCGTGAGCACGTAGTCGACGTACGCGCGCCGGTGCGCGTCGGCGTCGGCGAGCCCGGGCTCCGGCGGGAGCCAGTCGTCGGGGATCGAGGCGGCCAGCCCGTCGAGCACCTCGCGCGTCACGAGCGGCGCGAGCCGCGCATCGGCGTCCGCGATGGGTCCCGCGAACGGCAGCAGGACGTGATCGCGGACCTGCGGAAACGGGCGGCGGGCGTGCGCGAGCGGGTCCTTCCACGAGTGGTGGATGTACAGCGCCGAGCCGTGGTCGATCAGGTACGGCCGCCGGTGCCACACGATGAGGTTCGGGTTTCGCGGCGTCCGGTCGACGTTGGTCGTCAGCGCGTCGAGCCACACGACGGCCGCCGCGAGGTCGGGATCCGGGGCGGGGCCGATCGCGGGCGCGAACGGGAGCGCGCCCGGCAGGAAGTCGAGCCCGATGTTCGTCCCGGCCGATCGCTCGAGCAGGTCCTGGATCTCGCCGTCCGGCTCGGCCTTCGCGAGGGCGCCGTCCAGCTCCACGAGGACCTGGTCCGGGACGGGCAGCCCGAGGTGGCGACCCAGCTCACCGGCGAGGAGCTCGGCCACCAGCGCCTTGCGCCCGTGCCCGGCCCCCAGCAGCTTGACGACGTACAGGCCGTCGTCATCCGCTTCCACGAGCGCCGGCACCGAGCCGCCCTCGCGGAGTGGGGTCACGTAGCGGGTTGCGACGACCGTCCGGAGCATCCGCGGAGTGTAGGGCCTTGCGACCGCGGCGGACGCGGGCTATCGTTGCGTATGCAACTACCTGACCTGCCTCCCGGAGCTCCCGCCATGGACCGCCGCATCCACGATGCGCTCGATCACAACCAGACCATCGACCTCACGACCACGGGCCGCCGGTCCGGCGAGCCACGCCGGATCGAGATCGTGTTCCACAACATCGACGGCCGGATCATCATCAGCGGCGTCCCGTCGCGCCGCACGCGCGCGTGGCTGCACAACGTCAACGCCGATCCAGCGGTCGTCCTCCACCTCAAGGGACCCGTGGTCGCGGACGTCCCCGGCACGGCGCACGAGATCACCGACCCTGCCGATCGTCGCTACCTGCTCGAGCACGTCGCGCGGAACTGGCGCCGCACCGACGTCGACGTCATGGAGCGCCAGAGTCCGCTGATCGAGGTGGTGGTGCCCGGCTACTCGCCCTCCGCGAGCGACGCCGTCGCCTGACGCGATCGGGGATCGACCCGACCGCTAGAGGTCGTTGCCCGGCTCGGCCTCGGTGGCCTCCGGGTGGCGGTCTTTCGTCTTGTCACCCGGGTCGGGCGCGGCCTCGCGCGGTGCGGTCTCGTCGGCGTTGATGGGATGGCCGCCGAGGTTGCCCTCGGGATGCTGCGACGGGCCGTCGGCGCGGTCGCGGGGCTCGATGTCGTCGGGCCGGGGCTCGCTCTCGCGGACGTGGGGCATGGGACTCCCTCCTGGTGATGGCAGGCCGACACCGATCATCGACGGCGGACCGACCCGGGCGCGGTGCCGCGCGCCACGCCACGCTTGCAGCCGCGTGGCGACTGCGGGGAGTCAGTCCCGCTCGGCGTCGAGGAGGGCCCGGAACCGCGCCAGCGACGCCGGCAGCGCTTCGCCGATCCGGCGCTCCGCCTCCTTGCCGATGAACCCGAGGAACGGGGGCGTCGAGACGGTGACCTCGAGCGAGATCCGGGTCGAGTCGGCCGTCTTCGCGGCGAGCTGGACGCGGACGTCGAACCCGACCGGACCGCCCTTGCCGGTGATCTCGAGCAGCTCCGGCGGGCGGAAGGCTCGCGCCGTCCCGAGGATCACGAGGCCGCCCGTCGCCTGACCCATCCGCAGCCGGATCCGGCTGCCGGCCGCGAGCTCGGGGTCGAGCAGCTGGGCCTCCACCACCTCCGGGAGCCAGCGCGGCAGGTCCGGGATCCGCGTCGCCACGCGGAACACGCGATCGACGGGGTGGGACAGCTCGACGGAGGCGGCGACACGGGTCACGCCTCCATCGTAGGGCGAGCGTCGAGGGCGGAGGGTCTCGCGGCGACCCAGCGCGTGCGACGACGAACGGTGCGGTCCTGTCCGGAATGGTCCATCCGGGGGATGCGCACGCCGTCGAGCGACGCCTAGGCTCGGTGCATTCGTCGGCACCCCGGTCGTCACCGCCGGAGCCCAAGCACCCTGCACCGCCTGCCCAGGGGGTCACGTTGTCCGAGACCACGCTCCGCATCGCTCCGCGCTCCGCCGTCGCGATCGCCGACCTGCACCTGCTGCGGGTCGCGCGCACCGAGCCTCGTCCGGCGGACGCCGGGCGGCTGTCCATCGCCGATCGCCTGCGCCGGCTCGCCCCCGGGGTGATCCGCCGGTCCTGACGCGGGCCCCGAAGCGCGATCCGCGCGACTTCAGGCCAACCGTCCAGCCCCGGCACTGACATTCGGCCGATCCGCCCGGCGCGCGCCGGTCGTACGGTGTGTCCATCGAACGGACCGCCAACACACGGACCATCTCGGGCGGCGCGTCGACCCAACGGCGGGATGCCGGACGGTGGCGGAGCCCGAAACCACTGTCCATGCGGCGGTCCGTTTCGCCATGTCCGGCGCCGCGACGGCGTCGCTAGGCGAGGTGCCGGGGATCCCCCTCGAACGAGCGCTTGGCCGCCGCCACCGTGCCCTGCACGTCGATCGCGGCCGGGACGCCCGCGAGCAGCTCGTGGAGCCAGCCGATCGGCCCCCAGAGGCGTGAACGCAGCTCCACGGCCTGATGCACCCACGTGCCGGAGCCCCGCGCCTCGAACGTGAGGATGCGGGCCCGGTGGAGCGACCCCTCGCCGGTCTCGTGCACCTGCCGCGTGGGTCGCCGGTACTCGACGATCTCCCACTGGGCGGTCGCCACCCGCGTGCGCTCGCGGTACACCGTGCCGCGCCGGGCCGGCCCGGACACGTACAGGATCTCCCGGACCCCCGGGACCCAGCGGGGCGTGCCGGCGATGTCGTCATACAGCCGCCAGACCTCGTCGCGCGACGCGCCCACGAGCGCCTCGGCCTCCACCCGTCGCATGGCCGCCAGTATCCCTTGCGGCGGTGCGAGAGGGAACCGCCGCCGCCTCCGCCGGGTGCAAGGCGCGTGACGAACGCGGCCGCGAGGCGCCCGACGCGGCCGCGTGGCGTGATTGCTGACAGTAACTGTCACGTATCGCGGATAGGCTGACGAGCATGGATTTCGACCACCGAGGTGACCAGCGAATGAGTCTCACCCACCTGCTCGCCGATGCCGTCCAGGCGGACCGCGGGCGGGAGATCCGGGCGCGGTCTCCCCGCGGGCTCGGGCTGTCCTCCGGCCCGCGCCACCCCCACGAGCCCGAGTCCACCGCGCTCCCGCTGCAGCGGGCCGCGACCCCTTCGAAGCCCGTCGCCCGGCCGCGCGTGGCCTGGGGCGGCTGACCTAGGCGCGAGCCCCGGCGAACGGCTCCTCCGTCGCCGGGGCCGCGTCGCTCTCCGAGGCGGCATAGCGTGCCGCGACGGCGATCGCGAGCGCGCCGACCTCGGCCCGCAGCGACGGCGGCTCCAGCACCTCGAGCGACGTCCCCATCGCGAGCAGCTTGCCGGCGGCCTCCCGCGGCCAGTCGAGCGTCAGCACGACGCGCCGCCACGTGTCGGGCTCGGGGTCCGCATCGGGCACGTCGCGGGCGGACGCGATCACCGCCGCGGAGAAGACGTCCTCCAGGCGTCGGTAGGCATCGCGGCGGACGCGGACGGTGACCTCCAGACGGGGCGCCTCGCGCTCGTACGTCGCGATCGACTCCGCCCAGTAGGCGGCGAGGTCGAAGCCCTCCGGTCGCTGCGCCTTCTCCGCCTGGCCCGCGACGCCCATCACGCGCGAGATGCGGTACGTCCGGAGCTGATCGTCGTGCTGGGCGATGAGGTACCAGGTGCCGGCCTTGAGCACGAGGCCGAGCGGGTCGAGCGTGCGGGTCACGATCGTGTCGCCGCGGTCGTAGTCGATCTCGAGCCGGCGGCCCTCCCACACGCACTCCGCGATCGTCGACAGGTGGGGGACGGCCTCGCCCGATCGGAACCAGCCGGCGGCGTCGAGGTGGAACCGTTCGAGCAGCCGCGTCGCGCGGCCACGGAGCTCCGGCGGGAGCGCGGCAAGGACCTTGAGCCGGGCGCCCGCGACGACCGTCCCGAGCCCGAGCTCGGCCGCGGGGCCCGGGATCCCGGACAGGAACAGCGCCTCGGCCTCGTCCGACGTCATCCCGGTCAGCCGCGTCCGGTAGCCGTCGACCAGCCGGATCCCGCCGTGCGGCCCGCGCTCGGCGTAGATGGGCACCCCCGCGGCGCCGAGCGCCTCGACGTCGCGGTGGACCGTGCGGACGGACACCTCGAGCTCCTCGGCGAGCTCGGCCGCCGTCATGCCCCCGCGGGCCTGGAGGAGGAGCAGCAGGGCGACGAGCCGTGACGCGCGCATGGCGGCATCCTAGCGCATTGTGGACAGGGCGGGTCATGTATCCGCGCTGGCACGCGCGCCGCGCCGGCGTCGCGGTCGCACGCACCGGGCGGGCTAGCATCTGCGTGTGACCGACGCACCCGCCGTTCCCGCCGGCTTCGAGGCCCTGGGCCTCGATCCGCGGCTGCTCCGGACGCTCGGGGCGCTCGGGTACGAGGAGCCGACCCCGGTCCAGCTCGCGGCGATCCCGCCGCTGCTCGAGGGCCGGGATCTGCTCGCTGAGGCGCCCACCGGGACGGGCAAGACCGCGGCGTTCGCCCTGCCGATGCTCCAGCGGCTCGCGGCGGCGATCGATGCGCGGCGGGCGAGCGACCAGCCGGTGACCGGTCGCGGGGCCGCGTCCGATGGCGGCGGCAGCCGGCCGTCGGCGCTGGTGCTCGCCCCGACGCGCGAGCTCGCCATGCAGGTGGCCGAGGCGGTCCATCGCTACGGCCGCGAGCTCGGCGTCCGTGTCGTGCCGGTGTACGGCGGGCAGCCGATCACGACACAGCTGCACCGGCTGGCCCGGGGCGTGGACATCGTCGTCGCGACGCCCGGCCGGGCGGTCGATCACCTGGACCGCGGCACGCTGCGCTTCGACGAGGTCACGACGGTCGTCCTCGACGAGGCGGACGAGATGCTCGACATGGGCTTCGCCGACGACCTCGAGCGGATCCTCGGCGCGCTGCCGCTCGGCCGACAGACGGCCCTGTTCAGTGCCACGATCGCGGGCCCGATCGCCCGCCTCGCCGAGGCGCACCTCCGACAGCCCGCGCGCGTCCGCGTCGAGGGCGACCGGCCCGGCACCGGGGAGGCCGCCCGCGTCCGCCAGGTGGCCTATGTGGTCCGCCGGGCCGACAAGCTCGCGGCGCTCGGGCGGATCCTGGATCTCGAGGACGGCGCGGCGACGCTGGTGTTCGCCCGCACGCGCGGCGAGGTCGACGACCTGGCTGAAGCGCTCTCGGGGCGCGGCCGGGACGCCGCCGCGCTCCACGGTGGGCTCTCGCAGGAGCAGCGCGACCGGATCATGGGTCGGTTCCGGGAGGGGGCGCTGGACGTGCTCGTCGCGACCGACGTCGCGGCTCGCGGCCTCGACATCGAGCACGTGAGCCACGTCGTCAACTACGACGTCCCGTCGTCGCCCGAGGCGTACGTGCACCGCATCGGCCGGACGGGCCGCGCCGGCCGCGAGGGCACCGCGATCACGCTCGTCGAGCCGCGCGAGCACCGGCTGCTCCGGGACATCGAACGGTCGCTCGGCGCCCCGCTCGAGATCCAGGGCCTGCCGACGGTCGCGGATCTCCGCGAGCACCGGCTGGAGCTCCTCCGCGCGTCGCTGCGCGAGGCGCTCCTCGGCGACGGGTTCGACCGGTACCGGGCCGTGGTCGAGTCGCTGTCGGAGGAGTTCGACGTCGTCGACATCGCGCTGGCGGCCGTGAGCCTGGCGGACGCCGAGGCGCGTGGCGCCGAGGACACCACGGAGCTGGCGCCGGCGACGCTGCCGACCGCGGACCGTCCGGACCGCGGACGCGGCCCGGTGCGCGGCGCGGGCACGAGGCCCCGGCACGGGCAGGAGCGACTCGGCGCGTACGGCGCGCGCCCACCGCGTCGCAGCCCCGAGGCGCACGAGCGCGAAGCGGCGCCGCCGTCTCGCCCACGCGGCCCGGGTCCCGCGACGGACCGCGTGCCGGCTGGCCCGCGCAAGGGGTATCGCGCGACGGCGTGGCGCGATGCCGACGGCCGGCCGGTGATGCGCCCGCCGCGCGGATCGCGGCCCGGGGACGGCGACGCCGCGGACGGCGACCCGGCCGGCATCCCGAGCACGGGGACGGGCGGCGTGACCCGCCTGTTCGTCGGCGCGGGGCGGGCGGCCGGGATGCGTCCCGGCGACCTCGTCGGCGCGATCACGAACGAGGCCGGGCTGCGCGGCAACGACATCGGCGCGATCCAGATCGCCGACGGGTTCTCGCTCGTCGAGGTGCCCGAGGCGTCGGCGGATCGCGTCATCCGGGCGCTCCGCGCGGCCACGATCCGCGGCCAGAAGGTCAACGTCCGGCGGGAGCGGTACTGACCTAGCCGGTCCCCTCGTCGGTCCGGTCGCGCAGGAACCGCTCGATCTCGGCGATCAGGTCGTCGCCAGCAGGCTGGCGCTCCTCGTCGACCATCGATTCCAGGCGCTCGACGTACGCCCGCGTCGTCTCGTCGGCGGCCGTGGCGGCGTCGAGCCGCTGCCGGAGCTGCCGACTCTCCTCCTCCAGGTCGCCGTGGGGCAGCGTGACGTCGAGGTGCCGCTCGAGCGACCGCAGCAGCTCCAGCGAGGCCAGCGCGTACGGCCCGCTCACGTAGTGGGGGATCTGCGCGAAGTAGCCCACCGCGGGCACGCCCGACGCCGACACCGCCAGCTCCAGCATCGACAGCGCCGCGGACGGAACGCGAAGCATGCCCGCGGGTCCCGGGAGGACGCCGCCCTTCAGCAGCCCGTCGCGGGATGCGGTCCCGAGGATGGGCACGGCGCGCGTGTGCGCAACCGCCGCCGGGATCGCCCCGAGGCTGATCCAGCCTGCGACCCCGAGGCGGCCGAGCAGCTCGACCGTGTCGTCGGCGAGCCGGTGCCAGCGGTCGTCCGGCTCGGCGCCGGTCAGGACGAGCAGGTCCCGCCCGCCGTACCGGGCGGACCGCAGCGTGACCTCGGGCCACTCCAACCCTTCGAGCCGGCCGTTGCGGATCGTGAGCGTCGGGCGGCGCGAGCGGTAGTCGAACAGCTGGTCCGGGTCGAAGCGCGCCACGAGCGTGCCGTCCACACCGAGGAGGCCGAGCACGGCCGTCGCCGCCGACCCCGCGTCCACCCAGCCGTCGAACGCGGCGACGACGATGGGCGCCTCGAGGTCGGGGAGCGGACCCTCGAGCTGGTACAGCGGCATGGCACGGAGTCTACGGGGACCGGCCCGGGGCGGCGCGAACCCGGTGGGCCGGGCGGCCCTTTACGTGCCCGGTGACGGGGGGCATGCTGGCCGGGCTGACCCGGCGGCACGTCCCGTCGCCGGCCCAGGGGGTGCCACCCATGCTCGGTCGCCTGTTCCGCGTCGTGCTCTCGCTGTTCGCGGCGCTGCTTGCGTTCACCGCCGCCGCCGCCGTCTACGCCAGGGTCGCGGGTCGGCCATCGACCACGCCGGAGCCCGACGCGGACGAGATCGACCTCGTCGCGACCTTCGGGCCGGTCGCGTTCCGGAGCACCGCCGGGAGCTTCCGCGGCGGCACGGTGACGACGTGGTTCGGCGGCGGCACGGTCGACCTGCGGAACGCCACCCTCGATCCGGCCGGGGCGACGATCCGGACGAGCACGCTGTTCGGCGGCGGCAACCTCATCGTCCCCGACGACTGGCGCGTCGAGACGGCCCTCGTGGGGATCGGCGGCGCGGGCGACGGACGGCCGTCCGGCAACCCGCCCGCCGGCGGCCCGACGCTGCGTCTCGAGGGGCTCGCGCTGTTCGGCGGCTGGGGCGTCACCTCGGAGCCGCCCGGCGAGGAGCTGCTCGCGGTCTGACGCCCCGGACGCCTCGGCCGAGCGGCTAGCTGAACAGCTCGCCGCCCGTGACGGCGATCACCTCGCCCGTGACGTAGCTCGCCTCCGGCGAGGCGAGGAACACGTACGCCGGTGCGAGCTCCGCGGGCTGCGCGGGCCGCCCGAGCGGCGAGTCCTGTCCGAAGGTCGACGTGCCCTCGGCGCTCGTGCTCGCCGGGATGAGCGGCGTCCAGACCGGCCCGGGCGCCACGACGTTGACGCGGATCCCGCGCTTGGCGACCTCGAACGCAAGGGCCTGGGAGAACGCGACGATGCCGCCCTTGGTCGTCGCGTACGCGAGCAGCGACGACGACGGCTCGCGCGCCTGGATCGATGCCGTGTTGATCACGGAGCTGCCGGGCTCCATGGTCGGCACGATCTCGCGGCACAGCCAGAACATGGCGGACAGGTTCGTCTTGAGGGTCCGGTCCCAGTCCTCCGTGGGAACCTGCGAGATCGAGTCGTACCGCTTCTGGAACGCCGCGTTGTTGACCAGGACGTCGATGCGGCCCAGCTCCTCGCGGGCGCGGCCGGCGAGCGCCTTGCACTGCGCCTCGTCCGACAGGTCGCCCGGCACGGCGATCGCCTTGCGCCCCTCGGCCTCCACGAGCCGCACCGTGTCCTGGGCGTCCTCGGTCTCCGACAGGTAGGCGATGACGACATCGGCGCCTTCGCGCGCGAAGGCGAGCGCGACGGCCTTGCCGATGCCGCTGTCGGCACCGGTGATCAGCGTCGCGAGGCCGGTGAGCCGCCCGCTGCCGCGGTACGTCTGCTCGCCGTGGTCCGGCCGTGGCTGCATCGACGGCTCGTCACCGGGCAGCTGCTGCGTCTGCTTCCCGAACGGCGGCCGCGGGTACGCATTGCGGGGGTCGACGAGTCGGCGCCCGGCGGAGGTGTCGGTGGTGGTCATGGGAAGCTCTCCTGGCTCGGTCCTGCGGTTCGTCGGACCAGCCTCGCCGTCGTCCGGTCCGCCGCGGGTTCGAGATCGGTCGGCCGGCGTTGCAGCGCCCTGCCGGTCGGGGTCAGGCGGAGGCGGCGACGGCGCGCGGCTGCGTCTCGCCGGCCACCATGACGTTGCCGGGGCCGCGGAGCTTGCCGCGGTACATCGCCTGGTCCGCGGCCACCATCAGGTCCGCACCGGTGTCGCCGTCGATCGGATACACCGCGACGCCCACCGTGACGTCGACGCCCTGCTTGCCGGCCACGTCGACGACCGCCCGCCGGACGCGCTGGGCGAGGAGCACGGCGTCCTCGGCGTCGGCGTCCGCCGCGACGACGAGCAGCTCGTCCCCGCCGTAGCGGCCGACGACGTCGCCCTGCCGGATCGCCCCGCGGACCGCCGTGCCCACGGCCCGCAGGACGTCGTCGCCCGCCTCGTGGCCGCGCAGGTCGTTGACGGACTTGAACCCGTCGAGATCGCAGAACAGGACCGCGGCGCTCGCGCCGCTCCGGCGGGCGCGCGCGACGTACGCCGCCAGCTCGTCCGAGATCGCGCGCCGGTTCAGCAGCTGCGTCAGCGAATCGGTGGCGGCCTCCGCGCGGATCCGCTGCAGCTGGCCCTGCGCGAGCGACAGGCCCATCTGGCTCGCGAGCCCGTAGAGCAGGCGGAGCTGGCCGTCGTTCGGCACCGTCGGGGCCGGCCACAGGACGGGCAGGATGCCGACCCAGCGGCCCTCGAGGAAGATCGGCACCAGGGTGATGCCGCGGACCCAGTCCGGGACCCCGAGCGCGGCGGCGATCGGCGAGCCGGCGTCGACCGGGTACGTGAGCGACTCGCCCGCCGTGAACCGTCGCGTCAGCTCGTCGCTGGAGCCCATCGTCGCTTCGACGCGGTCGCGGTCGAGCCGCCGGCGCTCCGGGGAATGCCAGCGCACCAGCATGAAGTTGCCGTCCGGATCGCGGAGCGCGACCGACCGCACCCGGCCGCCGACCGCCTCGTGGAGGCGGCGGTCGAGGAGCTCGAGCGTCTCCTCCTCCTGCTGCTGCTGGGCGAGGGCGGCCGTGAGGTCCAGCAGCGCCCGCAGGTCGCGTCGCCCGCGCTCCGCGATCACCGCGGATCCGGCCATCAGGCCGCCCGTGAGGGCGATGATGCCCACCCCGCCCGCGATCGACCGCGGCGGCGTCGTGTTGCCGTACGAGAGGTGGAGCACGAGCTGCATGCCGTACACGACGATGCTGGCGACGGTGACGGCGACGCCGGCACCCATCCCGCCGACGACCGTCGCCTCGAGCGAGAGCAGCGGGTAGAAGTAGAACGCCATCCATTCCGGCTCCGCGGCGAACGCCGTGCCCGTCAGATAGACCGCCACGACGTCCGCGACGAGGAACAGCGTCGCCTGGCGGCGGATGCGCTCGAGCGGCAGGCCGTCGAGCAGCGTCATCCGCTGGACGATCACCGTCCCGGTCACGATGACCACCGCGGCGGCGACGAGCGGAAGGGAGACGGTGCGGCCGCTGAAGGCCAGCAGGCCGATCGTCCCGATGGCGAGCAGCCGCAGCCAGAACAGGGCGCGTTCGAAGCCGAGCAGCTCGTGGGCCTCGCCGATGGCGGGCCGCTCGTGAATCACCGGCATGACGCCGCCCCCTTGACTCATGTGCGGTCCACCCTACGCAATCCGCCGGAGACCGGCAACGCGGCACAGGTACCGCTCGGCGGTCGCGTGGTGCGTCCTCGGCAACACGCCGACCCCGGCCGCGGTCGTGCGCGGTACCGTGCCCGCAGTGCCCACGCAGCGGAGAGGGAGCCGCGACCAGATGATCGGGACGACCCCGTTTCACGAGCGCACGTCGGCGCTCAACGAGACGGGCCTGTGGAGCCACTGGGCCGGCCGGCTGGCGGCGGAGAAGTACCAGCTGTCCGAGAAGTTCGAGTACTTCGCCGTCCGCAACGCCGCGGGAATCTTCGACACGTCGCCGCTGTTCAAGTACCGGTTCTCGGGCCCGGGCGCGGAGGCGTACCTCGCGAGCGTGCTCGCCCGCGACCCGCACACGCTCGCGCCCGGCGAGGCGCAGTACACGATCTGGTGCGACGACCGCGGCTTCCTCGTCGAGGACGGCGTGCTGCTCCGCCACGCTGCCGACGAGTTCGTGCTGACCGCCGCGGAGCCCAACCTCGCGTGGTTCTCGGACCTCGTGCGGCCGCGCGACCACGTGCGCGTCGATGACGTCTCCGACGACTGGGCGGTGCTGTCGATCCAGGGGCCGCGGGCGCTGCGCGTGCTTCTGTCGCTCGACAAGGGGATCGAGCGCCTCGCCTACTTCGGGCATCGCGAGACGAAGGTCGCGGGGGCGCGCGTGCGGGTGTCGCGGACCGGATACACCGGCGACCTCGGCTACGAGGTGTGGTGCCGCTCCGACGACGCGCTCCGCGTCTGGGACGCCGTCTGGCAGGCGTCCGAGGGCCTCGGCGTGCTGCCCTTCGGGCTCCAGGCGCTGTACATGGCGCGGATCGAGGCCGGCCTGCTGCTGCTGGACGTCGACTTCGCGTCGTCGCGCTACGCGTGGACGGATGCGGACCGGGCCACGCCGCACGAGCTGGGCCTCGGCTGGATGCTCCGTGGCGTCGCCGACGACGAGCGGCGGTTCGTCGGCCGCGAGGCGATCCGGCGGGAGCTCGCGAACCGCACGTCCCGCTTCCGGACGACCGGCTTCGTCGTCGACTGGCGCGACTGGAACCGGCTCCACGAGGAGGGCGGGCTGATGCCGCCGATGGACCACACGCCGGTCCAGGAGGAGATGTTCCTGTACGACGACGAGGGCTCGCAGATCGGCTTCTCGACGTCGTTCCTGTACTCGCCGGTGCTCCAGCGGCACGTCGGCATCGGGCGGGTGCCCGTGGCCGCCTCGCAGCCGGGCTGCAAGGTGAACCTGGAGATCCCGATCAATCACCGCTACGTGCACGTCGTCGCGCACACCGCGCGGCTGCCCCACTACAACCCGCAGCGGAAGACGGCCTGACCATGGCGAAGTCGAACGGCTCCTCCTCGAAGTCCAACGGGTCCGCGAAGGCGGCCCGCGTGAAGCCGCGCGAGCACGACACCGACCGCAGCTTCGACGCCATCGTGGTCGGCGCCGGCCACAACGGGCTGACGAACGGTGCGTACCTCGCGAAGGCCGGCCTCCGGACGCTGGTGCTCGAACGGCGCCCGTTCGTGGGTGGCGCAGCCATCACCGAGGAGCTCCGCCCCGGGTTCTGGTTCACGACCTTCTCGTACGCGCTGTCGCTGCTCCGGCCGGAGATCGTCCAGGAGCTCGAGCTCGTGAAGCACGGCTTCATGCCCCTCCTGATGTCGTCGACCTTCGCGCCGATGGAGAACGGCGACTACCTGCTCCTCGGCCAGGACCACGGGGCCAACCAGCGGGAGATCGCCCGGCACAGCCGCCACGACGCCGACGCCTACGACCGATTCGAGTACGACGTGAACAAGGTGCTGCAGGCGTTCAAGCCGCTCATGGATGCGCCGCCCCCGAACCTGTTCAGCGACGACCCCGAGGAGCTCATCGCGCTCGCCGGACTCGGGGCGCGGTTCAAGGCGCTGCCCAAGGACGTGCTCCACAACGCGGTCCGGCTGCTGACCGGGTCCGCGGCCGACTTCCTCGACGACTACTTCGAATCGGACATCGTCAAGGGGTACCTCGCGAGCTCTTCGATCATCGGGACGAAGGTCGGGCCGCGCTCGCAGGGCTCGGGGCTCGTGCTGCTCTACCACCTGCTCGGCGAGCACGACGGCGTGATGGGCGCGTGGTCGTTCCACAAGGGCGGCAACGGCGGGTTCAGCCGCGTGCTGCAGCGGGCCGCGCAATCGTTCGGCGCCGAGGTACGGCTCGAGGCGCCGGTCGCGAACGTCATCACGCGCGACGGACGGGCGGTCGGCGTGGCGCTCGAGGACGGCTCCGAGTACTACGCGTCGGTCGTCGTGTCCGCGCTGGACCCCCGACGGACGTTCACGCAGCTCGTGGACCCGCGCGAGCTGCCCGCCGACCTCAACGACGCGATCCGTCGCTACCGGTTCCAGGGCACGTCGGCGAAGGTCAACTTCGCGCTCGACGGCCTGCCGGTGTACCCGGCGCTCCGCGACCGGACCGATCACTACCGCGGCTTCACGAACATCGGGCCGTCGATCGACTACCTCGAGCACGCGTTCGACGAGGCCAAGTACGGCTGGTACAGCACGCGGCCGTACCTCGACTGCGCGATCCAGAGCACGATCGACCCCGACATGGCGCCCCCCGGCAAGCACGTGATGTCGTGCTTCGTCCAGTGGGTGCCGTACCAGCTCCGGGAGAGCGACTGGACAGCGCAGCGCCAGGGGCTGGGCGACACCGTCCAGGCGACGCTCGAGTCGTTCTTCCCGGGCTTCGGGAACCTCGTCCTCCAGCGCGAGGTCGTCACGCCGCTCGACATCGAGCAGAAGGCCGGCCTGACCGAGGGCAACATCTTCCACGGCGAGTTCCTGGCCCCGCAGATGTTCTTCTTCCGGCCGGCGCCCGGCTGGAGCGACTACCGGACGCCGATCGGCGGCTACTACCAGTGCGGGTCGGGGACGCACCCCGGCGGGTGCGTGTCGGGTGCCCCGGGCCGCCTCGCCGCCAGGGCGATCCTCAAGGATCGCGCCCGGGCGGGGGATCGGGCCGGCGAGCTGGTCTCGTCGGGGTAGGGTCGGCGCCGCGGCGGCACGGCGGCGCTTCGGCACGGCGGCGCTTCGGCGCGTCGGCGCAGCGGCGCTTCGGCGGCGGCGCGTCAGCCCTTCGCCGCGTCGGCGCTTCGGCGCGTCAGCGCGGCGGCGCGGGGCCGCCGCCCGCGACCCTCAGTCGCTGAAACGGCTCACGAACGGGCGTCGATCGTGTCCTCGAGACGTTTCCGCGACCCTCCGTCGTGATCGGGATCCGAACGACGTGGTTTGCCGGTTCGCGCCTCGCCTGCGGCCAGGATCAGCGACTTAGGGTCGCCGTCAGCGGATGTCCGAGCCAGGCTCCCGCCGCGTCCGGCCGCCGCACTGCGGGCGCGGTCAGGGCGGGCGGGCGCCTCGCCCACCGTCCCGCGGCCTCCTCACGTGAGGGCCGCGACCACGCCGCGACGCGGAGTCGCTGAAACGCCGCGCAAGGTGGCCACGACGGCTCGCTCGCCTCGCGTGCGCGACCGTCAGTCGTCATCGAGCCCGGCAGGGCGGCTGTTTCCGCCGTGCCAGCACGCCAAGGGCCCGGTTCAGCGACTCACGGTCGCGGGGCATCGATGTCTGTGCCCGGAGCGGGCGCGCCGATGCCGGTGCCGGTCGCGGCGATGCCGTTGCCCGGCGCGGGCGCGTCGATGCCGTCCCGGGCGCGTCGGTGCCGGTGCCGGTCGCGGCGATGCCGTTGCCCGGAGCGGGCGCGTCGATGCCGGTCGCGGGCGCGCCGTCCCCGGTCACGCGCCGGCCGCCGGTGCGCGTTCCGCGCGCCGTTCTGCCCGGACCGACAGGTAGTGGTGCCACAGCAGCCGCGCCGCGACCGCCCGGAGCGGCCGCCACGCGTCCGCGGCCGCGTCGAGCTCCGCGGGCGACGGGCGGCGCTCCAGGCCGCGGACCTCCGCGAGCGCCTGCGCGAGCGCGATGTCGTGCGCCGGCCAGGCGTCCGGCCGGCAGAGGACCATCAGCCGGTAGATCGTCGCGGTCCACGGGCCGATGCCCGGCAGCGCGGTGAGCCGCCGGTCGACGTCCTCGTCGTCGGTCATGGGCAGCGCGTCGAGGTCCAGGTCGCCGCTCCCGACGGCCGTCGCCAACGCGCGCCCGTAGCGCGCCTTCTGGCGGCTGAAGCCGACGGCGAGCAGCGCCGCATCGTCGAGCGCGAGGAACGTGTCGGGCGTGAGCGTCCCCGTCGCCGCCTTCAACCGGTCGAACGCGGCCTTCGCGGACGCGAGCGACACCTGCTGCTCGAGGATGAGGTGGACGAGCGTCGGGAAGCCCGGATCGCGCGCCCACAGCGGCGGCGTCCCGAACCGCGCCGCGATAGACGCGAGCGCCGGATCCCGGCGGCCAAGTTCGGCGACGGCCGCCGGGAGGTCGGCCTCGGTCAGGGCAGGAGGAACGAGCCTCCGCGGAATCACATCGGCGGGAACGGGCGTCTCCACGGGCACATCATCGGGAACCCGTCATGTGCGGGTGCGGTTGCATCGGCCAGCTTCAGGCGCGCGGCTCGTCGAGCAGGCGGGTGGGAACCTGTCGCATGATCCGGGCGTCGACGCGTCAACCAGACACGCCCGCGATGGAACGCTTCGATGCCCGCCCGCCTCGTCCTCGTCGCCTCGATCGCCATCCTCGCCTCGGCGTCGTCCGCGTGCGCCATCACCGGCAGCGTGACCGGGGGTCGCGCCTGGTCGCACGCGGCCGTCGCGGACGACGGGTCCAACGCCATCGTGAACGTCAGCGATCGGAGCGGCCGCGTCCGCGACGTCGCCTTCGATCCGGCCGACCCCGTCGCCGGCGGGGGCGTCGCGGCGGTCCCAGGGAAGCCGAACGAGCTCGACGTGCCCTGGACCGCCGGTGCGTGCGACGTGACGACCGACATCGACATCGGCGCGGCTGGCGCCGGGCTGGCCGTGACGGTCACCATCGAGCGCGACGAGTCGAAGCCGTGCGACGCGATTGCCCTGCTGCGACGGCTTCGCCTCGAGCTCGATCAACCGCTCGCGCCCGGGCTCGTCGTCGTCCGTCAGTAGCGGCCTACACTCGCCGGCGATGCCCGTCGACGACGCCCCGACCGAGCTGTTCGAGACGCGCGCGGCGTGGCGCGCCTGGCTCGCGGCGCATCACGCGACGGCGACGGGGGTGTGGCACATGAGCTGGCGACCCGCCACCGGTCGCCCGCGGGTCCCGTACGAGGACGCGGTCGAGGAGGCCCTCTGCTTCGGCTGGATCGACAGCACGGGCGGCAACATCGACGACGAGCGGACGCGCCAGTACTACGCGCCGCGCAATCCGAGGAGCGGCTGGGCGCGGTCGAACAAGGAGCGGGTCGAGCGTCTCATCGCCGAGGGCCGGATGGCGCCGGCCGGGCTCGCCGCGATCGAACGGGCGAAGGAGAACGGTGCGTGGACGATGCTCGACGAGGTCGAGAACCTCATCGTCCCACCGGATCTGGACGAGGCCTTCCTCCGTCACCCCGGCTCGAGCGACCGCTGGACCGCGTTCCCCAGGTCCGTCCGCCGGATGCACCTCGAGTGGGTGGTGCAAGCCAGGCGGCCCGAGACGCGCGCACGGCGCGTCGAGGAGATCGCGTCCCGCGCGGCAATGAACGAGCGCGCGAACGAGCGGCCACGAGACTAGCGCGCGCGTCGCCGCCGGGCGCAGCCGCCGCGCCGCTACGGGTCACAATCGCCCGGGCTCCCGGGGCCGGGTGCCGGCCCGAGCAGTGGCGGCCCCGACCACAGGTCGATCCGGCCACAGGACAGGTCCACGCGTGCGGCCGCGCCGCGGACGCCGTGCTCCTGGACGGTCACGTCACCTCCGTTCACGCGCAGGTGCACGAGCAGCCGGCCCGACGCCGTCTGGACCTCGGCGTCCCATGGCAGTCCCGGCAGCTCGTTGGCCCCGAGCTCGGCGGCTTCGCCTGCCGCGATCGCCCGCACCGACGTCCCATTCACCAGGAGCGAGACCGGGATCGTGGTCTCGTTGGAGACGTCGAGCTTCATGGCCTCGGCGGGCACGACCCCCGAGGCGCACGCCGCGAGCGTGACGGCGGCGATCGCGACCATCGCCGCGACCGCCGGCCGCGCCGGGGGAGCCGACCCGAGCACGGCTAGGCCCCTGGCTTCAGCACCATGAGCCAGACGAGGATCACGAGGGCCGCGAAGCCGACGACGCCCAGAACCTCGGGCCGTCGCGACGTCGACAACGTGTGCGCGAGCGCCGCGTCGTCGAGCCTCGGCGTCTTCTCACTGCCCTCGAGCCCCTCACGCAGCGGGTAGTAGTAGCCCGCGCCGACGGCCCACATGACGACCAGTGCCACGATCAGGACGACGTACGACGCGATCACCCACGGGGCCGTCAGCCAGCCGACGTTCCAGGCCGCCCCCAGGCCGCCGACGATCAGCAGGATCAACCCGAGGTACATCGCCTGGGTCGCGCGGTTCGAGAGGCCGAGGAACGCTGCGACCAATGCCCGGTTCGGCTCTCGCCGGATCCGGAACGCGACGAACATCGACACGCCGTGGCACATCACGAACACGATCAGGCCCAGCAGGTGCAGGACGACGAGCCATTGGTACACGCGAGACCTCCGCGGCCAGCGGGGAACCCCCTCGACCGCTAGATGATCCCTGCTCGCGCAAGGGCCCGCGACCCGCGCCAGGGCCCGCGACCCGCGCCCGCGCTCCGGCCCGGGACATGGGAAGGCGCGGCGGCCCGTCGTCGCCGCCGCGCCCCATGGAGACGCGAGCCTCAGGCCCGGGACGGAGCCCCGGGGCCGCGGCTCAGTAGGTCGAGCCGGTCGAGGCCTGGATCGGCTTCCCGTCGGCGCCGATCACGTACCACTTGCTGTTGAGGCCCTCGCCGTTGGTATCGCCCGCGGCCTTGTCGCCGGCGAAGTAGTACAGCGGCATGCCGTAGAACGTGACCTGCTTCGCGCCCGTATCGGTCCGGGTGATCGACGCGAAGTCCTCGGCGTCGAGCCCGGTCCCGAGCGTCGGCGCCGCGTCGGACGTCAGGGCCGGCCAGCTGGCGAGGCACTGCCCCGAGCACGCCGACTTCCCGCTCGTCCCGTCGGGCGTGAAGATGTAGAGCGTCATGCCCTTGCTGTCGACGAGGATCTTGCCGAGCTTGGTGTCCGCGAGGCTGACGCCGGCGGCGCCACCTGCGGCGGGGGATCCAGCGGCGGTCGACGCCTCGGCGGACGGCGCCGTCGATGCCGCCTCGGTCGGGGCCGTCGTGGGGGCCGTGGTCGGCGCGGTCGTGGCGCCGCTGCCGGAGCTGCAGGCCGCGACGAGGACGGCGATGCCGAGGGCAGGGGCGGCGAGGAGCTTGGTTCGCATGCAGGGTCTCCTGGTCCGTGCGGATGAACAGAGACCCCTACGCGCCGGCGGCGGCCATCGGTTTTGATGCGCGATCTCGCCGCGGCCGGCGTACCCGAGGGTGTCGATTCCGGGCCATCCCGGTCGTCGTGGAGGTGAAGGCGGTGCCACGGACGGGCCGCCGCGGCCAGGAGGCACCGAGATGGGCAACGAGGTCATCCACGTCGAGGTCGTGGGCAAGGACGCGGCGAAGCTGCAGTCGTTCTACCAGGACGTGCTGGGCTGGTCGCTCGACACGAACAACCCGGGCGGCTACGGCATGGCGCGCTGGGGCGACTTCACCGCCGGCATCGGGCCGAGCAACGACGGCGGTCCCGGCCACGTCACGTTCTACGTCCACGCCGACGACCCGCAGGGCGTGCTCGCGAAGGCCGAGGCGGCCGGCGGGCGGGTGATCATGCCGCTGACCGAGGTCGCGCCCGACACGAAGGTGGCGCTGTTCGCGGATCCCGAGGGCCACGTCGTCGGCCTGATGTAGGCGCCACACGATCCGCGGCCCGATCCGGCGTCCGGTCTACCGGCGCCGGATCACCGCGTCCCTGCGGTCTCGCGGCCCCGGACGGCGCGAGGGTCGAAACCGTCAGCGGGACCGTCGACGACGTCCGACGGCGACGAGCGTGAGGTCGTCAGCCGGGTCGGCGGCTCCGCGGAACGTGTCGATCGCCCCGCGAACCGCCGTGACGACCGCGTCCGCTCCGCCCCCGCGTGCCGCCTCGATCGCCGCCAGCAGCCGCGCGTCGCCGAAGCGCGAGCCGTCCCGGGCGACTGCGTCCGTTGCGCCGTCCGTGTAGAAGAGCAGCACGTCGCCCGGCGCGAGCGTGAGCTCCGTCTCGGGCGACGCCACCGTCGAGAACGCCCCGACGAGGACGCCTGCGTCACCGACCGGCGCGATCGGTCCGCCGGCTGCCGGGATCAGCAGCGGCGGCTCGTGGCCCGCGCTGGCGATCCGCAACCTGCCGGAAGCGGGCTGGAGCTGGGCGCACAGCAGGGTGATGAACAGGGTGCCCCGGCGCTCCTCCACGAGGACGCGGTTCGTCCGCTCGATCGCCTCCGCGGGACCGCGCGACGCCTCGATCGCCGTGTGCATGACGGGGCGCGCGAATGCCATGAGGAGCGCCGCGTCGAGGCCCTTGCCGGTGACGTCCGCGATGACGATCGCGAGCGGATGGCCTCGGTGCCGCGTCCGGAACAGCTCGAAGAAGTCGCCGCCGATCTCGCGCGCCGGGGCGTAGTGGCTCGCGAGGTCGTAGCCGGCGACATCGGGTGCTTGCAGCGACACGATCCGGCGCTGCTGGAGCCGGCCCGTCGCGAGCTCGGCGGCGTCGATGCCGAGCGCGCTCGCCGCGTGCTCGGAGCGGTGGACGCCGAGCGCCTCCTCGGTTGCCGCGCGGGCGAGCGCCTCGGTGACGAGCTCGCCGATCGCGATGGCGAGCGCGTCGATCGCGGCCGGCAGCCCCGGGTCCAGCGCGCGCCCCGCGCCTGCGACGAGCCGGGCGACGGCCGAGCCGCCGACGGTCACCAGCGCCTCGGCGGCGACCTCGTCCGCCCGATGATCTCCGGCGTCGCGGCCGGCGAGGAGCCGGCCGTCGAGGTCCACCAGGCGGACGCCTGCACCGCCATCCAACCGCGCCAGCGGCTCGAGGATCCGCTCGAGCCGCGCGCGGTCGACCGAGGCGATCGGCCCGCCGTCGACGGTCACGGCCGGGTGCCGCTCAGAACGAGGCGATCGCGGACGCCCGGTCCGGGTACGACGGCAGGAGCGGCCCGAGGCCCGTCCGGTCGAGCACCTTGCGGACGCCGTCCTGCTCGCCCGCGAGGCGGAGGTTGGACTGGACGTTGCCGGCGTCGACCTCGTCGCGGATCGCACGCAGCGCCTCCCAGCCCTGCTCGAGATCCGGCGCGGCCTCGCCACGCATGATCCGCATGGCGGAGTGGACGGCGACCAGCCCGGAGCTCGACACGAACTCGAGCTTCGAGCAGTCGAGGACGAGCTTCCGGGCGCCGGCCTCGTAGGCCTGGCGGACGATGTCGATGACGCGCTCATACGTGGCGCCGTCGAGCTCGCCGTCGAGGGTCACGACCGTGACCGGCGGGGGACCGTCGACCTGCTCGACCGTCGTTGCTAGCGCCATCGCCTCAGTCCTCCTGCGGGCGCTGGGCGAGCGTGCGCACCAGCGTGAGTATGTTGCCGCCCCCGTCCCGTGGTCGCCACCCGAGCCTGTCGGTCGCGAGGCGCATCAGGTGGACGCCCATCCCGTGCGGGCCGCGCACGAGCGCCGAGACGGCCATGTCGGGCTCCGCGTGCGTCCGCGGGTCGAAGGTCGGGGCCGCGTCCTCGATGGTGACGACGACGTCGGGTCCGTCGACCGCCACGGCGACCTCGACCCAGCCCGGCCCGCCGCGATAGCCGTGGACGATCGTGTTGGTCGCCGCCTCGTCGACCGCCTGGCAGATGTCGTCGACACAGTCCTGCGAGGCGCCGGCGGCGCGCGTCGTCTCGCGCACCATCCGGCGGACGTCGGCGAGCCTGTCCAGCTCGGCAGGAATGCGCAGCCGGGCCTCGGTGGGCGTCACGGGGCGTCGATCCTCCCGGATCAGTCCGGGAACGCCTCCGGTCCGCGCTCGGAGAGCTCGCGGGTGTGCTCGTCGGCGTCCTCGGGCGGCAGCCAGGTGTACGGGTAGTTCGCGTCGTCGAGGTCCATCGCCGCCTGGGTCACGTGCAGCGGGTGGAACGTGTCGACCATCACCGCGAGCTCCTCGGTGGCCTCCTTGCCGATCGAGGCCTCGGCGGTCCCCGGATGGGGACCGTGCGGGATGCCGGCGGGGTGGAGGGTGAACGACGCGATGTCGACGCCGCGCCGGCTCATGAAGTTGCCGGCCACGTAGTAGATGACCTCGTCGCTGTTGATGTTCGAGTGGTTGTACGGCGCGGGGATCGACAGCGGGTGGTAGTCGAACTTGCGCGGCACGAACGAGCACACGACGAAGTTCCGCGCCTGGAACGTCTGGTGCACGGGCGGCGGCTGGTGGACGCGGCCCGTGATCGGCTGGAAGTCCGCGATGTCGAACCGGAACGGGTACAGGTAGCCGTCCCACCCAACGACGTCGAACGGGTGGTGCCGGTAGTGGTAGGCCGTGATCCGGTCGGACGAGCGCACGTCGATGACGTAGTCGCCGTGCTCGTCGATCGGCTCTCGGAACTCCGGGGCGTGCAGGTCGCGCTGCGAGTACGGCGAGTGCTCGAGCAGCTGCCCGTAGTCGTTGCGGTAGCGCTTGGGCGGCTCGATCTCCGAGGGCGCCTCGAGGTACAGGATCCGCTGGTCGGAGCCCTCGTCCGGGTCGAGGCGCCACGTCGTCCCGATCGGCAGCACGAGATAGTCGCCCGGGTGGTACGCCAGGTCGCCGAAGACCGTGCGGCAGACGCCCGTGCCCTCGTGGACGAAGAGCATCTCGTCCGCGACGCCGTTGCGGTAGAAGCGGTTCTCGGGCATCGGCCCGGCGGGCCGCACGATGCCGAACACGACATCGCTGTTGAAGTACAGCGGCATGCGGCCGGTGATCGCGTCGCCCTTGGGCTCGACGTCCGCCGTCTTGGTCAGGCGATGCCGGTGGAGCCCGTCGTCGGCGGCCTCGAGCCGGATCCGCGGCCCCGCCTCGAGCTCGTGGGTGCGCGTCGGCGGCGTGACGTGATAGAGGAGCGAGCTGCGCCCGGTGAACCCCTCGACGCCGAACAGCTCCTCGGCGTACAGGCTGCCGTCGGGGGCACGGTGCTGGGTGTGGCGCTGGCGCGGGATGGAGCCGCGGGCGACGTAGTACATGCGCGACTGGCCTCCTCGGGGTGAGGAGGCCAGTCTAGGTCGCGCCGGAAGGACGAGGCGCGGGTCAGGGCGTCCCGACCCAGTGGCCGACGTAGACGTAGCCGACTGGGTCCTCCGTGTTGTCCATCGCATTCGGGTCGACCTGGCGCAGCCCTGTCCCGTCCGGCTGGATCAGCGTGAAGACGTTGCGTGTGGAGAGGATGCGGCCGTCCGCGACCCAGTTCGCGCTGTCGCCCTGGAACGGCGTCGTGCGCGTCGCCGCGGCCACCTGGACGGGCATCAGCCCGGTGCCGTCCGGCCGGATGGTGTAGATGGGGTGGCTCGTCGCACTGTCGTCGTAGATCGTGACCGGCGCGTTCGTGAACACCAGCGATCCGTCGTCCGGCGCCCAATCCGGATCGCCGGGCTCCAGGATCGGGATGGGCAGGTTCCTGAATTCCGTCGGCGACCGTCACGACGGACAGCACATCAGCCGTGGGGACGCCGGTGTGGTAGTGCACACGCCCCATGGTCGTCGGGACGGTGCCCCAGGTGAGCCGCACGAACGCGATGCGCGTGCCGTCGGATGACCAGGACGGTGCCTCGGGCACCGCGTCGGCAGCGGGTCCCTCGGTCGTCGAGAGCTTCGTCGTCGCGCCCGTGGCCAGGTCCCGGATCTCGAGCCGAGCCCGACCGCCGGCCGCATGCCCGTAGACGATCCGGTTGCCCGACGCATCGAACGCCGGGTCCCACTCGTTCCGTCCGTCAAGGGACGTTCGCCGGCTCGGGCTCGAGGTCCCGGCCGAGCTCGCGAGTCGGGACCGATGTGGCCCCTCAGGCGTCCGGCGGGCGCGCCACCACCGGCGTCACGAGCCGGCCAAGGCGCTCGATCTCGAGCGTGACCTCGTCGCCGGGTTCCAGGTACCGGTCGAGCGTGCCCTCCCGGATCTCCAGCAGACAGCCCCCGCCGACGGTGCCGGACCCGAGCACGTCGCCGGGCCGCAGCCGCACGTCGGCGGACGCGCGCGCGACCATCGCGCCGAACCCGTGGTGCGCCGACGACCACGTGCCGCGAGACGTCTCGACGACCCGGCCGTCGGCAGTGCGCACGGTGGCCGTCATCCGGAGATCGGGCCCCGTCGACCCAGGCGCGAGGCGGTCCCCGAGCTCGTCCGGCGTCACCAGCCACGGGCCCATCGACACCGAGAAGTCCTTGCCCTTGGCCGGCCCCAGCCTGACCGTCGACTCGTCCCGCTGGAGGTCACGGGCCGACCAGTCGTTGAGCACGAAATACCCGCCGATGGCCTCCTCGCCGCGTGCGGCCGGGAGGTTCACCGCCGGCGTGTCGATGAGCGCCCCGACCTCCAGCTCGTAGTCCAGCTCCTCGCACCCCGCGGGCGCCCACACCGGGTCGCCGGGACCGCGCAGCTCCGACGTGTTGGAGAAGTAGAAGATCGGCAGCCGGAACCACGCCTCGGGGATGTCCTGCCCGCGCCGCTCCCACATCGTCCGGACGTGCCGCTCGAACGCGTAGAAGTCGCGGAACGAGGGCGGCGAGAGCACCGGCGGCCCGAACACGAGGTCTTCGGCGTCGAGCACGGCGTCGTCCTCGCCGCCACGCGGCTCGAAGCCCTCGACGAGCTCCGACAGCCCCGCGACCCGCAGCCCGCGGCCGAGGTGGTCGTCGAGGGTCGTCACCTTCACGCGGTGGAGCGCGCTGTCGTGGGCGAGGTTCGGGTTGCGCACGACGGCGCGCCGCCTCGCCACCTCCAGGTCCAGCCACGTCGACGCGGCGGGGTCGAGCGCCGCCGCCAGCCGCCAGTGGCTGCCGGCGGGAGCGTGGCGTTCCCGGACGTGGGCGAGTCGCATCGCCCGAGTCTAGGAGAGCGTCGGCTTGAAGACCATCAGCCCGACGATCACGAACAGCATCGCGAGCTCGGCGCGCGACACGAGGATGATCCGGCGCAGGATCCCGAGGCCGGCGCCCGACGTCGGCCCATCGGTGTCGAACGCCGCGGCCATCCTGGGCAGCCGGGGGCCCACGTACATCGCGCCGATGATGACCGACACCAGCCACAGCCCCATCGCGATCGAGATCCACGTCTGCTGGAACGACCACCGGTTGACGGTCATGAACAGCCCGGCGAGGAACAGCAGGACGGACGCCGGCAGGAAGACCATCGTCCCGATCCGTGCGAGGTTGCGCGCGAGCTTCGGGATGTCCGTCGGGTCCCCGGACCGGGCGACGATCACGCCCAGGACCTGGGAATACGTCGCGCCACCGACCCAGACGATCGCGCACACGATGTGGACGTACTTGACGAGCTCGTACACGGGAACCTCGACGCGGTGACGGGACGACGCCGATCGATGCTAGGGCAGCCCGGCTCGCGGCGCGGCGTGCTCCCGCACCGAGCCGACCGCCGGGCCGCTCCCGACGAGCTCGGAACGGTCGCTAGAGGTTCCCGCGCCGCTCCTGCTCGATCTCGATCGCCTCGAACAGCGCCTTGAAGTTGCCGACGCCGAAGCCGCGCGAGCCGTGCCGCTCGATGATCTCGAAGAAGAAGGTCGGACGGTCCTGGATCGGGCGGGTGAAGATCTGGAGCAGGAAGCCCTCCTCGTCGCGGTCGGCCTCGATGCCCAGCTCCTCGAGCACGTCGATCGGCACGCCGACGTCCCCGACGCGATCCGCCAGAGACTCGTAGTAGGCGTGCGGCATCCCGAGGAACTCGACCCCGTTGTCGCGCAGCCGGCGCACGGTCCCGACGATGTCCTCGGTCCGCAGCGCCACGTGCTGGACGCCCGGCGCGTGGTACCAGTCGAGGAACTCCTGGATCTGGCTCTTCTTCTTTCCCGTCGCGGGCTCGTTGATCGGGAACTTCACGCGGCCGTTGCCGTTGGTCATGACCTTCGACATCAGCGCGCTGTAGTCGGTGTGGATGACCTTGTCGTCGTAGTGGATCAGCTGCGCGAACCCGAACACGTCGCGATAGAAGTCGACGAACGTGTTCATGTCGCCGAGCGCGACGTTGCCGACACAGTGGTCGACCTCGAGCAGGCTCAGACCCTGCGCCGCGGCCGCGGGCTTCTTGACGGCGCGGTAGCCGGGCGCGAACACGCCGTGGTAGCTGCTGCGGTCGATGAAGCTGTGCCGGACGTCGCCGTACGTCCACACGGCGCTGCGCCGGAACGTCCCGTCCTCGCCGGCGTCCGTTTCGGTCGGCTCGATCGCCGATCGCGCGCCCCGCGCCGTCGTCTCGCGCCACGAGGCGTACACGTCCGGCACGCGGAAGGCGATGTCGCGGACGCCGTCGCCGTGCGCCCGGACGTGCTCCGCGATCTCGCCGTCAGGCGTCAGCGGCGCCGTGAGCACGATCGTGATGTCGTGCTGGCGCATGACGTAGCTGGCGCGGTCGCGGACCTTCGTCTCGAGCCCGCTGAACGCGATCGGCGTGAATCCCCACAGGGCGCGGAAGTACGCCGACGCCTGGCGGGCGTTGCCGACCCAGAATTCGACATGGTCGATGCCGTCGAGCGGGAGGAAGTCCTCGGCCTCGGCAAACGCGTCCTTGTTGATGCGGGCGCCCGCCTGGTTGGCGCTGGGCGTGCCGAGCGTGCCCGCACCGGCGGGCTTGGCGACGGTGTCGGTCATGGATGGCACTCCTGCACGGGGAGGCGGCCGGCGGGCGACCCGCTGGTCCCGCGTCTTCCACGCGGGGGCGGTCGCGGACCGGATGGTCGATTGGGCCCCATGCTGGCCCCGCGCGAGCGGGCGGTCAAGCGGCGCCCGACGGCATGCGAGACTTCGCCCATGACGAACACCGACCTCGACCCCGCGGCCCGGCTGGCTGCGTCTCGCGGCGCATTCGCCGCCCTCGCGCCCAGGATCCGGGCAGGCGAGCCGTGGCCACTGGCCGAGGCGTTCGGTACGGAGCCCGAGGCGTCGTGGGGTCCGCGGGAGGTGCTCGCGCACACGGCGGAGATGCTTCCGTTCTGGCTCGGCGAGTACGAGCGCGTCGTCGAAGCCGGGCACGCGGCCGGCGACGGCGCGCCGTTCGGACGCACGGGCGCCGACGCGCTCCGGCTCGGGATCCTCGAACGCGACCGGACGCTGCCGCTGCGGGAGCTGTTCGACCGCATCGACGCCGGGATCGAGCGCTGGGAACGCCGGCTAGCGGCGTCGAGGCCCGGCGAGGACGCGGCGGCAGGCCTCCACTCGCGGTTGGGCGAGATGACCGCGGGCGAGCTCCGGGACCGGTTCGTGACGACGCACCTCGAGGAGCACCTCGAGCAGCTCGACGGGATCCTGCCAGAGCCGTAGCGCGCGCCGCTGACCCTCACGGCTCCTCGGCGAGGCGTCACCAACTCGAAAGGCTCGGTCCGCGAGGATCCGGCCCATGGACACGACCGCGGTCCCGGGGCAACAGGCGGACTGGCGCGCGCTCGGCACCGGCGTCCGACTCGTGGTCATGGATGGCGATCTCGTGGCGGCGCGAGCGGCCGTCGTGCGGGTCCTCGACGAGGTGGACCGCGCGTATACCCGATTCCGACCGGACTCGGAGCTCGTCGTCGTGAACGCAAGCGCCGGGACGGAGACGCGGCTGTCGTTTCTGCTGGCGCGGGCGATCCGCGGCTCGCTGCTGGCCGCCGCCAGGACGGCGGGATCCGTGGACCCGACGATCGGCCGCGCGATCCGGCTGCTGGGCTACAACGCGGACTTCTCGCTCGTCGCCGTCGGGTCGACACGCCGGATCGAGCTCCGCGCCGAGCCGGTGCCCGGCTGGACCACCGTGCGCCTCGACGAGCGACGGCGCACGGTCCGCATGCCGCGCGGCGTGGAGCTGGACCTCGGGTCGACGGGCAAGGGGCTCGCGGCCGACCTCGCCGCGGCGGCAGCCCTCGACGCCGCCGGCGCGGTCCCGGAGCGGGCCGGGATCCTCGTCGGGCTCGGTGGTGACATCGCGACGGCGGGCCGCGCTCCGGAGGGCGACTGGCGGATCCTCGTCGCCGAGGACAGCGAGACGCCATCCGACGCGCCCGGCGAGGTGGTGAGCATCGAGCACGGTGCCATGGCCACCTCGACCACCACGGTCCGGCGCTGGACCGCCGCCGATGGCGTCACGCTCCACCACATCGTCGATCGCCGGACCGGGCTGCCGGCCGAGACGCGCTGGAGGACGGCGACGGTCGCGACGCAGAAGCGGACGCAACCGTCCGCGACGTCGGGACCGTGGCCCCGCCCGCCAGGAGCTCGGGCCACCGGCACGCCTCCACCGGCGGATCCTGAGGTCCACTGGCGGCGCGGCGATCGCAATGCCGCTGGACGCCGGCGGCTCCGCGCGCGTGCGCCACGCTGATGCCAAGTCCGGTATGCAGCGTCCATGGACCCCCGACGGACGCCCGCCCAGCCCGGCGCTCCGGCACCCGGTCGTGCTCCGGGCAAGGCGCCCGGTCGGCCGGACACGGATGACGTGCGCGACACGGCCGACCGTCCCGACCCGCCCGATGAGCCGCCCCTGCTGACCCGCCTCCTCGTCGAGGTCTTCGGGACGTTCGCCCTGGTCTTCGTTGCCGCAGGCGGCGACGTGATGGCGAAGGTCAGCGCCGGCGAGGTGACGGCGATGGCGCGGGCGATCGCGCCGGGCCTCGTCGTCATGGGGATGATCTACGCGCTCGGCGATCGGTCCGGTGCGCACTTCAATCCCGCGGTGACGACGGCGTTCGCCGTCCGGCGCCTGTTCCCCGGCCGGCTGGTCGTGCCGTACGTGCTGGCGCAGCTCGCGGGCTCGGTCGCCGCCGCGGCGCTGCTGGCGCTCCTCTTCGGTTCCGCCATCGATGCGGGCATCACGCGTCCGAAGCTCGTGACGGCCGAGGTCGCGTTCGCGATCGAGGTCGTCCTGACGCTCATCCTCGTCACCGTGATCCTCGGCACCGCCGATCGGGCGCGCATCGTCGGCCCGAACGCGGCACTGGCGGTCGGCGGGACGATCGCGCTGTGCGGCCTGATCGCCCTGCCGATCGAGGGCGCGTCGATGAACCCTGCCCGGTCGAGCGGCCCGGCGCTCGTTGCCGGTGACCTCTCGACGCTGTGGGTCTACTGGGCGGGGCCACTGGTGGGCGGCGTCCTCGCGACGGTCCTCGCGCTGCTCGTCCACGGCCCGGCCGAGACGACGGACGACAAGGCGCGCAAGGCCGCGAGCGGCGGGGACGAGGAGCGCGGCACGGCGCCCGCCGCCACATAGCGCTGCCGTCCCGCGCGACCGCTCCGGCCGTTCGTCGTCCCGCTGCGGCGGTTCGTCGTCCCGCGACGCGCCATCGCCGCCGGGACCCGCCAGACCCGAGGCTGGTGACCGTTGTCCGACGCCGAGCGCGTCATCGGCGCGTCCAGCCCGCGCGTCAGGGCTGCGATTAGCTCGCTACGACGAACTGTGGGGCGCGGACGGACGCTCCTGGCGTTGGGACCAAGTGCTCCTGGGGCGTCGGTCGTGGATTGACCTCGATAACGGTCGCGCACGTCGGATGGACGCGAAACGGCCGCGGCGCCCGGGAGGGCGACGCGGCCGGAGGAGGAGCTGGTGCGGGGCGAGGAGCCGTTAGGCGGCGAACTCGCGGAGCTTGCGGCTGCGGGACGGATGGCGGAGCTTGCGCAGCGCCTGGACCTCGATCTGGCGGATCCGCTCGCGCGTGAGGCCGAACTCCTTGCCGACCTCCTCGAGCGTCCGGGCATGCCCGTCGTCGAGGCCGAAGCGGAGCCGCAGGACCCGCTGCTCGCGGCCGTCGAGCGAGGCGAGCACGTGCTCGATCTGCTCGCGGCGCATGCGGTCCGCGACCACGTCGAGCGGCGAGACCGCGTCCTCGTCCGGGATCAGCTCGCCGAGCTCGGCGTCACCCTCGTCGCCGACAGGCGACTGGAGCGAGACGGGCTCGCGGCCGAGCTTGCGGATCTCCTCGACCCGCTGCGGCGTCATCGCCGGCGTCTCGTCCGGCAGCGCCGCGGCGATCTCGGCGTTGGTGGGCTCGCGGCCGAGCTGGGTGCTGAGCTCGCGGACTACGCGCGCCACGCGACCCATGGTCTCGACCATGTGGACCGGGATCCGGATCGTCCGGCTCTGGTCCGCGAGGCCGCGCTGGATCGCCTGTCGGATCCACCAGGTCGCGTAGGTGCTGAACTTGAAGCCGCGCTCGTACTCGAACTTGTCGACGGCGCGGATCAGGCCCGCGTTGCCCTCCTGGACGAGGTCGAGGAGGCCCATCCCGGCCTGGTTGATGTACTTGCGGGCGATCGACACCACGAGGCGCAGGTTGGCGGACGTCAGGTGGTCGCGAGACTGCTTCGCGAGGTCCTTGAGGGCCGGGCGAAGCTCGTCGAGGAACGCGTCGTCCTCGCCGCGCTCCAGCCGGCGCCGGATCGCCGGGTAGGCGACCTCGTCGCGGGCCCAGTCGCGCAGCGCGCGGAGGGCGACGTTGCCGCGGACCTCGGCGTTCGGGCGGCCCATCTCGCCCTCGATCCAGTTCAGGAGCTCGAGGAACGAATCGGCGTCGAGTCGCTCGTTGTACACGGACCGGACGTCCTTGGCGCGCACGAGGCGCTCCTTCAGCCCGTCCGACTCCGCCTTCTTGAGCGCGTCGGTGAGCCCGAACCCGGGCGCCGTGACCAGCAGGTCGAGCGCGTCGTCCGCGCGGATGGCCCCCTCGACGATGCGGTGCGCCTCGGCGGCGAACGGCACGGTGTAGCGCTTGTTCTTCGCACGCGCCGTGGGCTCGGTGCCGTGGAGGGTCCACTCGTGGATCGAGAGGAGCGCCTTCCAGGGCTCCGCCTCGGCCTGGGCACCGAGCTCCATGCCCTTCGCGAGGATGACCTCTTCCTCGGCCGTCAGCAGCGGCACGCGGCCGATCTCGCGCAGGTACAGGCGCACGGAGTCGTCCGTGTCCAGGACCTCCTGGGCCGGAGGCTCGGGCTCGCTGTCGGCGTCCGGCTCGTCCTTCGGCGCGGCCGACGCCGGCGTCTCCGCGGCGGGCTCCTCGGTGATCAGGGCGGCCTCGGCCTCGAGGTCGGCCGCCTCGGGGTCAAGCTCGATGGCGGCGTTCGCGAGGTCTGCCTCGGTATCGGAAGCGGGGGTGGTGGTGGTGGTATCGAACGAGATCACGTCGCTCCAACTGCACGGTCCGCGCCCGACCGCGAGGACCGAATGGGTTCTGTCGCCCGGCCCGCGAGGGACCGGCTACGCATCCCGGGCCACACGCCGCCCGACACACGTAGTGGCGTGTCAAGTCCGACACGCCATTGGATTAGTAATATAGGCCATTCGAGCCCTCTTGACAACCCCCTTTGTCAATACCCCCCAGGGGTATCAGGCGGCTCGTCCGCGCGTTCACGCATGGGATCGTCAGTCCTCCGGCGGTGCCGCGGCTCGCGCCGTCCGCAGCGCCGCGTTGCGGCCCTTCGCCTCGCGGACGCGGAACTCCCGACCGTTGACCCGGTTGTAGTCGACGAAGAAGGCCTCGATGTCGTCGACGAGCGTCGTGTCGAGGTCGCGGATGTCCTCGGCGGCGTACGTCTTGGTGTCGTTCGCCACGCCGATCAGCCGGTCGTTCGGGATGCGCTTGCCGCCGTCCTCCTGCTGTTCGCAGCGGAGCACGCCGACGAGCCCTGTCTCGACGACGCAGCCCGGCCACACCGGGGCGTCCATCAGGACGAGCACGTCGAGCGGGTCGCCGTCCGGCGCCAGCGTGCCGGGCAGGAAGCCGAAGTCGAACGGGAACACCATCCCGAGCGGCAGCACCTTCGCCAGGCGCATCACGCCGAGCTCGGGATCGAACTTGAGCTTGTTGGGCTGGTTCTTGGGCGTCTCGATGACGACCAGCGCGAGGTCACCCTTCCAGGTCGGCAGGCCGGCGATCCCGGTCGCCGGCGCTGGTTGCTTTGCCATGGCCTCCCCGTGACTCCCGGGCCGCTGCGTTCTCGATCGACGCCGCGCCCGCCGGCAACCGTCGGCGCGCCGGGATCACGGATGGATGAACGCCGGGTCGTGCGGCAGTCCAGCACGATCGCAGTCGGCGTCGCGCTCGGCCGGCCGTCGGCGCGCGCCTCGACGTCGACGCGAGCCGCTCAGCCGAACGCGAGATCCGCGAACGCCGCCATCGACGTGGCGATGAGATCGGGCGTCGCGCTGGCCGGCGGCGTCGCGCCGCTTCCGTCGCGCCCGTGACGCCGGTCGATCCACGCGGTCCGGAGCCCGAGCGCCTTGGCGGGGACGTGGTCGTGGAACAGGCTCTGGGCGACGTGGAGGATCCGGTTCCGGGGAACGCCGAGCCGCTCGAACGCGACCTCGAAGTTCCGGTGGCTCGGCTTGTAGGCGCCGACCTGCTCGGCGGTGATGACCTCGTCGAACGTGACGCCGAGTCGGCGATTCGATGCCGCGAACAGGTCGTCATCGCAGTTCGTGATGACGGCGAGCCGGTAGCGCGCCTGGAGCCGGGCCAGCGCTGCCGCCGAGTCGGGGAATGCCGGCCAGTCCACGACCGAGCCGCCGAAGGCCGCGAGCGCGGCGTCATCGGGTGCGGCGCCCAGCTCGCGGCACACGGTGGCCGCGGACCTGGCGAGCACCTCCCGGTACCTCCGGTACGGGCCGGCCTCCGCGGTCGCCTCGGCGCCGCCGTAACGCTCGAGCAGCGCATCGTCTGTCACGCCGGCGGCACGCTCGCCGAGGAGCGGCCGGAGGCCCGCGATGATGCCCGCCTCCCAGTCGATGAGGGTCCCGTAGCAATCGAACGTCAGGAACTCGACGTCCGCGAGGCCGGTCGTGGTCATCGCACGAGGCTAGCAGGCGGTCCTGTGCGGGATTTCCCGCCTGCCGGACTGCAATGCGATCTCCATCGACGGACGGCGTTCCGACGGGTTCGGGTGTAACGGCCGATGTCCGATCGTGACCGTGTCGGCGCGAGGCGCCGGCCTCGCGCACCAAAAGGGAGGAACGTTCATGAGCATCCTTGCGTGGATCGTCGTCGGCGCGATCGCCGGCTGGCTTGCCGGTCTCCTGGTCCGAGGGGATGAGGGGCTCGGCGTGATCGGGCACATCGTGCTCGGGATCGTCGGCGCGCTGGTCGGCGGATTCCTCGCCGGCGTGCTGACCGGGAACGACTACACCACCGGGATCAACATCCCGACGATCATCGTCGCGGTGATCGGCGCCGTCATCGTCGTCGTCGTCGCGAGCATGATCCGTGGGTCGACCCGCACGGGGCGCGGCGCGATCTAGCCGCCCCCCAACGCAACGAACCCGACGCGGCGGCGTCGCGGGCCTTCGGGCCGGCGGCGCCGCCGTTCCATGTCTACGGCGCCGGCTTCAGCGTGATCCAGATCGTCTTGGTCTCGGTGTACTGGTCGTGCGCGTGGACGCTCTTGTCGTGGCCCCCGAACCCGGACAGCTTGTAGCCTCCGAACGGCGTCGTCATGTCGCCCTCCGAGTACGCATTGACGCCGACGACGCCCGCCTTGAGGTCGCGCGCGACCCGGTGCGCGACGTTCAGGTCGTCGGTGTACAGCGACGCCGCGAGCCCGTAGGGCGTGTCGTTGGCGAGCGCGACCGCCTCCGCCTCGGTGTCGAACTCGATCACCGACAGGACCGGGCCGAAGATCTCCTCGCGCGCGATCGTCATGTCGTTGCGCACGCCGTCGAACACCGTCGGCGGGACGAAGTAGCCGCCCGTCTCCTCCAGGATCCGCTCGCCGCCCGTGACGACGCGCGCGCCCTCGCGGCGGCCGGCGTCGATGTAGCCCAGCACCCGCTCCATGTGCCCGCGGTTGATGAGGGCGCCGATGCGGGTCGCCGGATCCAGCGGGTCGCCCACGGGCCAGCTCGCGAGCTCCGCCGACACGGCCTCCAGGAGCCGGTCCTTGATCGAGCGGTGGACGATCAGCCGTGAGCCCGCGCTGCAGTTCTCGCCCATGTTCCAGAAGACGGCGCTCGCGACGTTGCTCGCGATGGACGCAAGGTCCGTCGCGTCCGGGAAGACGAGCTGCGGGCTCTTGCCGCCGAGCTCGAGGAGCACGCGCTTGAGGTTCGTCTCCGCGGCGTAGGTGAGGAACCGGCGACCGACCTCCGTCGACCCGGTGAACGCGACACAGTCGACGTCCGGGTGCCGGCCGATCGCCTCGCCGACGGCGTCGCCCGGGCCCGTCACGACGTTGAGGACACCGTCCGGGAGGCCCGCCTCGGACGCGAGCTCGGCCATCCGCAGCAGGCTGAGGCTGGTCGTCGACGCGGGCTTGATGACGACCGTGTTCCCGGTGGCGAGCGCCGGGCCGAGCTTCCAGGCCGCCATCTGCGCCGGGTAGTTCCAGGGGATGACGGCGCCCACGACGCCGCACGGCTCCCTCGTGATGGTCGCGACCGTGCCCTCGGGCGACGGCGCCACCTGGCCGTACAGCTTGTCCGCGGCCTCGGCGTGCCACCGGATGCACGTCGCGGTCTCCGGGACGTCGAGGCCCACCGTGTCGGCGATGGGCTTCCCGGCGTCGAGGGTCTCGAGCAGGCCGAGCTCCGCGCCCTTCGCCTCGATCAGGTCCGCCCAGCGCACGAGGATGCGCTTGCGGTCACCCGGGCTGACGCGGGACCAGCGGCCGTCGTCGGCCGCGCGGCGCGCCGCCGCCACCGCGGCGTCGACGTCCGCGGGACCACCCAGCGCGATCTCGGCGAGCGGCCGGCCGGTCGCCGGGTTCTCGGTCGTGTAGCGGGCGCCGCCCAGGGCGTCGCGGAACGAGCCGTCGATGAACAGCTGGGTCCGTGGCTCGAGACCCGCCGCGGCGGCGCGCGAGTCGTCGATCTCCGGGATGGCGGTCGTGGTCATGCGTGTCTCCGCGGTGGGTGCCGAGGCGCCTGCCTGGCGCGCCGGCGCAAGGGTACGCCGCGCCCGCCCGCGCACGTCCGCGCCGCCACGTGGTGCGCCGGCGAACGAGCGAGAACCGCGTCGGCGGTTCCCCGGTATCGATCGTTGACGCGCCACCCGCGCGCGGGATAGCGTCGAGCGAACCCACTTGGAGGAGCGAATGCGTCAGCGCACCATCCGCCGCTTGAGCCTGCTCGCCGGCGTCGTCGCCGCGCTCGCGATGGCGGCACCGGCGGTCGCCATCACGAATGGCCAGCTCGACGGCAACGACCACCCATACGTCGGCGAGCTGTTCTTCTACGTCCCGGACGAGGTGGACCCCCGGTTCAGCGATCCCGGCTCGTGGTTCAGCTGCTCCGGCACGCTGATCAGCCCGACCGTGGTGATCACCGCCGGGCACTGCACGTTCGGCGTCGGCCGCAACGGCGCGGCGACCACCGAGGCCGGCGGCTTCGGCGGCAACGACACGTGGATCTCGTTCGGGGCCGAGCCCGACTTCAGCGGGATCTCGTCGGCGCCGTTCATCCCCGACGACAACGCCGGCCGGTACGCGCACTGGCGCGACCTGCTGAACGCGAACCCGACGTGGCACCGCGGCACGGCGTACCCGCACCCGCAGTTCGACAACGACGCGTTCTACCTCCACGACGCGGGCGTCGTGATCCTCGACGAGCCGGTCCGGCTGCCGCAGTACGGCACGCTGGCCGGCCTGAACTATCTCGACCAGTTCACCGGCAAGGCCAAGCAGACGGTGTTCAACGCGGTCGGCTACGGGCTGACGTACTCCCGGCCCAAGGTCGAGCTGGGCGGCGACGTCCGGATGATCAGCGCCCAGAAGATCAACAACACCAACGGCGTCTACGGCGTCCACGACCACTCGTCGATCGTGTTCTCGAACAACAACGGCGCGCCGCACCGCGGCGGCACCTGCTCGGGCGACTCCGGCGGGCCGTTCCTGCGCGGCGGCACGAACATCGTCGTCGCGGTGAACTCGTACGGCGTGCCGCCCAACTGCACGGGCGGCGACGGTGCCTACCGGATCGACCAGCCCGATGACGTCGCCTGGCTCGCCCAGGTCCTCGCCGGCACCGATCCCCGCTTCGGGGACTGACCGCTCCGGGCCACACGGCGCGGGCGAGGCACGCCGCCTCGCCCGCGCACCCGGTACCGTCTCCCGGATGACGAGCTCCGACCTCGACGCCGCGCGCGCGTCGCTCGAGGCCGCCCTCGCCGGCCGCGGGGACTACGAGCTGTTCGCGTGCGATCCAGCGCTCGCGGACACGGCCGCCTTCTGCGCCGCCTACGGGTTCGCGATGGCGGATTCGGCGAACACGATCATCGTCGTGGGCAAGGGCGCCGAGCCGGTCTACGCCGCGTGCGTCGTCCTGGCGACCCACCGGCTCGACGTGAACCATGCCGTGAAGGCCCGGTTCGGGCGGAAGTCGTCGTTCGCGTCGCCCGACGAGACCCGGGCGCTGACGGGGCACGAGATCGGCGGCGTCACGGTGTTCGGCCTGCCGGACGGATTGCCGGTGTGGATCGACGGCGCGGTGATGGAGCGCGAGCGGATCGTCCTGGGCGGCGGTTCCCGGAGCTGGAAGGTCATCGCGCCGCCCTCGATCCTGCGCACGCTCCCGGGCGCCCAGGTGGTCGACGGGCTCGCGAAGCCGGCGCCACCGCCCGCCTGACTTCCCGCATCCGGGACCATCGGAGCGAGCGCGCCGGGACCGCCGGACCATGGTCCGCCGGCCGCCTCGCGCCCGACGCTGTGGGCATCCACCCCGCGGTCCCCCAACGTCCCGGCGCGTCGCCGGCGATGCCACCGCGCCAGCGACGCCAGGCATGCCCATCGCACGACCCGTCCTCCGCCGTCTCTTCGCCGCGTCTCTCGCCGTGGCCGCGCTCCTCGTCGTCGCTTCCGGGCCGGCCTCGGCCCTCGAGCCGCCGCGGCCGCTGCCGGGCTACCGGCCCGCGTTCGTCACGGAGACCGACGAGCATCCCTGGACCGACTGCCTGTGGGCATCGGCGGCGATGCTCCTCGACAAGTGGACGAACGGCGACGTCACCCGGACGCACCAGCAGCTCCGGGCGCTGTCCGGCGACCGCAAGGGCGGGTCGACGTTCAACGACATGGCGGTCGCGTTCCGCAAGCTCGGCTTCCGGACCCCGTCGAACCTGGCCGGGTCGCGGCTCACCTGGCACGAGCTGCTGAAGCGGCTCGCGAACGGGGGCGGCGCGGTGGTCCTCGGCGACTACGGGGACCTGCCGCGCTGGTACGGCCGCTGGGACTACGGCTTCTGGAAGAGCGGACCCGTGCGGAAGCACGGCAAGGTCGTCCGCGAGCCGGTCGTCGGCCGCAAGGACAAGGGCAAGAAGGGCCAGCCGAAGATGCGGCCGGACAATCACGCGGTGTACGTCGAGCGGTACGACCGCAAGCACGGTCGCGTGTGGATGATGGATCCGCTGGCGCGCGGCGACTGGAAGGGCGAGTGGATCAGCGTCGGATCGCTGATGCGCTTCGCCTGGTCGTCCGGCGGACGCGTGTACGCGGTCGCGACGCCGACCGCGGCCCCGGCGCCGTTCACGGGCGTGCGGCTCGGCGAGTCGGAGGTCGACCTCTCGGACGCCGCGCTGACCGCCACCTGGAACCTCCAGGCGCCGCGGGGCTGGCGCTGGCCCGGCGCCGACGTCCACGTCGCGATCTCCGCCGCCGCCGCGCCGCTCGAGGCTGCCGCACGGTCTGCGCTCGTGGACCCGGGCGTCGCCACCGACGCCGCACCGGCCGCTCCGGTCGCGGCGGTGCGTGGCGACCAGCTTCGGGTCGCGGCCGCGCTCCCGACCGCGGCCGGGGCCTACACCGCGGCCGTCTCGCTCACCGACCCGCGGTTCGGACGGCCCGTCGCGGCGAGCAGCCCGGTGGCCGTGTTCGTGCCGGGCGACGAACGTGCCACGATCCGGCTCAACGTGCTCGACGGCGTCCTCACCGCGGGCCGCGACGTCCGCATCAACCTCTCCGTTGCGAACGCCGGCGACACGTCGTGGGCCGACACCGTCGCGACCGACGGCGGCGCGTCCGGCGCGGCGACCCGGACCGCGCGGCAGCGCGAGACCCGGGTCACGGCGCACTGGATCCGGCTCGGGGCGGCGGGCGCGACATCCGGCGCGGTCGCGACATCGGCGGTCGCCGACGCCGACCCCCGCGATGCCGGCGTCGTGACGCTCATGCGCGCGCCGCTCGATCCGGGTGCGCTCGCCCGGTTCCGCGACACGCTCGTGGTGCCGTCGGCGCCGGGCGAATGGGCCCTCGTCGTGGACGTCGAGGACTCGGTCGTCGGGTCGTTTGCCGCGCTCGGCAACGCGCCGGCGGTCGCGATCTTCCAGGTCGTCCCACCGCGGGGGATCGAGTCCATCGAATAGCCGATTCCGCCCGGCTGGGCCATGATCCTCGGGACAGGCAACCAGCGCGGGATGGCACGGCGATGACGATGGCGACGGATCTCACGATCGGGCTGGCACACCAGGCGGGGACGCTCGCGGCAGCCTGCGAGGCGCTCGGCTCGGCCGGGATCAACATCGAGGCGATGTCGGGGGCCGTCGTCGACAACCACCCGCGGTTCCACGTGCTGGTCGCCGATGCCGGCCAGGCCACCCGCGCGCTCATCGACCACGGGTTCGAGATCCTCGGCCAGCGGCAGGTGCTGGCGATCCCGGTCGACAACCGGCCCGGCGAGGGAGGCCGGCTGCTGCGAAGGGCGGCGGACGCCGGCGTGAACCTCGACCTCGTCTACACGACGCTCGACGGAGGGCTCGTCCTCGGGGCGGACAATCTCTCGGCGCTGCGCGACGCGATCGGCGAGGCGGCCACGCTCGCCTGATCGTCAGCCCGCGCAGCTCGCCGGCGGCTCGACGCGGTACAGCGGCAGCTCGGTCGTGGCGGTCGGCGTCCCGGAGCCGACGCGGACGCGAGCGACCTCCGTGAGCTGGTAGTGCATCAGCGTCGGGACGAGCTCGGCGGCGGTGGGCCGGATGATGAACACGGGCCGTTCGCAGATCAGCGACGCGATCCGGGCCTCCCTCGTGCCCCAGCCCTCGTACACGATGTTCGAGTCGTCGACCACCAGCACGTCCGGCCGGTCGCCGAGCACGAGCGTGGCGTGCCACAGCGGCGGCGACGCGCCCCAGAACGAGAGGATCGCCGCGTCCGGGGGCAGCACCGCGAACACGTCGTCGACGTAGGCCTGCGCGGAATGGTCGGCGCTGCGGTCCTGGGCGTCGATCGTCGTGGCCAGCAGGAGCGCGGCCGTCAGCGCGCCGGCGATCGCGAGCACGCCCGCCGGCACCGCCCGGCGGCGATCGGGGAGGCGGCCGGCGACCAGGCGCGCCGCGCCGTCGAGGGCAACGCCGGCAAGGATCCCGGCGACCAGGAACGGCACGAGCAGGTAGTGCTCGAGGTGGAGGTAGTTCGCCCAGGCGTAGACGCCCGTGACGCCGATCCCGGCGAGCATGACGCCGGCCGCGGTCCAGCGGCGCAGGAGCACGAGGCCGCCGACGGCGCCGAGCACCGCGACGGGGATCGCGGCCTCGGCCACCACCACGCTCCACAGCTGCGGCAGCGACGCGACGAACGTCGCCGGCCCGGACGCCGAGAGCAGCCCGTCGTACTGGCCGCGGAACTGCTCGCCCGTCACGAGGAACTTGAACGCCTCCCATGTGACGGGGTCGTTGTAGATCAGCGGCGGGTCGAACGACGCGGCGATCGGGAGGTAGAGGTAGGCCGCGAGGCCGAGCGCGCCCGTCGCGACCGGCGCGAGCAGCCAGCCCGGATGCGCCCGCAGCGTCTCGCGGCCTGACCAGATCGCGAAGCCGACCGCCCACGGCGCCACCAGCACGGTGAGCGGGTGATTCGCGAGCGCCAGGCCCACCAGGAGCCCGCCGAGCGCGAGGTCCCGGAGCCGCCGGCCCTGCGACCACGCGATCGATCGCTCGAGGATGAGCGCGGCGAGCAGCACGTGCAGCGGGTTGACCTCGGCGACCGTGCCGGATCCCCAGATCGTGCCGACGACCGCCGTGGCGAACGCGGCGACGCCCGCGATCACCGGCGCGACGCCCAGCCGGATGCCGATGACGCTCGCGGTCGCCAGCGCCAGCGCCATGCACACCGCGGAGAACAGGTTCGCCCGGAACGCGACGTCGCCGAGCGGCAGTCGCTCGAACAGCCAGGCGGCGATCACGTACGTCGGGTAGCCCGTGGGGTGCGGGATCCCGAGCACCCACGGGACGCTCTGCATCTCGCCCCAGTCGTCGAACGCCATGCCGGGGAGGAGCGTGCGGACGTACAGGGCGAGCGCCGCGACGGCGACCAGGATGGGGACGACGCGCGCGGCCCCGCCGGCCGTCCCGCCGCGTTCGCGCGAAGCGCTCAGCACTGCCAACAGACGTCCTCGCTGTGGACGATCGTGAAGATGCTGTCGCCCGCGGCGTTCGTCGCGCGCAGCAGGACGGCCGCGTACGGCTGCGCGCCGGACGCCGGGACGACCCACGAGACGTCGATGGAGCGGTCGGAGCCGTTCGCCTGGCCGAGCGAATCGAGCCCGTCGCGCGGGATCCGCATGCCCTTGACCACGCACGGCGTGCCGTTCGTCTTCTTCGCCGCGCGCAGGCAGTCCTTCACGCCGTACACGAGGAACGCGGTCGCCTCACCAGCCGGCGCGTCCCAGGTGATGCGGTGCGTCTGCTTGACGCCGCCGCCGACGGCGGGCTCCTCGCTGACGATCGCGAACGTCGTGCCCGTCGGCCGGCTCGGCGGCGCGCTCGCCGGTGCGGCCGCCGACGTCGTCGTGGGCGAGGGACTGGCAGGGTCGTGCGACGGCAGCGGGCTCGCCGGCCCGGGCGACCCCGCGGCACTCGCAGCCTGGGTCGCGGCCCCGGTCCCGGGCGCGTCGACGACCTCGGAGACGGGCTGCGCCGAGCAGGCCGTGATCAGCAGCGCCACCACCACGAGCGCCGCGACGGGCATCGGGCGGCGGCGGCTCGGCATCCGGTGATCCTAGCCTCGGGCGCCGAGGGCCGCCTCGAGCTCGTCGAGGTGCTCGTCCCGGTGGAGGTGGCGACGGACCCAGCGCGGGACCTCGGCGTGGAGCTCGTCGAGCAGCCCGGGGTCGGTCGTCGCCAGCCGCTCGTCGAGGTCCGCCGCCGTGTCGACGGCGAGCCGCATCGCGTCCCGTGGCGGCACGGCCAGCCACAGCGGGAGCGAGATGTCGTTCGCGGCGATGTCGACGTCCACCACGACGACCCGTCCCGCCGCCTGCGAGGCCTCGAGCGTCAGCAGGACCCGGCGATCCCAGAACGCGAGATGCGCGAACACGACGCCGGGCGTCCAGTGCTCGCCGACGCGCGTCGCGAGGCGATCGTCGGGGATCGAGGCCGCGAGCTGCCGAATTCGGTCGGTCGCGGCGCGGTTGGCGGCATGGACCTCGGGATCGACGGACATGGGCGGCTCCTCGCGGGTGGTCCGCGACAGCGTAGGTGATCACATGAGACGATGGCGCGAATCGAACAGATGTTCTACGCTCCGTCGACCGTGGCTGCGGACTACCGCCTCGAGCCCTGCCGGGTCGCGCTGAACCGCGTGAAGGGCATGTCCTTCCGCTGGTCGCTCAACCCGTACATGGGCTGCGCCCACCGCTGCACGTTCTGCTTCGTGCGCGCGTTCGAGCGGATGGCGGACCGGCCGTCGGACGATCGCTACGGCGCGTCGATCCGGGTGAAGCCGAACGTCGTCGACGTGCTCCGGGCGGAGCTCGCGCGGCCGGCGTGGCGCCGGGAGCACGTCGTGGTGGGGACGGCGACGGACCCGTACCAGCCGGCGGAGGGCCGCTTCCGGCTCACCCGCGGCGCGCTCCGGGCGCTGGGCGAGGCCCGGACGCCGTTCGGGATCATCACGCGCGGCCCGTTGATCGTCCGCGACGTCGACGTGCTCGCCGAGGCCGCCGTCCGCGCCGACGTGTCCGTCACGTTCTCGATCCCGACCCTGGACGCCGGGATCTGGCGGCGGACCGAGCCCGGCACCGCGCCGCCGCGACAGCGGCTGCGCGCGCTGCGGACGCTGGTCGACGCCGGGATCAAGGCGAGCGTCGGCATGGCGCCCATCCTGCCCGGGCTGTCGGACGATCCACGGTTGCTCGCCGACGTCGTGCGTGCGGCGCGTGACGCGGGCGCGGCCGGCGTGTGGGCGAACGTGCTCTACCTGCGACCCGGGACGCGCGAGCACTTCCTCGACCACCTGGCGCGTGACTGGCCCGAGCTCATGCCGGTCTACGAGCGACTGTACGCACGGGGCGCGTACGTCGCGAAGGACGTGCTCACGCCGGTGCGGACGCGGGTCGCGGCGCTCGCCGACCGCTACGAGCTGGCCGACCGGCGGACGATCCGCCTCGAGCCCGATCCGTCCATCCCGATCGGCGCCGAGATCCAGGCGCCGGGACAGCTCGCGCTGCCCGGCTGGGACGGACCGCTCGCCGGCTGAAGCTGGTCGTCAGGACGCCGCGCCGAGGGCGGGCGTCGGAGGTGCGCCGCAACCGCGAGCCGGGACCCGATCGCGCCCAGCGGGAGCGGCATCACGAGGACCATGCTCAGCATGGTCAGGCCGAACCCCGCCACGAGCTCGGCGCCGATCGCCTCGCCGAGCACGAGGCCGCCCCAGAGCATCCCGAACATCGGGACGAGGAAGGTCGGCGTGCTGGCCGTCGTCGCGTTCGTGCGCTCGGACATCCGGAAGTACACGGGCCAGGCGATGGCCGTGGACACGAGGGCGAGGAGCGCCAGCGACACGATCCCGTCGGTGGCGGGTACGCGCGGCGCGCCCGTGAGGAACGCGACGGGCAGCAGGACGATGGAGCCGGCGAGGAGCTGGCCGGCCGCGAGGTCGATCGGCGGGATCCCGTCGGCCTTGCGCCGGACGTACGTGCCGGCGACCGCATAGCTCAGCGCGGCCACGAGGCCGGCTCCGAACGCGACCAGCGTCGCAGGCCCGATCGCCTTGGCGTCGCCGCCGAGTAGCACCGCCACGGCCCCGAACCCGATCGCGAGACCCGCGACGACGCGGCCCGTCGGGCGCTGGCCGAGCCACGCCATCGCGATCATCGCGGTGAACAGCGGCGTCGTCGCCATCAGCAGCGAGGCGAGCGATCCCGGCAGCGTCAGCGTCGCAAACGCCAGGAGCGAGAACGGGATCGCGGAGAACGTCGCGCCGATGACCGCGAGCTTGACGGCGTGCCGGCGGAGCGCCCAGACGCGCCGCGGGCCGATGAACGCGGCGATCGCGAGTCCGGCGAGGGCGATGCGGATCTCGGCGGTCCACACGGGACCGACCTCCGGCGAGGCGACGCGGACGAACAGGAACGCGGCACCCCAGACGGCGCCGAGGTAGACGAGCGCGCCGAGGTCGAAGGGGCCGAGGCGGCTGGCGGTGGAGGTGGTTCGGGCGGTCATCGGCGAATCGTGGTCGCCCGCCGGTGCGGGCGGGAGGGCGGCGCGTGGTCTGCGGCCATGGACGAATGTCCATACGGGTCCGGCCGCGACGATCCGGCCGCGACGTCCGGCCGCGACGATCCGGCCGCGGGGGTCCGCACCGGCAGCCCGCCCCCTGCGGATGCCGGGCCGACCGGGTACCGTCAGGCCGATGACGGAGAACCGGCTCGACCAGGCGGGGGAGGCGCAGCTGTACCGCGCGCTGCGCCGGTTCTGGCACCCGGTGCTGTGGGCCGACGAGCTCGGGGACCGGCCCATCGCCGCCCGGCTGCTCGACGAGCCGCTCGTGCTCGTTCGGCTGGACGGCGAGGTGCGCGCGTTCCGCGACCTGTGCGTCCACCGCGGGACGGCGCTGTCGCTCGGCTGGGTCGAGGACGGTTGCCTCGTGTGTCCCTACCACGGCTGGACCTACGACGACGCGGGCGTGTGCACGCGCATCCCGGCCAGCCACGGGACCAACATCCCGAACAAGGCCAGGATCCACCCGTTCGCCGCGGCCGAGCACGCGGGGCTGGTCTGGGTGTGTCTCGACGCCGGTGCGGGCGCCGAGGCGCCGGCGGCCGGGTTCCCGCTGCCCGCCTTTCCCGAGTGGCGCGACGACGGCTATCGGCTCATCAAGATCCCGCAGTACGACTGGCACTGCTCCGCGGCGCGACGGGTCGAGAACTTCGTGGACTTCAGCCACTTTGCGTGGGTGCACGAGGGGATCCTCGGCGACCGGTCGAACCCGGAGATCCCCGACCACGACGTCGTCCGCACGGACTCGACGCTCTGGTTCCGGCTCGGGATCCAGGAGCCGGCGAACGACCTCAAGGGCGACCACGGGTCGAACGGCGGCGGCAGGATCCAGCGCGAACCGTCGCACTACACCCTCACCATGCCGTTCACGGTCCGGCTGGATCAGCCGCTTCCGGACGGCAAGCACTTCGTGCTGTTCGTCGCGTCCTGCCCGGTGTCGGCGAAGGAGACGCGGAACTTCACCTGGAACGCGCGCAACTACGACCTGGACCCGTCGCGCGACCAGTCGTTCGTCGACTTCCAGCAGCTGATCCTCGAGCAGGACCGGGTCGTCGTGGAATCCCAGCGGCCCGAGGAGCTGCCGATCGATCTCTCCGAGGAGCTGCACATCAAGGGCGTGGACCGCGTGTCGATCGACTACCGGCGCTGGCTGGCCGAGATCGCCGCATCGGAGCGGTCCGCCGTGTCGCCGGAGCTCGAGCCGGGATGACGTTCCGCTTGACGGAGATGACCCCGGAGGCCGAGGCGGAGACCCGCGCCGACCCGACCCGCTACCCGCCCTCGCTCCAGACCCCTGCGCGTCGCGGCGAGCTGATCCTGCAGCTTGCGAGCGCGTCGTCGCCCGAGCGGCACGCCGCCCTCGCGGGCCTGTCGGCGTGGGACCCGGATCCCAAGGTTGCCGCGGCGCTGCGCCGGATCCTCGAATCGGACGACGTGTACGAGGCCGGCCAGGCGGCGGCGGGGCTCGCCCGGCAGGCCGACATCACCGACCTGCCCGCCGTCCTGCGCCTGGTCCACCGGATGTCGCCGGCCGACGGCGGGACGGTGGCCGCGATGCTGCAGCCGGTGCAGGCCGCCCTGTCGCTCGCGGCCCTCGCCGGCGCGGACGCCGTGACGGGGGTCAAGGGCCGGGTCGCCTCGTGGCGGGGAACCGTCGCTGGACGTCGCGGGCGGGTCGACGCCGACGCCGAGCTCGACGCGATCCTCGAGGCCTACGGCGATGCCGGATGACGGCGCGCGGCTGACCGGGGTCAGCGAGCCCCGAGCGCCCGCCCGGCGGCGTCGAACAGCACCTCAGCCAGGGCCAGCAGCTCGGTCATCGCCTGCTGCTCGGGCTCCGCGGGCGCGCTGCCGCGACGCCATGGCGTGCCGTCGACGATCGTGAGGAGGACGTCGCGGGCGAGCGTCCACCGGAGGCAGATGGCGGCGTCGAGCGCCCGGGCCACCATGTCGTCGTCCGCGGGTCGGCCGGTGTCGCGCATGCCGGCGGCGTAGGCTCGGATCGCCTGCGGCCGGAGGCGCGGCAGGGCGGTGGCCGGGATGTCCCCGCGGCGCGCCGACGCGAACAGCAGCGACGCGAGATCGGCGCCGACCGGGCCCGGCCCGACGCTCTCCCAGTCGATCAGCACCGTCTCGTCCCGCCCGTCGATGCGCCGGTACACGTTGGCGCCGACGGCGTCGTGGTGACATAGCGTCATCGGCAGCCGCTCGAGCCGCGTCCGAACGCGAGGCTGCGCCTCGATCAGCGCGATGGCGTCCTCGGGTCCCCACCCAAGCCGCCGCCGCTGCTCCGGCGGGATGTGGACGTCGCCCAGGCGCGCGAGTGCCGGTCCGACCGCCTCGGGCTGCGCGTGCCGATCCAGCCACCCGGTGAACAGCCACGGATCCGCGGGCGTGCGGTTCAGCCAGCGGCCGGCGAGCCGCCCGAGGTGCCGGGCGGCTTCGACGATGTCGCCAGCCGTCACGGGTCGCGCGGACGACGCCACGTCCTCGAGCCAGAGCTTGATCGCGCCGTCGGGGGATCGTTCGGTCCGGTAGTGGCGCGGCGCCGCGACGGACGGCGCGAGGTCGTCCAGCCGCCCGGATCGGTAGGCCGCGAGCTCGCGGGCGGCGTTCGCGTAGAGGTAGGGGTGCGCCGCTGCGGGTCCCGCGGTCGTCTTCACGATGAGCGACCATGGCACGCGGCCGTCCGGTGTCTCGGCGACCCCGGTGATGCGCGTGATCGTCCGGCCGGCCATGAACGGGTCGTACTCGAGCGCGACCGGCTCGACGTCGACCAGGCGCACGACCGGACCACCGACGGCCAGCTCGACCGCGGCGACGAGCGCCGTGTCCGTGGCCGTGTCCGTGTCCGTGTCCGTGTCGGTTCCCCTGCCGGTGTCCGTGTCCGCCATGCCGTTGAACGTACCCGGGCGCGCCACCGGCTGCGCATGCCACCTACCCTTGTCGCGTGCGACAGCTGGAGCTCTACGAGGCCGTCGGCGGGATGCCGTTCTTCGAGGCGCTCGTCGACCGGTTCTACGCGGGGGTCGCCCTCGATCCCGTCCTGCGGCCGCTGTACCCGGAGCCGGACCTCGCGGGCGCGCGGCGCCGACTGACGCTGTTCCTCGCCCAGTACTGGGGCGGCCCGTCGACGTACAGCGACGAGCGCGGCCATCCCGCCCTCCGGATGCGCCACGCCCCGTTCCCGATCGGCGGGCTGGAGCGCGATCGGTGGCTCGTGCACATGCGCGCGGCGATCGATGCCTCGACCGCGCCGTCCGACGCCAAGGCGCGCCTGCACGCGTACGTGTCCATGGCGGCGGAGGCGATGCGCAACCGGCCGGACGAGATCCGCCGATAGGGGCCGGCTTCGGCGCCGCGGACGCCGCGGGCGCCGCGGGCGCGGCTCGAGGGCCGTCAGGCCGCGTCGGCGCCCGCCGCCTCGAGCAGCCAGTCGAGCACGACCGGCAGCGCCTCGAGCACCGACACGTGGCCGTCGCGCGGCCGCTCCCACAGCTCGGCGTTCGGGAGCCGCGCGAGGAGGTCGCGGGCGTGGGCGATCGGGATGACGCGATCGGCGCCGCCGTGGACGAGCAGCACGGGCTGCGCTACGGCCGCCACGTCGAACCCCCACGGCGTGACGAGCGCCACGTCGTCGTCGATGAGGCCGTCCTGGCCCGCCTCGCCCTCCTGCTGGGCGTCGCGCCCCATCGCGCCCCACGGTCCGGCGAGGGTCGCCCAGTCCCGGGCGACGAACTGCGCTCGGTCGAACTCGTCGATCTCCGCGAAGCGCGCGCGTGCGTCCCGACCCTCGCGCGCCGCCCGGAGGGCCGCGGGTGACTGCATGCCCGCAAACCAGTCGTGGTCGCCCGTGAACGGGCAGGGCGAGGCGAACGTCGCGACGGCGGCGACGCGGTCCGGCATCGCGGCGGCGCAGGCGAGCGCGTGCGGCCCGCCGCCGGAGGCGCCCAGCATGGCGAGTCTCGTGATTCCCAGGGCGTCGGCGAGCGCCACCACGTCACGCCCGACGGACGCCACGTCCCGCCGGGGGTTGGGCGACGACCCGCCGTAGCTCGGCCGGCCGAACGAGAGGAGCCGGATCCGGCGCGCCGCCGCGGTGGACAGCAGCGGTTCGTACAGCGCACCGCTCTGTGGCGAACCGTGGTGCCACACGACCGTGAGCCGCGCGTCGGCGGCCTCCGCGCCGCCCTCGTGGACCGCGAGCGACCGCCCGTCGGGCAGCGGGAGCTCGCGGAGGTCCGGCATCGGCCGCAGTCTACGGCCGCGCGAGGGCGTGATCAGTCGATCCGGTTCGCCACTTCCGCCGCCGCGGCGATCCCGGCCATCGCCGCGCCCAGCTCGGCCCGCGAATGGATGGCGAGCTTGTCGTACACGCGTCCGAGCACGTTGCCGACGGTCTTCGGCGCGAGGAACGCGCGTTCCGCGATCTCGCGGCTCGTGAGCCCGGTTGCCGCGAGCTGGGCGACGCGGAGCTCCGTGTCGGTCAGCGCGTCCGGCGCGTGCGGCCGGCGGCCCACGCGGCCGAGCTCCTGGCGCGCCTTGGCCGCCCAGTCGGGCGCTCCGAGGCGCTCGAACACCGCCAACGCCTCGCGGAGCGTCTCGTCCGCCAGCCGCTTCTCCTTGCGCCGGCGGTGGAGCCGGCCCTTCACGAGCAGCGTCCTGCCGCGCTCGAACGGCATCGGCAGCGCGTCGTGCGCCGCGACCGCCGACTCGAGGAGCGCGGCGGCCCCGTCGAGATCGCCGCGCGCGGCGGCCACGAGGCCCGCGCAGCGCGGCCCGACCGCCGCCACCCAGGGTGTCGGCGCGACGCGGATCGCCTCGTCGCACCTCGCGACCATGGCCGCGGCTCGATCGATGTCGCCCAGGGCGAGCGCTGTCTCGACGAGGTCGCCGGCCAGCTTGAAGCGGCCCGGGTGGCGCGTCGAGATCGCGTCGGCGAGGCGGACCGCCTCCTCCAGATGCGACCACGCGGCGGGCCATGTCTCCTCGGTGAGGGCGATGAACCCGAGGAGGTGGTGGTGGAATACCGCGAGGATCACGTCGCCCCGGGCGGTGGCGTCGGCGAGTCCGGCCGCGGCCCACGCGCGTGCCGCCTCGAGCCGGCCGTCGTGCGCGGCGACGAGGGCAAGGCCGCGCAGGGCCCACGCCGGGTACAGGTCGGCCCCTTCGCGCCGGTACTCGGCCGCCGCCGCCTCGGCCGCGTCGCGGGCCTCGGCCCAGTCGCCGCGGTAGAGCAGCAGCCCCGCGAGCATCACCACGTTGAACGGGTCGTCGCCACCCGGGCCCGACTTGGACCGGATGATGTCGCGGGTCATCGCGATCGCGCGGTCGAGATCGTCCGTGTGGCGAGCGAGCCCGAACGCGCTGCCTTCGGCGCCCTCCTTCTCCCACGACCGCCCGCCGACCGAGATGAGCGCGAGCACGCGCTCCACCGCTCCGGGCCGGGTCGGCCGCAACGCCCCGAGCTCGCCGGCCGCCCGGAGCAGGATCGCGTTCGCCAGGAGGTCGGGATCGACGGGATGCCGCTCCGCCGCCGCCTCGAGCAGCCGGACCGCGTCATCGACCTCGTCGAGCCCACGGTCGAGGTCGACCTGCATCCGGAGATAGGCGAGCCGCCCGAGGACGGTCGCGCGCGCGACGGGCTCCTCGCCGACCTCCGCCAGCGCCTGCTCGCCCAGGGCGAGCGCGTCCGTGAGCCGGCCGTGGTAGTAGCGCACGATCCCGCGCAGGCTGAGAGCGGCCGCCCGTGCCGCCCCCGGCTCGGCGGCGTCGATCGCCGCCTCGAGGATCCGGTCGGCCTCGACGTACTCGGACAGGTCGACGAACAGGCACTCGGCGGCCAGCCGGGCTCGGTCGAGGGCCGCGTCCGAGGCGGGTGACGGCGTGAGTCGTGCCGCCTCGCGGTACAAGGTCGCGGCGTCCAGCGACGACCCGCGTTGGCGCGCGTCGGCGGCGGCCGCTTCGAGCGCGGCGGCCACCGATTCGTCGGGCCCGGTGACGGCCTGCGCGAGGTGCCGGGCCCGGCCGTCCGGCGTGCGGGCCGCCGACGAGAGCCTGCGGTGCACGTCACGGAGCTCCTCGGCGGGTGCCGCGGCGATGACCGCCTGCGCGAACAGCGGATGGCGGAACCGGACCGCGCCGCCCTCGACCGCGACGAGGCCGTCGTCGATCGCCGCACGGAGCGCCGAGTGCAGGGCGGCGGCCGGCAGGGCGAGCGCGAGTCCCAGGGCTTCGGCCGAAGGATCCGTGGCCGCGGCCGCGACGAGCATCGCGCAGCGGGTCCGCGGCGGAAGGCGCGCGACGCGGCCGGCGATGAGGGTCCCGAGACTCTCCGGCATCGGCAGCCCCGTGCGCGGATCGCCGGCGGTCCCGGTGGCGACGAGGGCGCGGGCGAGCTCCAGCGCGTAGAGCGGGTTCCCGCCGGACGCCTGCTCGAGGCGCAGGAGGACGACCCTCGGGAACGATCTCCCCAGCCGCCGCTCGAACAACCGGTGGAGCGACGCCAGGTGCAGCGGCCCGACCGTCAGCCGCTCCACGCGGTCGTGCGGCAGGGCGTCGAGCACGGCATCGGCGACGCCCGCCTCCTCGCCGCTGCGGATGCTGGCGAGGACCGCGATCGACCGGTCGCGGAGCCGTCGCAGGGCGAACGCGAGGATCGAGCCACTCCCCGGGTCGAGCCATTGGAGATCGTCGATCGCGACGACGACCGGGTGGCCGTCCGACGCGAGGCGTCGCAGCAGCGCCGTCGTTGCGACGGACAGCGCCCGCTGGTCCGGCGGCGCATCCCCGGGGTCGACGCGAAGCAGCGCCACGCCGAGCGCATCGCGCTGCGGTCCCGGGAGCGCCGCAAGGGTGTCGTCGCCGATCGCCGCGAGCAGGTCCGTGAGCCCGGCAAGCGTCAGTCCATGCTCCGCGCGGGCCGGCCGCGAGCTGAGGACCACCCACCCGCGCGACCGGGCGGCATCGACCGCCGCCTCCCACACCGTCGACTTCCCGATGCCGGCTTCGCCCGCCAGGATCACGGCGACCGGCCCGGCCGGCGCGCGGTCGAACGCCGCTTCGATGGCGGCGAGCTCCGCTCCCCGTCCGACAACCCCCGCGGCGTCCACGCGCGGACGCTACGCCAATCGACTCCGGGCTGTCGTCCGTGACCTCGTGCCGCGCCTCGCCGATCCGGCCGCTCCGGGCGCCGCGTCTCCTCAGGGCAGCCTGCCGAGCACGGTCATCGCCTCGTTCTGCATGTCCTGCGCGGACGGCGGTTGGCCGCCGAGCGCGACGTCGCTGAACCCCACGAACGTCACGCCACGCAGCAGGAACATCGCCCGTGCCGCGAGCGGGACGGAGCCCTTGACCGATCCCTCGAGCATCGCCGCGTCGGTGTTCGCGGCGAAGCCCGGAAGCTCCGTGACCTTCACGCCCATCTGGCCGAGCTGCGAGCCCTGCGACTTGAGGTCCTGCTCAGCGTGGGCCTCGGCCGCCTTCGCCGTCGCCTCGTCGGGCGCCACGGCCACCTCGACGGAGAACAGGTGGGGGCCCGGGGCCGCGTACGTGCAGAGGTTGGGCTTGCCGGGGTTGGTGATGGTCTTGCCCGCGCCGAACGTCACGCCCACGAGCTTGCTGGCTTCGTCCGCGGTGATGAGCTGGCACGGGTCGATGGCCGTCGCGACGGCGGACGGCAGCGCGGTCTCGGAGGGGGCCTCGGTCGCCGTGGTCGACGCCTCCTCTGTCGGCGAGCTGGTCGGTGCCTCCGTCGCGAGCGGCGGGATCGTCGCATTGACGACGGCCGAGGCGACCGCGGACGCCGCCGGCGTGCCGGTGCAGCCCGCCGCGATCAGGACGATCGCGGCGCCGGCGAGCGCGGTCGCCGAGCGGCTTCGACGGATGGGCTGGGTGCTCATGACATGGGTCCTCCGGCGCGATCCGGGACACGGCCCGGCAGCAGCGTGATGGCCGCGGCGATGCGGTCGAACGGGATGTCCGCGCGAGCCACCGCCGCGCGGACGGCGGCCTCGTCGCGCGCGGCGATGAGCGAGAAGACGACCTCGTCGACCGGCATGAGGATCGAGGCGAGGTGGACGACGCTCGTGCCGTCCTCGGTCATCGCGCGTGCGGCGGCCTCGAGGCCCGGCAAGCGCGCGCGCAGGGTGGTGAGGTCGACGCCGGGCCAGTACCGCTCGACGAGGAACGTCGGGAGCGCGGCGTCGGCATGGAGATCCAGGTCCCGCGGTCGGTCCACGCGCCGATCGTCGGCGGCGGCGGGATCAGGGGAAAGGGGCGGGTGCCCCGATCAGTCGTCGCTGGATCGGCGTGGTCCCTCGCCGACTCGCCGCGGGTCGGCGTCCCTCAGCCGGGCAGCTCGCCGAGCGTGACCTTGACCGTGCTCGTGGTCCCGTCGCGCTGCTCGAGCTTCACGTCCACCTGCTGGCCGGGCTGAAGCGCGGCGAGGATCGAGGCGAGCGTCGGCTGGTCGGGCGTCGGCTTGCCGTCAAGCTCGGTGATGAGCTCGTCGGCCGTGATGCCCGCCCTGTCCGCCGGGCCGCCCTTGTCGACCGAGTACACGTACGCGCCGTCGGCGCCCGTCACGTTGGCCAGCCGGACGCCGAGGTAGGCCCGATGCGAGTTGACGACCTTGCCGTTGGCGACGAGCTGCGAGCCGATGTCGGTCGCGATGTTGCTCGGGATCGCGAAGCCGATGCCGATCGCCGCGCCGCCGATCTGCGGGTCGACCGCCGTGAGCGTCGGAATGCCGACGACGGCGCCCGAGAGGTCGACGAGCGCCCCACCGCTGTTGCCCGGGTTGATCGCGGCACTGGTCTGGATCACGCCCGGCAGCGCGACGCCGTTGTCCTCGTTCACCGTCCGCCCCACGGCGCTCACGATGCCGTCGGTCACGCTGCTCTGGAGCCCGAGCGGGTTGCCGATGGCGAGCACGATCTGGCCGACGCGCAGCTGGTCCGAGTTCGCGAACGTCGCCGGCTTCAGGGAGCCGTCCGACGCCTTGACGACGGCGATGTCGTCCGTCGGGAAGGCACCCACGAGCGTGGCCTTCAGCCGCTGGCCGGTATCGGTGACGACGCGGAAGTCGCTCGCGCCCTCGACGACGTGCGCGTTGGTGACGACGTCGCCGTTGTCGTCGAGCACGACGCCGCTGCCGAGGCCCTGGTCCGTCTCGATGAGCACGACCGACGGGCTGACCGTCTGGACGACCGATTCGAAGTCCTGCTGGAGCGTGCCGGCGTCGGGCGCGCTGCCGCCGCCCGCCGTGCCGGAGCTGCCCGAGCTCGCGGGTGCGCCGGACGATGCGCCGCCGACCCCGACCGTCGCACCGGAAGCGGGGGAGGGCGACTCGCTCGATGACCCCGGCGCCTCGGATGACGCGACCGGCGAGCCCGAGCCGCTCGTCGATGGGGCGCTCGTGGCCGGTGAGGCCGTGGCGCCACTGCCCGGCGAAGCGCTCTCCTGGTTGGATCCGCAGGCGGCGACCGCCAGGACGAGGACCGCGGCGGCAAGGGGGAGCGGGCGCGCGACGTTCGGCATGCCGCTACCGTCCGCCGTCGACCGCTCCACCGGCCTCCGCGTGTCGCTTCTCGCGGTTACAGGTTGCTGCGAACGTGCACACTGCGCGTCGTGAGCCAGCCCGTCCTCCGGCTCGTCCTCGCGGTCTCGCTCGTCACGGCGACCGCGCTCCCGCCGTCGGCGCCCGCCTCCCTCGCGGGCGCGACCGTCGGAACGCCATCGACCGGGTCGTGGACCGTGCTGGGCGAGTCGCGGGTCAGCCCGAAGCCCACGAGCGTTGCGACGCGGAGCCGCGAGCCGATCGTCACGGCGCATCCGTTCGACGCGGCGCGGCTCGCGGTCGTCTACGCCGCGGGTCCCGGCGAGGACAGCCACCCCGTCATCCGGATCAGCCACGACACCGGCCGGACATGGGCAACGGTGGCGGGCCGGCCGCGCGGTGGCGGGAGCCACCCGATGGTCGCGTGGGGCGTCGGCCCGGCCGGCAGGGCGCGCCTGTTCTACACGGCGATGACCGGCAGCCCGGACGACTACCACTTCGCCGTGAGCTCGAGCGACGACGAGGGCCGGACGTGGCGGCTCCGGTACATCGCGAACCGGACGCGCGGCTGGTTCGGCGGCATCGAGGACATCGCCGTCGACACGAACCGAGCGAGCCCGGCCTACGGCGCCGTCTACCTCGCGTACAACTGGCCGAAGGACCCGGCTCGTGGGACTGGGCTCCACGTCGTCGCGTCCCGCGACTTCGGCCGCACCTGGTCCGAGACCGAGGTGCCGAAGCTCGCGCCGCCGACGGGCTACCCCGATGCCTGGCGGATCGCCTACAAGCTGACGACGTCGCCCGACGGCTCGGCGTATGTCGCCGGGTACCAGCTCGACCTTCGGCGCTGGCGCTTCGACTGCCCGTTCTGCAAGGGCGGCAGCGCGAACATCGGGCGGCTTGCGTTCGGGGTCGCGCGGCTGGCGTTCGATCGGTCGACCGGGCGGATCACGCATGGCGCGAACGTGCTCGCCACCAAGCTGCCGGAGACGCAGTGGAACCTCGGGTACACGCCCGAGCTGAAGGGCGTGAACGTGGGTCTCGCCGAGCCGTGCTGGGCGACGGGCCTCGTCGTCGACGACGGCGGCCGCATCTACTCCGCGGTCGCGAGCGACGGGCGGATCCGGATCGTGACCAGCGACGACCGCGGCCGGACGTGGCGCACGCGTCTCCTTCCGGTGCCGCCGTCCGTGAACGGCCGGGCGCAGCGGTCGATGCGCCCCGAGCTGGTGGCCGGGAAGGGGTTCGTGGCGGTGCTGTTCCACACGGTCGATGCATCAGGGATGTCGCGGACGGTCGGTAACGCGGCCGCGGTCACGTTCGATCGTGGCGCGACGTGGGTCGGACCCGGCGCGCTGAATGGGTCGAGGTGGAAGGTTGCGCCGATCATCGCTCGGTACAACGGCCCCGGGCTCCGCGACGAGGCGACGCTCCTCGCGGACGGCCGGACGATCTATTTCGCGTACGGCGATGGCCGCGACGGGCTGTCGGCCGCGTTCGGCGCGCGGATCCGCGTGACGCCGCCGACGCCCACGCCGACGCCCACGCCGACGCCCACCGCCACGCCGACTCCGATGGGGACATCGACTGCGACCGTGACGCCGACTCCCACGGGGACGCCGGCGCCCACCGGGACACCGACTGCCACCCCGGTCGCGACGCCGACCGCCAGCCCGGTCGCGACGCCGACCGCGAGCCCGGTCGCGACGCCGTCGCCGACGCCTGTGCCGAACGCGGATCCGACGCCAACGCCATCGCCGACGGCAACGCCTTCGCCGACGTCGTCGCCGACGCCTTCGCCGACGTCGTCGCCGACGCCGACCCAGACGGCG